>DASRGK010000110.1:0-3569 GCA_035651055.1 Bauldia sp.
GAAGGACGAGCACGGCCGCCGCTGCGCCGCCTCGTCGAAGCCGAGGCCGGCAAGGATCGAGGCCGCCCGCGCCTCGGCGGCGTGCGCGCCGATGTCGGCCAGCCGCGTCTGGATCTCGGCGATACGGTGCGGGTCGGTGGCGGTCTCCGCCTCGGCAAGTAGGGCGGTGCGCTCGGTCCCCGCGGCCAGCACCACTTCGAGGAGGGTTTCCTCGCCACCCGGCGCTTCCTGCGCCACCTGCCCGATGCGCGTATTGCGCGGCACGCCGATCGAGCCGCTCTCCGCCTCGATCTCGCCGAGGATGAGCCGGAAGAGCGTCGATTTGCCGGCGCCGTTCTTGCCGACGAGGCCGGTCTTCGAGCCCTCCGACAGCGCAACCGTGGCGTGGTCGATGAGGAGCCGGCCGCCGATGCGGTAGGTGAGGTCGTTGATGTGCAGCATGCGGAGGCGGGTTCTGCCTTGCGCGGCGCGGCGGGGCAAGAGGCAGCCGGATTGTCCGGACACCCGCCGCGGCTCTATGATCGCCCCCCAATGTCTCGGTTGTCCCGGTGTCCTCGATGAAACGTCATGTCGTACTGGCGGCGCTCCTGCTGGCGCCGGCCGTTCTTGCCCCGCCCGCGCTCGCCGCGACCGCAGAGGAGGCGGTCGGCTACGCCTTCTTCGGCCTCGCCGCAGGCGGCAGCCTGACGCGCGGGACGACCACCATGAACTGGACCGAGTCGGGCGCCTCGCCCGCAATCTTCGAGTCCGAGGCGACGGTGAAGGGCCGCCCGGCGAAGCTGAAATTCACGGTGACGGCGAGCGATCCGTGCCACTACCAGGTCGACCTTGACGGGCCGCCGGCGATGGTCCCCGGCGGTCACAGCCTCTATGCGAGGATTTCGCTGGCCGAACTGACGCACATAACGCCGGCAGAATCGGGCTACGGGATAACCTTCGACGGCGACGGCTTCTGCCAGACGAACCCGGTGAACCCGAAGTGCCAGCCGATCGGTTCGACCGATCTGCTCGCCAAGATCGATTCCGCGCGCCACGCCGAGACCGTGACATTCCTCGCCGGCATCTGCGCGCCGAAGCCGTAGGCGGCCGGCGATGGCCGAGCGTCACCAGCGTCGAACGGGACCCGACTGGAAGAACGAGGGGGTGCGCGTCATCCCGGCCGACCAACTCGACCCCAATACCGCGCAGACGCCGGGCATGACGCGCGCCGCGGCGATCAACTTCGCCCGTGTCGGCGCGCAGAAGATCTGGGCGGGGACAGTCAGCATCAGGCCGAACGCGAGGACCGGCGCGCACCATCACGGCGCGCTGGAAAGCGTGATCTACGTGGTCAAGGGAAGGGCGCGCATGCGCTGGGGCGACCGCCTCGAATACGTCGCCGAAGCCGGGCCGGGCGACTTCATCTTCATCCCGCCTTACGTCCCCCACCAGGAGCTGAATGCCTCCGCCGAAGAGCCGCTCGAATGCGTGGTGGTGCGCAGCGATAACGAGGCGGTGGTGGTCAACCTCGACATCGAGCCGGTCGACAAGCCCGAGACGGTCGCCTGGATCGACCCGATCCACCGGCAGCCGCAAGGAGGGTAGTCGGCCTTTTCGCTGCCTTCGGGCGGTCATAGGATCGCCGGCGTGAATCGACATCCTCGTCAACCGAGAGGAGTTGCAACATGCATCTCGTTCGTTCGATCGCGGCCGTTGCCATTCTGACCACCGGCGGCCTGGCTCTTGGTTCAACCGCCGCATCGGCGTGGGTTTGCGTGGCCAAGAACGCCAACGCCGTGGAGTGGGTGGGCCGGTCGCCGGTGCTCTCGACGGCCAAGGACAAGGCGCTGACCAAGTGCCAGATCGGCAGCCGGCCGATCTACAAGGCGACCTGCTACATCAAGTCGTGCGCCTGAACTTTTCAGCCGGTCAAGCTGCACGGCGGCGCAATGCCGCCGTGCTGGTCGCGGCCGGGCTTGCCCTCGCGGCGACGCCGGCGCTCGCCCATCCCTGCGACGCCGACGCGGTCAAGCGCGCCGAACCGCTGCTGCGGCTTCACTTCGCCGACAACGCGTCCGGCAAGGTCGAGAACCTTGCCGTCGACGACAAGGTGAGGCAGCTCGCGCCGGTGAAAGCGCTGAAGGGCAAGGGCAGGTTCGACGTGCTCGAAGTCTATGGGCACATCTACAAGTCCGACTACCGGATGCGCTTCCTCTACGCGCAGATACCGGGCTCCTGCGTCCTCATGGGGCAGGAAATCCTCGAAGCAAGCGACCCGTACTAGAGGGGGAAAACTAGGTCATCCCGATTCCGGTCTCGCGCTGGAAGATGATGAGGTCGAGACTCGGCATGGCATCGTTGCCGGCGATCATCGTCACCATGGTATGCGCCTGGCCGCGATGGTGGGTCTGGTGGTTGAAGAAATGCGTCAGCGCCGACCAGCGCGGCTGCGTGATCTCCTGGGGCCGGACGACCGTGCGGAACGACAGCGGACCCGCGATGTCGGCATCGCTCAGTCCCTCGACATGGGCGACGATGCGGCCGTCCCAGTCCCGGCGCGCCGCCTGCAGCGCGTCGAAGTCCTCGAACAGGATTTCATCGAGTTTGGTGCGGACGGGACCATCGCCGGTGAAGCGGCGCATCCAGATCTGGTCGGCGACCAGCAGATGGCTGAGCGTCCCGTGGAGCGAGCCGAAGAACGCGCCACGGTTGCGGCGATATTCCGCGTCGGGCAATCCCCGCGACGCCGCGTAGAGCCGCTCATTGGCCCAGCGGTTGTAGTGCGCCATCATCTGAAATTGACGCTTCGACATGATGCGTCCTTGGCTAGAACCGCATACATACCGCGCGCTGGAGGCTGTCACTATACCGTGACGCATTGCAACTATGAGTCAACCCGATATGGTGCAGTGCGAAGCCGGCGTTCCCGGCGGCACGATGATGGCGGACGTCAACCGGCAAGAGGAGAGCGGCATGGCGACTGCGGTAGACGCGAAGGAAGAGAAATTCGAAGGTTTCGGCGGTTTGAAGATTCACCTCCGGTCCTGGCGTCCGGCGGGCAAGGCGAAGGCAGTCGTGGCGATTGCACCCGGCTTCAATTCGCACAGCGGCCAATATCAGTGGGTTGCCGGACAGCTCGTCGGGCGCGGCTACGCGGTCTACGCCGTCGACTTTCGCGGCCGCGGGCTCTCCGATGGCGAGCGCTTCTTCGTCAACTCGATGAACGAGTACGAGGACGACCTTGCCCAGGCGATCCAGATCGCGAAATCGCGCGAGCCGGGCCTCGCGACTTTTCTGCTCGGCCATAGCGCGGGCGGCGTCGTCTCCTGCATCTACACCCTCGACCACCAGTCCGAGCTGAGCGGGCTCATTTGCGAGAGCTTCGCCTACCAGACCCCGGCCCCGGACTTCGCCATCGCCGCGCTGAAGGGTCTCAGCCACCTCGCGCCGCACGCGCGGGTCCTTCACCTGAAGAACGAGGACTTCTCCCGCGACCCCGACAGGGTGGCGATGCTGAACGCCGACGAGCTGATCGAGCATGAGACGCAGCCGACCAAGACACTCGCCGAGCTCGCGCGCGCCGACGACCG
>DASRGK010000111.1:0-16216 GCA_035651055.1 Bauldia sp.
CTCCCCTCCTTCACTCCCCTCCTTCACTCCCCTCCTTCCCCTTCCCCTCACCCCCCCTCCCTCATGGTGAGGTGCTCGCCGCGCCAGCGGCGAGCCTCGAACCACGGGCCAGCGCCGCCTCACCGAGGTTGCCAATCATCGACCTCATCCCGCCCCGCTGGTGCGTGGTTCGAGGCTCGGCCTGCTGCCTCGCTCCTCACCATGAGGAGGGTGGTGAATGAGGGCCGAGGCGAGTTTGTCCACGTATGCCGGGACCGGGCTGTGCTTCGACAGCGTCCGTCGTCCGCCCCTTCGGGCCCTGCCAACCCTCCCTCATGGTGAGGTGCTCGCCGCGCCAGCGGCGAGCCTCGAACCACGGGCCAGCACCGCCTCACCGAGGTTGCCAATGACGCCTCGCTCTCACCGATTGCGCAGTGCCAGGCCCTATCGCCCCGAACGCCGCCTGGCCAGTTCTCTTAGCCGATCCCATTCACCGCGTATCAGCGCGATCTTCTTTGCCCGGCTCCAGCGCTTGACCTGCTGCTCGAACGCGATTGCGTCGACAATGCGCGGGAAGTGCTCAGCCCAGACGAGGCGAACCGGCAAGCGGGCCGAGGTGTAGCCGGCAATTCTTCCCTGCTGGTGTTCGCTCAGCCGCTCCTCAACCGTCTCCCGGCGCGTACTGCCGACGTAGAACGAGCCGTCACAGCATTCGAGAATGTAGACATACGCACCTTCCGTCATCGCTCCCCCCTTCACCCCCCTTCTGATCTTCCCCTCACTCCCTCCCTCATGGTGAGGTGCTCGCCGCGCCAGCGGCGAGCCTCGAACCACGGGCCAGCGCCGCTACACCGAGGTTGCCAATCATCGACCTCATCCCGCCCCGCTGGTGCGCGGTTCGAGGCTCGGCCTGCGGCCTCGCTCCTCACCATGAGGAGGGTGGTGAATGAGGGGCGAGGCGAGTTTGTCCACATGCCGGGACCGGGCTGTGCTTCGCCAGCGGGCGCCCAATTCCTTCCGCCTTTGATATTATCACCTCCCTCCCTCATGGTGAGGTGCTCGCCGCGTCAGCGGCGAGCCTCGAACCACGGGCCAGTGCCGCTTCACCGAGGTTGCCTATCATCGCCCTCATCCCGCCCCGCTGGTGCGTGGTTCGAGGCTCGGCCTGCGGCCTCGCTCCTCACCATGAGGAGGGTGGTGCATGAGGGCGTAGCGCTTCGCCAACGCAGTCCCGTCCGGCCTGTCGCCCCTCCCGCGCGCTTCCTGCTCCCTCCTACTCCCTCCCCGCCAGGTTCAGGGCCACCGCCGCGCGGACGAGCGCCTTGAAGGCCTTCTCGTTCACCTTCGCGCCTTCGGGAAAATCGATCGCCCGCCGGACCTTTCCTTCGAGGCTCGAATTGAAGAGGCCGGCAGGATCGGGGAGCGCGGCGCCCCTGGCAAAGGTGAGCTTGACCACCTTCTTGTAGGTCTCGCCGGTGCAGATGATCCCGGCATGTTCGAAGACCGGCACGCCGCCCCACTTCACCGTCTCGACGACCTCCGGGTCGGCCGCGTGGATGAGCGCCCGCAACCGTGCCAGCATCGCCCCGCGCCAGTCGTCCGTCGCTGCGATCTGCTCATCGATCTGGCGGGAGGCGGAGGTGCTGCTCTCGCCGCCGGCGCGGCTGTCCGCCTTCGCCACCCGCGTCCTTGTCGCCGTCGGTTTCTTCATCGTTTTCGTCCTCTTCGAAGCCCGCCCCCGTCACAAATCTCCAATAGCCGAAACGGCCGCCCGTTCCCCATCATGCCGCACCGTCCACTCGAAGATATCAGCGCACGCCGGAAGAGGCGCCGCATCTTCCCCCGCGAAGCAGGGAGGGAGACCGCCGATAGGCGGTGGAGGGCCTGCGTTGCCCTCCCCTTTCCCCTTATCCTGGGCGCGATGCGCGCGAAGCGCTGTCGCGCAGGCCACGGAACACGGCTCGGCAATTCGGTTCAGGCGCGTTGTCAGGGTTCGGCCTGCTTTGCCGTCGTTCCTCACATCCTCACTCCCGCCATCCCGCTCGCCTGCCTCACCCAGTCGGTGAACTGCGCCGCGTCGAGTTCGCCCTCGCGGACGTCGAGATAGCGCACCTCCGGCCACTTCGAGGGGCCGGGCGGCGATGGCTTCAACGCGCCGCCCCGGAAGAACGCGACCCTCACGAAGTTCGCGTAGCAGTGGAGGCTGAGGAACCAGCCTTCCTCCTTCGGCCCGCTGCGGTAGAACGGCGAGTTCCATTTCACCGCCTTGCGGACGCCCGGCACGGCGGCGGCGATGAGCGCATCGAGGCGGCGGACGGTCTCCCGTTTCCACCTGACCGGGATCGCCGCGATATACGCCCTGACCGGCCCCTCGCCTTCGCCTTTGGCGATCTGCGGGTTGCCGCCGGAGAGGATCCTCGGCGTCGCCGCCTTCGGCGGCTTTGGCGCCGCGCCCGGCTTCCGCGGCTTGGCGGTCTTCGACGGCTTCGGGGGCGCGGATGCCTTCCGCGTTCTCGGCAGCTTCGCCGGCGGCCGTTTCGTGGGCTTCCGCATGTGTTCGTCCTCGCGCCTTCGCCGTCCCTTTCACGTCATGGCCGGGCTCGTCCCGGCCATCCACGTCTTCCTTTCCTCACCTGCGATCCGGTTTGCAGGGTGGGCTAAGCGCCGCAGGCGCGTGCCCACCGCCAGGCTCGTTTGCGTCCTCATATCACCCCGCCCCTCACCATCGGTCTCCTTTCACGTCATCCTCCGGCTTGACCGGAGGATCGGTCGACATCTGGCCATGGATCGAAGGATTGCGCCCGATCCTCCGCCTTCGCGGAGGATGACGACGATCCGGCGGGGCGGGCCGCGGCGCTTCCGCGCCAGGCACCCTACCGATTACGCCGCCAGCTCGTAGGCGAGGAAGACGCGCCCGTTCCCGAAGGTCCGGCTCCGCGCGAGCGTCCAGCGGGCGCGGGCGCCGGCGAACTGGCTCTTGCCCGCGCCCAGCACCACCGGACAGACCATCAGCTGCACCTCGTCGACCAGCCCCGCCTTCGCCAACTGCGCAACGATGCTGCCCGAGCCGAGGATGGTGAGGTCCGGCCCGGCCGTCTTCTTCAGCCGCGCGATCTCCTTCGCCGGATCGGATTTGAGAAGCGTGGTGTTCGCCCAGTCCGCCTTCGAGAGCGTGAGCGAGAAGACGTATTTCGGCGCGGCATTCATGCCCTTGGCCACCTCCGGCATCGCCCTGGCCGCGTCTTTGGACGGCCACCACGCCGCCATCAGCTCGTAGGTCAGGCGGCCGAAGACCAGCGCGTTCTCGCCCTTGGCGTTCGCCGCGGTGAACTTCTGCAGCTCGGGGTCGTCGGCGCCTTCGTGCGCGAAGCCGTAATCGTTGTCGGCGTCGGTGTAGTAGCCGTCGATCGAGACGTTGTTGAAGACGCTCACCTTCCGCATCGCATTCCTCCATTCCCTCCGTCCGTCATGGCGGGACCCACGCTAGCATTACCGCCGTCGCATGAGCGGACAGGGCGCCAGCCGACCATCGGTCTCCTTTTTCACGTCATCCTCCGGCTTGACCGGAGGATCGTTCGACATCGGGCCATGGATCGAAGGACTGCACCCGATCCTCCGCTTTCGCGGAGGATGACGAGCCAGTCGGTTACGCTACGATTTCAGAACAATGGAAAGGCCTCCCGCCGATACCGCTTTGCGGCCCCTACCCCGGCACCTTCATCCCGGCCTCGACCAGCGCCTCCCTTCGCTCGCCCCTCATGGTGAGGTGCTCGGGCGAAGCCCGAGCCTCGAACCACGCACCAGCGGTGCGGGATGAGGTCGATGATTGGCAAGCTCGACGAAGCGCACCGGTCCGTAGTTCGAGGCTCGCCGCTATCGCGGCGAGCGCCTCAGCATGAGAGGCGTTGGGTGCTCGCCCGCTGGAGGATTGGGTTTGCGGCCCCTACCCCGGCACCTTCAGCCCGGCCTTGACCAGCGCCTCCCAGGCCGCCTCGGCGTCGTCGGCAAAGCCGAAGAGCTGGCGCTCCTCCGGCCCGATCATTCCTTCCTCGACCAGCATGTCGAAGTTCACCACCTTCTCCCAGTAGCTCCGGTCGAAGCAGAGGATCGGCACGCGCGGCATCTTGCCGGTCTGCACCAGGTTCAGCATCTCGAAGAATTCGTCGAAGGTGCCGAAGCCGCCGGGGAAGACGACCAGCGCCGCGGCGCGCATGGCGAGGTGCATCTTGCGCATCGCGAAGTAGTGGAACTGAAAGGTCAGGTCCGGGGTCGAATAGGCGTTCGGCTCCTGCTCGTGCGGCAGGCGGATGTTGAAGCCGATCGACGGCGCGCCGGCATCGGCGGCGCCGCGGTTCGCCGCCTCCATGATGCCGGGTCCGCCGCCGGTGGCGATCACGTTGTCGCGCATGCCGTCGCGGGGCGTGAGCGCCCCGCCCCGCTCCGAGACGATGCGGCCGAACCTGCGCGCCTCGTCGTACCAGCGCGCCGAGCGGGCGCCGGGACGCGGGACCGCGCCGGGGGGAAGCGGCGCGCTCGCCGCCCGCGGATCGGAGCTGCCGCCCGGCATCACCCGCGCGCTGCCGAAGACCACGATCGTCGAGCGAACGCCCCAGGTCCGGAGGAGCTCCTCGGCCTTGGCGTATTCGAGCAGGAAGCGGACCCCCCGCATCGAATCGCGAAGGATGAAGTCGGTATCGAGGGCTGCCAGTCGGTAGGCCGGCGAATTGATCTGGTCGCGGTTGTTCTCGGCCATGGTTCCCGACTTGTCCCCGTTTCTCCGGCGCGGTGGCCCGCAATCTAGTCGCGGACCGACCGGGGCGCCAAATCGGGGCCGATCCCGGTCATCCTCGCCGCGTTCCGCAGCGATCCGAGGCCGATCCGAAGCCCGTTCGGGGGGTGCCTCGCGATGCGGCACGCTGCCCGGATTTTGACTGCATAGACAAGAATTGTCCCGGGGCCGTAAGGTCTCCCTCACGGACGCGCGGGGTGCGCGACAAGGCGAGGGAGAACTGAACATGGCTGGAATGACGCGCCGTTGGCTCGGATTGGCCGCGATCGGCGTAGTGTTTGCCGGAACCGCGACCGTCTCAGTGGCCGCCGAGAAGCTCAAGGTTGCCGCCATTTTCTCGACGCCGATCGAGGAGCCCTGGGTCAACCAGATCCACGTTGCTCTGGAAAAGGCCCAAAAGGAGATGGGCATCGAGTACAAGTGGGCGGAGAGCGTCCAGTCCGCGGATTACGCGCGGGTCCTCCGTGAATTCGTGCGCGACGGATACAAGATGATTACGGGCGATGCTTTCGCGGCCGAGGACGTTGTACGTCGCGTCGCCAAGGAGAACCCGGGCGTTGCTTTCGTCTTCGGCTCGGGCGAAGGCCCGGCGGAGCCCAATTTCTCGGTCTATGACAACTGGATCCACGAGCCGGCCTACCTCTCCGGTTTCCTTGCCGGAAAGCTCAGCAAAACCAACACGGTAGGCTCGGTGGCAGCGATGGACATCCCGGAGGTCGACCGGCTGGTCAATGCCTTCTGCGCCGGCGCCAAGGACGCCAACAAGGCGGTGAAGTGCAAGGTCACCTTCATCGGCTCGTTCTTCGATCCGCCCAAGGCCAAGGAAGCGGCTCTGGCCCAGATCGGCGCCGGCGTCGACGCCATTTTCGCCGAGCGTTTCGGCGTCATCGAAGCGGCAAAAGAGAAGGGAATCGTAGCCTTTTCCAACATGTCGGATCAGGCCTCGCTCGCCCCCGACACGGTCGTGACCGGCCCGGTCTGGGACATGTGGCCGACCATCCAGGCGGCGATCAAGCAGGTCCAGGCCGGCGTCTATACGGCCCAGGATTTCGGCAGCTTCTCGTTCATGGCCAAGGGCGGCGCCACGCTTGCCCCGCTGCATGACTGGGAGAAGAAACTGCCCGCCGACGTTCTCGCCGCGCTGAAGCAGAAGCAGCAGGACATCATGGACGGCAACTTCCGCGTCAACGTCAACGAAGCCACGCCGGTCAACGAATAGTCACGCGGACTGCGGCGGCCTCGGCCGCCGCAGCTCCGATCGCCCGCCGAATCGGCGCATGAGCGCGCCCCTGGTCGCGATGCGCGGCATCGCCAAGCGCTTCGGTCCGGTCGCGGCCGTGGCCGGCGTCGACCTTGTCCTCAACGCCGGCGATATCCTCGGCCTTCTGGGCGAGAACGGCGCCGGCAAGACCAGCCTGATGAACGTGCTCTTCGGCACCTACACGCCCGATGCCGGCACGATCGAAATCGACGGACGTCCGGCCACGATCCGAAGCTCCGCCGATGCGCTCGCCTTCGGCATCGGCATGGTCCACCAGCATTTCGAACTGGTGCCGCGCCACACGGTCCTTGAGAATCTGATGGTCGGCCGCGCCGGCGCGGAAGGCCGCCTCACCCGCAAGACCGTCGTCGACCGCCTTGCCGCGATCGGCCGTGATTTTCACATCGAACTTGATCCCGGTGCGCTGGTCGGCGACCTGTCGATCGGCGAACAGCAGCGCGTCGAGATTGCCAAGTCGCTGGTCCGCGGAGCCCGCATCCTCGTCCTCGACGAGCCGACTGCGACACTGACGCCGCGCGAGGCGGACGGCCTCTTCCGCGCGCTCCGCGCTATGGCCGCGCGCGGCATGGGCGTCATCTTCATCAGCCACAAGCTCGGCGAAGTGCTCGATGTGACCACGCGCATCACCGTCATGCGCCACGGCAAGGTCGTCGCCGAGCGCACCACGGAGCCGGACCTGTCACGCGCAGAACTGGCGCGGCTGATGTGCGGGCGCGACCTCAGTCCGCCGCAGAAGCCCCCATCGGCGCCGGGGGAGGCGCTCCTGGTGCTCGACCGGGTCTCCACCGCCGGTACGGGCGGCCTCCGCGACGTTTCCCTCACGCTCCGCGCGGGCGAAATTGTCGGCATCGCCGGCGTCTCGGGCAACGGCCAGCGGGCGCTCGCCAACGTCATTGCCGGGGTTGCCAGGCCCGTCTCGGGCACGGTGAGCATCGGCGGCACGCCGATCGCCGAACCGAGCCCGCGCGCGATGCAGGCGCATGGCGTCGGCCGCGTGCCGGAAGATCGCATGACCACCGGCATGATCGGCGCGCTGCCGCTTGCCGAGAGCATGGCGCTGCCGTGGATCGGCAGCCCGCCCTTCAGCCGCAACGGCATCCTCAATCGGGCTGCGATCCGGCAATTTGCCGCCGACCAGATCGCCCGCTTCGACATCCGAACGTCCGGCCCCGACGCGCGCACCGGCACCCTCTCCGGCGGCAACCTGCAGAAGGCGCTTCTCGCCCGCGAGATCGCCCGGAATCCTCGCATTCTGCTCGCCGCGCAGCCGACCCGCGGCATCGACGTTGGCGCGACCGAGTTCATCCACGGCCAGTTTCTGGCGCTCCGCGCCCGCGGGGGCGGCGTCATCCTGATCAGCGAGGACCTCGAGGAGATCTTCGCCCTCTCCGACCGCATCGCGGTGATGTATGGCGGCCGCATTCTCGCCGACCTCCCGGTCGCGGAGGCGACGATCGAACGCGTCGGCCTCCTCATGGCCGGCGTCGATGAGAGGGCGGCGTGATCCACCTTCGTCTCGAGCGCCGGCAGGAGACGCCGCTGGCGACGCAACTGCTCCTGCCGCTCGTCGCAGTCCTCGCCGCCCTCCTCATCTGCAGCCTGCTCGTCGCGCTCTCCGGAACCGACGTTCTCGACGCGTATCGGCTCCTCTTCTTCTCCACCTTCGAGACGAGCGACGACCTCCTCGAGACGCTGGTCAAGGCATCGCCCCTGCTCTGCACCGGCCTCGCCGTGGCCGTCGCCTTCCGCGCAAAGTTCTGGAACATCGGCGCCGAAGGACAGCTGATGGCCGGCGCCTGCGCCGCGTCCTTCGTCGGCGAGCAGCAGATCCTGCCGAGTTTCACTCTCATTCCGCTGATGATCCTCGCCGCAATGCTGGTCGGCGCATTTGCGGCACTGGTCCCGGCCGCCCTGAAGGTGAAGCTCAGGGTCGACGATGTCGTCACCACCCTCCTCCTCAACTCGATCATCCTCCTCGGCGTCATGGCGCTCCTCGAAGGGCCGTGGAAGGACCCGAAGAGCGGCTATCCCAACTCGCCGGTCATCCGCCCCGACGCCGAATATCCGATCCTCGCGGGATACTCGCTGCACCTCGGCGTCGTGCTTTCCGTCATCGCGGCGTTCGTCATCTGGTTCGTCATCCGGCGGACGAACCTCGGCTTCGCGATCCGCGCGGTCGGCGAGAACCCGGCGGCCGCCAACTATGCCGGCATCTCGGTGGCGCGGACCCTCATCATCGCTGCCCTCATCTCCGGGGCGCTTGCCGGTCTCGCCGGCGCCGGCGAGATCGCGGGCGTCCGCTTCCGCGTCACCTCCGACCTGTCGTCGGGCTATGGCTACGCCGGCATCGTCATCGCGACGCTTGCCGAGCTGAACCCGCTCGGTGTCATCCCCGCAGCGCTCTTCTTCGCGATTCTCTTCAACGGAGCGGGGACGATGGCGCGCACCACCGGCGTCCCGATCTATCTCGCCGACGTGATCCAGGGCGTGGCGCTGCTCACCATGGTCGCGTTGCGCCTGTTCACCGCCTACCGCCTCCGTATTGCCAGGGCAGCGTGATGGGCGACCTTACCCTCATCCTCGACGTCGGCTTCTTCGCGGCGCTGATCCGCATCTCGACGCCGCTTCTCCTTGCCACGCTCGGCGAGCTCTATTCGGAGAAATCCGGCGTTCTCAACCTCGGCATCGAGGGCATCATGCTGCTCGGCGCCATGGTCGGCTTTACGGTCGCCTACTTTACCGGCGAGCTCTGGCTGGGCGTCCTCGCCGCCCTTGTCACCGGCGCGCTCGCCGGCCTGGTGATGGCGCTGCTGACCGTCGTCCTCGGGGTCAGCCAGCATGTCTCGGGCATCGGCATGACGCTCCTCTCCACCGGGCTCGCTTTCTTCTTCTATCGCCTGATCTTCGGGCAGCCTTCAACGCCCCCGAATATCGTCGCCTTCACGACCGCGCCGATCCCGCTCCTCTCCGACATTCCGTTCCTCGGGCCGGTGCTCTTCAACCAGACGGTCATCACCTACATCGCGCTTCTCGCCATCCCCGTCACCGCGTGGGCGCTCTACCGCACGCCGTGGGGGCTCGATCTCCGCACCGTCGGCGAGAACCCGCGCGCCGCGGATGCGGCCGGCGTCAGCGTCTGGTCGATGCGCACGCAAGCTCTGGTGCTCGGCGGCGCCTTGATGGCGATGGGCGGCGCCTACCTCACCATCGCCCAGTTCAACGCGTTCACTTTCGGCGTCGTGTCGGGGCGCGGCTGGGTGTCCATTGCGCTGGTGGTCTTCGGCCAGTGGCGGCCCTGGCGCTGCGCCGCCGGCGCGTTCCTTTTCGCCTTCCTCGAGGCGCTGCAGTTGCGCCTGCAGGCCACCAACACCATGCACCTCCCCTACGAAGTCTTTCTCATGCTGCCATTCGTGCTCACCATCGTTGCGATGGCGCTAGTGTCGCGCAACGCCCGCGCACCGGCAGCCTTGCTCAGGCCATTCCGGAAGGAAGAACGCTGATGGTCGACCTCCTCGTCAAGAATGCCACCCTCCCCGACGGGCGCACCGGTGTCGACATCGCCGCCGAGGGCGGGAAGATCACCGCGATCGAGCCCAACATCACGGCAGCCGCCGGCCGCACGATCGAGGCGACGGGCCATCTCGTCTCGCCGCCCTTCGTCGACGTGCACTTCCATATGGACGCGACGCTGTCGCTGGGTCTCCCGCGGATGAACCAGTCCGGGACGCTTCTCGAAGGCATCGCGCTATGGGGCGAGCTGAAGCCGCTTCTCACGCACGAAGCGGTCGCCGAGCGCGCGCTCCGCTACTGCGACCTTGCCGTGTCGAAGGGGCTGCTCGCCATCCGTACCCACGTCGATGTCTGCGACGACCGCCTGCTCGCGGTGGAGGCGCTTATCGACGTGAAGAAGAAGATCGCGCCCTATATCGACCTGCAGCTGGTCGCCTTCCCGCAGGACGGCTACTACCGCTCGTCGACCGCCGCACGGAACCTCGAACGCGCCCTCGACCTCGGCGTCGACGTGGTCGGCGGCATTCCGCATTTCGAGCGGACGATGGAAGACGGGCCGCGCAGCCTCAAGGCGCTTTGCGAAATCGCAGCGAAACGCGGGCTGCTCGTCGACATCCACTGCGACGAGACCGACGACCCGCTCTCGCGCCACATCGAGGCGCTCACCTACGAAACCGAGCGACTCGGCCTGCAGGGCCGGGTCGCCGGATCACATCTCACCTCGATGCACTCGATGGACAACTATTACGTCTCCAAGCTTCTGCCGCTGATGGCCGAGGCGGAGGTACACGCGGTGCCCAACCCGCTTATCAACATCGTCCTGCAAGGCCGGCACGACACCTACCCGAAACGGCGGGGCATGACGCGCGTGCCGGAAATGCGGACCTACGGAATCAACGTCGCCTTCGGCCAGGATTGCTGCATGGACCCGTGGTACTCGCTGGGCGGCGCCGACATGCTCGACGTCGCCCACATGGGCCTCCATGTCGCGCAGATGACCAGCCGCGAGGCGATGCGCTTCTGCTTCGAGGCGGTCACCACCAACCCGGCCAAGGTCATGCACCTCGACGGCTACGGCCTTGCCGTCGGCTGCAATGCCGACATGGTCATCCTGCAGGCGCACGACACGATCGAGGCGATCCGGCTCCGCGCCAAACGCCTCGCCGTCATTCGCCGCGGCAAGGTGATCGCCGAGTCGGCGCCGGACAAGGCGACGCTTTCTCTTGCCGGGCGTCCGGGCGAAGTCGACCCGGCGTCGTATTTCCCGCGGACGAACTAGGCGCTAGTCCGAGAAGCGGATGCCGTGCTTGACCGGCAGGCGTAGCCGCTTGCCGGCCCGCACCATGCCCTTGTCCAAAGTGTAAATCGCTTCGGCGCGATTGTTGGCGGCCATCGCCAGATGAAGGGCGTCGGGCGCGCGTAGACCAGTCAGGTGATCTCGAACGAATTCATAGGCAAGGTCGAAATCAGCTGGTGACGGCGGGAGAAGGACAAAGACCGAAGCGACCGTACCGGCGAACGCATCGTTCAGTTGCCGTGCGATTGCCGCCGTCAGGCTGCCTACACGTACGTCCCGCGATAGGACTGATGCGAACTCGACTTTCGTCAGCAGGCCTGTTGCAAGGCTTCCGGGCGGCTGAGCGGCGATGAAGCGCTCGACCGCCGCACTGGTCTCCTCACCGCGAAGAAGTGGCGTGAGGAAACTCGTATCGAAGTAGATCACTACGGATCCTCGTCGCGCATCTCCCGAATGAGCACATGGCTGGGCTTCCGCCAGCGCGGCATCTGCTCCCGGAGCCGGCGCAGCGCTTCAAGATCAAGCTTCTTCTTGGGCTCGACGACCGGCGTCAGGTTGGCGACGGCCTTGCCGTGACGGGTGATCGTCACCTGTTCGCCGGCCTCGACGCGGTCGAGCAGTTCGCTGAGATGGGCCTTGGCGTGCGCCAGGTTGACCGTTTCCATGCCGACCTCGATATGGTCATGTAACTGGTCATATTATAGGCACGCCGGAGCGCGTTAGCCAGTCAGGCCGTGGCGATTGCGTGGAACCAGGTACCCGAGACATTGCCGCGGCGGCTCCCGGCCGGTCCCAGGGAAGCGCCGCGGCCATCCGCGAGCTCGGCCAGCGGTTCATCGCTGCCCGGCTCGACGAGCCGCGAATAATGGAACTCGTGGCCGCGAACCGCTCCGCCCGCCGGCCCCAGCGGCGAAGCGGCCCGCAGCGTCGCTTCGCGATAGCCGAGGGTGAGCTTCTTCTGCCGGAAGCTGGTGCAATGGCCGAGCAGGTTCACCATCGGATGCCTGGTGCCCTCGGCATCTTCCAGCCACGCGCCGAGGACCATGTAGCCGCCGCACTCGCCGTGAACGGGCCGCGTCTCCGCGAAGGCAACGATGCTGTCGCGGAACCGGCGGGCCGCGGAAAGGCCGGCTGCATGCAGTTCAGGATAGCCGCCGGGCAGCCATACGCAGTCGGCGTCAGCTGGCACGGGCTCGTCGGCGAGGGGCGAGAACCGCGTCACCGAGGTGCCGGCACTTCGCCATCCGTCGAGCATGTGCTGGTAGATGAAGCTGAATGCCGCATCGTCGGCGAGCGCGATCCGTTTTCCGGGCGGCGGCAGCGCAATCCGGCGGGGCCCGCCGCCGCCAATTGACTCCGCTGCAGCAAGCACTGCGTCGAGATCGACGCCGGCCTCCAAGGCTTCGGCAAGGCATCCGAGACGATCCGCCAGGTCGGGATGCTCCCCGGCCTGCACCAGCCCGAGATGCCGGGAGGGAAGAGCCCAGGCTCCCGAGCGCGCGAGCGCACCGAAGACGCGGACCGGCACCGCTGCCATGGCCTCAGCGATGAAGTCACGATGGCGGTCGCCGGCAACGCGGTTGAGGATGACGCCGGCGACATGAACCGCCGGATCGTGGGCGGCGAGGCCGCGCGCCACCGCCGCCGAGGTCTGCGCCTGTCCGCCGACATCGAGGACGAGCGCGACGGGAATGCCGAACTTCGCGGCGAGGTCGGCCGCAGCACCACGCGCGCCCTTCGGTCCGGGCAAACCGTCGAAGAGGCCCATCGCCGCTTCGATAAGGACGATGTCCGCGCCCTCTCCGGCCTCGGCGATCACCGTCTCGAGCAGACGTGCGTCCATCGCCCATGAATCGAGGTTGCGGCATGCCGCGCCTGCCGCAACCGCGTGAAATGCCGCGTCGATATAGTCGGGTCCTGCCTTGACCGGATGCACGATGAGCCCGCGGCGCCGCAGCGCGGCGATGAGCCCGGCGGTGACAGTGGTCTTGCCCGTACCGGAAGCGGCGCCGGCGATCATTAGGACGCGGGCAGTCATTGCAGTTCTTTCGCCGCGGCTGCCACGCCCCGGTGCAGTACCTCGCGCGCCGCGACGATGCTGCCGATGCAGACGATCGCAGGCGAGCCGAAACCGCCCGCTGCTGCCTCCGCGGCAACCCGGTCGAGGCGGGAAACAAGGACACGCTCGTCGGCCATGGTCGCCGCGACGACCACCGCGGCCGGCGTCGTCGGCGCGAGACCGCCCGCGATCAGCGCCGCCGCGATCGAGGCAAGGTTGCGTATCGCCATGTAGAGGACGAGCGGCTGACGGGTTCCGGCGAGTGCCGCCCAGTCAAGGCCGCTGTCGTCTTCGGCGCCGCTGCCGGTCGCCAGGATCACCGCCTGGTTGACCCCGCGGAGCGTCGTCGGGATGGCGGCGGCGACCAGCCCGGCAAGTCCCGAGGTTATGCCGGATACGATGCGGAACGGTATGCCGGCGGCAGCCAGCGCCATCGCCTCCTCGCCGCCGCGACCGAAGACGAAGGGATCGCCGCCCTTCAGGCGAAGCACGCGTTCGCCGCGCCGCGCGAGCACAATCAGGCGCTCGGAAATCTCGCTCTGCGGCGGTGACGGCTGACCGCCGCGCTTGCCGACGGCTTCGAGCCGCGTGGTTTCGTCGGCTAGCCGGATGATGCGCGGGTCGACCAGCGCGTCGTGGACGATGACATCCGCCCGGGCGATGGCGTCGACCGCGTGGAGGGTCAACAGGCCCGGGTCGCCCGGTCCGGCGCCGACCAGCCAGACATGGCCGCGGCGGAATTGCGGGAACTGCGCCCTTGCCGCCGCTAGGCTATTCTCGAAGCTCATCCGGCCAGCCTCTCCCGGCGCGCGCCGGGATTCGGAACGCGATGGAGCAATCCCCTCCCCTCAGGCGCGGCTGGACCACCGGCACATGCGCTGCCGGCGCTGCCAAGGCGGCTTTCGCCGCCCTGGCGACCGGCACTTTTCCCGACCCGGTGGAGGTGGCGCTTCCCGGCGGACAACGGCCGGCATTTGTACTTGCCCTCTCGCGGCTTGAGGGCGATCGCGCCGTTGCCGCGATCGTCAAGGATGCCGGCGACGATCCCGACGTGACCCATGGCGCGACCATCGTCGCCACCGTGCGGCTGCTGCCTGCCGGGAGCGGCATCGTCTTTCGCGCGGGACCGGGGGTCGGCACCGTCACGCGGCCCGGTCTTGCGCTCGCGCCGGGCGAGCCGGCCATCAACCCGGTGCCGCGGCAGATGATCCGCGCCGGCATTGGCGAAATCGCCGGCGCCGCCGGCCACGGCGCCGATGCCGAGGTCGAGATTTCGATTCCGGGTGGCGAGAAACTCGCGGAGCGTACGCTCAACCGCCGTCTCGGCATCGTCGGCGGCCTGTCGATCCTCGGCACGACCGGGATCGTCATTCCCTATTCCTGCTCGGCCTGGATCCACTCGATCCACCGGGGCATCGACGTCGCGCGCGCCGTCGGCCTCGGTCACGTCGCCGGCGCCACCGGTACGACATCCGAGGCGGCCGTCCAGAAGCTCTACGGCCTGCCGGACGAAGCATTGATCGACATGGGCGATTTCGTCGGCGGCATGCTCAAGTACATCCGCGCCCATCCGGTTCCGCGCGTCACCATCGCCGGCGGCATCGGCAAGATGAGCAAGCTGGCGCAAGGGCTGCTCGACCTCCATTCCAAGCGCGGCGAGGTCGATCTCGATGCGCTTGCCGAGCGCGCCGCGGCTGCGGGGGCTCCCGCTGCCGTCGCGGGCGCCATGCGCGGGGCCAACACGGCCGCCGAGGCGTTCGCTCTTGCCGCCGCGTCCGGTATCCCGCTCGGCGACGTCATTGCGCGAGCCGCCAGAGACGCCGCCGCCGCCGTCGTCGCCGGCACCGGCGTTGCAGTGGAAACACTCGTGTTCGATCGCGAAGGCAGTCTGGTCGGCCGCGCCCCGTTCGAGAACTGAGGGAAGCGCCCTAGCCACCGCGATACCTCCGGCGATAGTCCGGATCGTAGAGCGCGCTGTCGCGAAATCCCTCGGCCGCGAGCGAGCGGCCAACGAAGATCATCGCGGTCCGCTCGACCGGCATCGCCGCGACCCTCGCCTCGATATCTTCCAGCGTGCCGAGGATCGTCCGCTCGTCCGGCCATGACGCGCGCACGACGATGGCGACCGGACAATCGCCGCCAAGCCTTTGCGTGAGTTCCGCGACGACTTTGGGCAGCGCCTGGATGCCGAGATGGATCGCCAGCATCGCGCCGGTTTCGGCGAAGGTGCCGAGCTTCTCGCCGGCTGGCATCGCCGAAGCGCGACCCGCTACGCGCGTCAGGACGACGCTCTGCGTGACCTCGGGAATCGTCAGCTCACGTCCGAGGCTGGCGGCGGCGGCGGCGAAAGCCGGGACGCCGGGGGTCAGCGTGTATTCGATCCCCCGCTTCTCGAGGCGGCGAATCTGCTCCGCAACCGCGCTGAAGACGGCAAGATCGCCGGAATGAAGCCGGGCGACGTCCTCGCCCGCCTGGTTCGCGCGGACGAACTCCGCTTCGATCTGGTCGAGGTCGAGCGGCGCCGTGTCGATCAATCGGGCGTTCGGTCCGCAATGGGCGAGCAGTTCCGGCGAGACCAGCGAGCCGGCGTAGAGGCAGACCGGGCTGCGCGCCAGCAGGTCGCGGCCGCGGATGGTGAGGAGGTCGGCGGCCCCGGGTCCCGCACCGATGAAATGCACCGTCACGGCTTCACCCAGCGCCATTGCGTGACCGGCATGGCGGGCCGCCAGCCCGTCAGGCCGCCGACCGGTTCGGCGTGCGAGACGGCGATACGCAGCAACTCGCCGCCGTGCCCGCGGTGGAGCGCGAGCAGGGCCGCTTCCGTCTCCAGCGTCACTGCGTTGGCGACCAGCCGGCCGCCGGAACGCAGCGCCGCGATTGCTGCCGGGAAAATGGTGCCATCGCCGGCGCCGCAGCCGACGAAGATCGCGTCGGGCGTCGCGAGCCCGTCAAAGGCTGCCGGCGCCCTCGCCTCAACGATCGCGAGATGCGGGACACCCAGGCTCGACGCGTTGTGGGCGATACGCGCAACCCGGGCGGGTGCCGCCTCGATTGCGATTGCCCGCATTGAACGGTCGGCAAGCAGCCACTCGATCGAAACGGACCCTGCGCCGGCACCGACGTCCCACAGCAGATCGCCCGGCTCCGGGGCCAACGCAGACAGGGTAATCGCTCGAATGTCGCGCTTGGTGATTTGCCCGTCGTGCTCGAACCAATCGTCGGGCAACCCGGCCGCCCGGGGGATCGGGCGGGCTTCCGGCGACGATTCAATCTCAAGCGCCAGGAGATTGAGCGGATTGA
>DASRGK010000112.1:0-8169 GCA_035651055.1 Bauldia sp.
ACGCCGGGCCCGCCGCCATCGCCAGGAATTGCGGCCTCCGCCCCTGGAACGTCCGCGTCGCAGTCCACAGGAATGTCGGACCGATGGCGAGCGCGATGGCGGCGGCAACGTTGCCGAGCCCGCCCGGTTCCCCGGCGAACAGGAAGAGCAGGAGGATGCCGGCGGCAATCAGCAGATTGCCGGCCGACCACCAGAGGAAGGTGAGCGCACGGCGGTCGGCAAGCCACGCGAGGACCAGGAGGAGGCTCGACATGCCGGTGGTGAAGGCACCGGCAGCCATCAAGGTGGCGACGTCGAGGTGCATCAGCTGTCCGCGTGAAAGGCTCCGCGCGTGGATACGCGGGCTTGGCAAAGATAGGCCTGCCGCCCTTCCAGCCAGTTAGCCCGTCGAGCGAATCGGCGGGGCGCCGGTTAAGGCGCGCTTAACCAGAAAGGCCGGCCTAGCGGGTGGGGACCGGGGTTTCGCCGCGGTAGTCGTAAAAGCCGCGGCCGCTCTTCCGGCCGAGCCAGCCGGCCTCGACATATTTCACCAGGAGCGGGCAGGGGCGGTATTTCGAGTCCGCGAGGCCGTCGTGGAGCGTCTGCATCACCGACAGGCACGTATCGAGGCCGATGAAATCGGCAAGCTGGAGCGGACCCATCGGGTGATGGGCGCCGAGCCGCATCGCCGTATCGATGGCCTCGACCGACCCCACGCCCTCGTAGAGCGTGTAGATCGCCTCGTTGATCATGGGCAGCAGGATGCGGTTGACGATGAAGGCGGGAAAGTCCTCCGCCGTGATCACCGTCTTCTTCATCGCCGAGACGAAGTCCCTGGCGGTCTGGAAAGTGTCGGCGTCGGTGGCGATCCCGCGGATCAACTCGACCAGCTCCATGACCGGCACCGGGTTCATGAAGTGGATGCCGATGAACTTCTCCGGCCGGTCGGTGGCCGCGGCGAGCCGGGTGATCGACAGGGAGGAAGTGTTGCTGGCGAGAATCGCGTCGGGCTTGAGGATCGGACAGATGGTCGAGAAGATCTGGCGCTTGACGGTCTCGTTCTCGGTGGCCGATTCGATGACGATGTCGGCGTCATAGAGCGCCTCAGCGGCCGGCGCCGGAACGATCCGGGCAAGGGCGGCCTTGCGTTCGGCCTCGGTGATCTTTGCCGAGGAGACCTGGCGCGCCATGTTGCCGTTGATGGTCGCCAGGCTCGACTTGATGCGGTCGCCGGAGACGTCGTTGAGGACGACGTCGAAACCGGCGAGCGCGGCGACGTGGGCGATGCCGCTGCCCATCTGGCCCGCGCCGACAACGCCGACTTTCTTGATCGCTTGTTTCATCTATGAACGGATTTGTTGCACTTGCGAACGGTTATGCGCCTGCCGTGGCGCGCTGCGCAAGGCCAAGCGGCCGGCAGGCTAGAGCGCCTTCGCCAATTCGGGAAGTATCTGGAAAAGGTCACCCACCAGACCGAAGTCGGCGACCTGAAAGATCGGCGCCTCGGGATCCTTGTTGATCGCGACGATTACCTTCGCGTCCTTCATGCCGGCAAGATGCTGAATGGCGCCGGAGATGCCGCAGGCAATGTAGAGGTCGGGCGCGACCACCTTGCCAGTCTGCCCGACCTGGAAGTCGTTCGGCGCATAACCGGCATCGACGGCGGCGCGCGACGCGCCGATCGCGGCGCCGAGCTTGTCGGCAATCGGTTCGAGATACTTCCGGAAGTTCTCGGCCGACTGGAAGGCGCGGCCGCCGGAAATGACGATGCGTGCGGCGGTCAGCTCCGGCCGCTCGCTCCGCGCGAGTTCCGCACCGACGAAGGTCGAGAGGTTCGACGAGGGCGAGGACGGAACCGGCTCGATCGGGGCGACGGCCGATCCGGCCGGGGTTGCCTTAAAGGCGGCGGGCCGCACCGTGACGATCTTCTTCACGTCGGTCGCCTGAACCGTCTGGATGGCGTTGCCGGCGTAGATCGGGCGCTCGAACGTATCCGGCGACACGACCTTGATGATATCGGAGACCTGCATCACGTCGAGGAGGGCCGCGACCCGCGGCATGACGTTCTTGCCGAGCGCCGTCGCCGGCGCGACGATCGTTTCGTAGGGACCGGAGAGCGCGACGAGGAGCGCGGCCAGCGGCTCGGCCAGGTGATGCGCATAGTCATCGCTGTCGGCGACGAGAACCTCGCTCACCCCGGCGAGCCTGGCGGCCTGCGCGGCGGCGGGTCCGCAATCCTTGCCGGCGACGAGGATGTGGAGATCGCCGCCGAGGGCGAGCGCGGCGGTGAGGGCGCGGGCGGTGCCGTCCTTCAGCGTCCGGTTGTCGTGATCGGCGAGAAGCAGGATCGCGCTCATATCACCCCTGCTTCCTTCAGCCTGCCGACCAGTTCACCGACCGACGCGACCTTGACGCCACCCCGGCGGGCGCCGGGCTCGGCAGTCTTCAGGACCTTCAGGCGCGGCGATACGTCGACGCCGAGGTCCGCCGGCGTCTTCTCGTCGATCGGCTTCTTCTTCGCCTTCATGATGTTGGGAAGCGAGGCGTAGCGGGGCTCGTTGAGGCGGAGATCGGTTGTGACGATCGCCGGCATGCGGAGCCGGATCGTCTCATGGCCGCCGTCGACCTCGCGGGTGACCAGCGCCTTGTCGCCTTCGATCACAAGCTTCGAGGCGAAGGTGCCCTGCGACCAGCCGAGGAGCGCCGACAGCATCTGGCCGGTCTGGTTGGCGTCGTCGTCGATCGCCTGCTTGCCGAGTATGGCGAGGCCCGGCTGTTCGAGCGCGACGATTGCCTTCAGGACCTTGGCGACGGCGAGCGGCTCCGGCACCGCGTCGGTCTTCACCCAGATACCGCGGTCGGCGCCCATGGCGAGGCCGGTGCGGATGGTCTCGGCGGTGCCGGCCGGGCCGACGGAGACGAGAACCACCTCGCTCGCCTTGCCGGCTTCCTTCTGGCGGAGCGCTTCCTCGACGGCAATCTCGTCGAACGGGTTCATCGCCATCTTGACGTTCTGAAGGTCGATGCCGCTGCCGTCGGGCTTGACGCGGACCTTGACGTTGAAATCGACCACCCGCTTGACGGGCACCAGGATCTTCATCGCGACGGAATTTCCCCAGAAAGAGCGGCGAAGCTAGTGGCGGCCCCACGGACCGTCAACGTAGCCGGTGGGCTCCGTCTCGCGGCGATCCGGTCCGCCGGCGGCGATAACCGGGGCCGCTGCGGGCGGCGGGGTCATCGGGACAGGCGGCGGCGGATGATAGAAGAGCCGCACGCCCTTCCGCCGGAGGACCACGACGAGAACCGCGCCGGCCGCCAATCCGCCGATATGCACCCACCAGGCGATGATATTGTCGCCGCTGTCGTCGACCACGACCAGCGAATAGACTTGGAACAGGATCCAGAAGCCGAGGACGAGGAAGGCGTTCAGCCGGAGCGGAATGCGGCCGAGGATGAGTATCCAGACTTTGGCGAACGGGTAGAGGATGAAATAGGCCGCGACGATGCCGGCAACCGCGCCGGACGCGCCGATCACCGGGGCGATCGAGACCGGGTCCGACCAGATGTAGGCGAAACCGCCGGCAAGCGCGCAGAGGACGTAGAAGACGAGAAATCGGAAATGTCCGAGCGAGTCCTCGATATTGTCGGCGAAGACCCAGAGGAACACCATGTTGCCGAGGATGTGCCAGAAATCGCCGTGCAGAAACGCGTAGGTGAAAAGCGTGGCCCAGTCGGGGAGTGGCTGGACCCAGCAGCTCTGGGCGCTGTGAACGAGGCGTTCGCCGACGCCGAAGAACGGGGCGCAGGACGAAAGAAACGCCTGGTAGATTTCCGGGCGCAGGTCGTGGCCGTTGAATGCCGCGGGGATGAGGCCGTAGCCCAGCACCGACCCGCGGTCGGCATCCTCCCAGCCGCCATGCTGGAAGACGAAGAAGATGACGACGTTGACGAGGATCAGCGACCAGGAGACCCACGGCCGCCTGATGTAGTTGTACGGGTTACCGTCGTAGATCGGAATAAAGGCCAACCCGCTCCGTCCCAGCCAGCGGCTTCACCGGTTCTCCCCGGGTATCCATAGCACGTCCGCCGCGCCGGAATCGTTGGCAAAACGCGCCGCGACGAAGAGCAGGTCCGACATCCGGTTGATGTAGCGGAGGGCCTCCGGGTTGACCGACTCGCCGGCGGCGAGCGCGACCAGGTCGCGCTCGGCCCGGCGGGTGACGGTACGGGCGAGATGAAGCGCCGCGGCGAGGCGCGAGCCGCCGGGGAGGACGAACGAAGCAAGCGGCTTCAGGCCCTGGTTGAGCAGGTCGATCTCCGATTCCAGGCGGACAACCTGCGCGGCGCTGACCCTCAGGCGCTCGCGCGGCGCGGGCCCGGCCTCCGCGACGGCAAGATCGGCGCCGAGGTCGAAAAGGTCGTTCTGGATGCGGGCGAGCATCGCGTCGATGTCGCCGGTCGCTTCGAGCCGCGCCAGACCCAACGCCGCGTTTGCCTCATCGACCGCGCCGATGGCGGCGAAGCGGAGGTCCGACTTGCGGCGCCGCTCGCCGGTCGCCAGCGCAGCGGTGCCGTCATCGCCGGTGCGGGTGTAGATCTTGTTGAGGACCACCATGCCGCCGGTTCCGGTCTAACGGCGGGCGAAATAGAGCGCGGTCATCATCGCGACGATGGCGACGAACTGCAGGATCACGCGCCAGCGCATCAGCGTCTGCGAGCGGTTCGGCGAGGAACCGCGCAGCATGTTGACGATGCCGAGGACGAGGACGACCGCGACCGCGACAATGGCGATGCCGGTGACACCCTGAAAGAAGCTCGACATGACCGGTTCGATCGCCTTTCTCTCTCCGGCCGGTCATATAGCGGGTGAAGCCCTGCGGGGCCACCCGCGTGCTTGCCGCAACCAGCCGAACGCGCAATTCTGCCACGGCAAAGCCGGGGGCGGATAAATGCGCGGACTGCAGGGCAAGAACGTGCTGGTCACCGGCGGCGCGACCGGCATCGGCAGGGCCGTCTCGCTCCGCTTCGCAAAGGAAAAGGCCAACGTCGCCGTCAACTTCGTCGGCGATCCGGAACCCGCGGACGTACTCCTCGAAGAGCTGCAGCTCGCCCATCCCGACGGCCGCCATTTCCTGCTGCCCGCCGATGTCTCCAACGAGGACGAGGTCGATTCGCTTTTTGCATCGGCGATTCAGGAATTCGGGGCCCTCGACGTGCTTATCGCCAATGCCGGGATCAAGATCGTCGCCGAGCCGCACGAGATGCTGATCGCCGACTACGACAGGCTGATGGCGGTGAACCAGCGCGGGGCTTTCCTCTGCGCCCAGGCCGCGATCCAGCACTTCCTCGACGCCCGCCGGCCGGGCGCGATCGTCACCACCTCCTCGGTCGAAGGCATCTTTCCGGTGGAAGAGCAGGCGGTCGCCTACATCATGTCGAAGTTCAGCCTCGACGGGATGACGCGCGCACTGGCGCTCCGCTACGCGCGCGAGGGCATCCGGGTGAACGCGGTGGCCCCGGGGGCGACGCGCACGCCCATGAACGCCGACTTCGAAACCAACCCCGACAACGAGCGGGCGGTGGCAAAGGCGATCCCGATCCGCCGGATCGGTGAGCCGGAGGAGATCGCCGCCGGGATCGCCTTCCTCGCCTCCGACGACGCCAGCTACATCCACGGCCATACGCTGGTGGTGGATGGCGGCTTCATCTGCGGGCGGATCATCTAGGGAACGCGGCGGGAGAGCCAGTCGGCGACCCGCACCGGCAGGATCCGTTTCAGGTACCAGGCAACCTGCGCCGGCAGCGTGACGCGGTAGCGCGGCGCCGGATTGGCGCTCTCGACGGCAAGGAGCAGGCGCGCCAGCACCGCTTCCGGCCCGACCCGGAACGGGTTCGGCTCGATGGTCCCGCGGCGCGCCAGCTGGTCCGCGTAGTCGTCGCGGTGGTGCGAGCCGGTGACGTCGAGCTTCTCCTCGATACCGGACAGGGCGTTCTCGACGAAGCGGGTGCGGACCGGGCCGGGCTCGATGAGGACGACGCGGATGCCGCTGCCGAAGAGTTCGAGGCGGAGCGTGTCGGCGATCGCCTCGACGGCATATTTGGAGGCGGCATAGGCGCCGCGATGGCGTACCGACATGTAGCCGAGCACGGAGGAGCAGAAGACGATGCGGCCGTGGCCCTGCCGGCGCATGACCGGAATGAGGCGCCGGGTAAGGTCGTGCCAGCCGAAGACATTGACCTCGAACTGTTCGCGGAAGAGGGCGGTCGGCAGGTCCTCCAGCGCGCCCGGCTGGGCGTAGCCGCCATTGTTGAAGAGGGCATCGAGCGTGCCGCCGGTGAGGGCGAGCACCGCCGAGACGGCAGCGGCGATGCTCTGCCCGTCGGCATAGTCGAGGCGCAGCGCTTCGAGGCCCTCGGCCTTCAGCCGGGCGACGTCCTCCTCTTTCCGGGCCGTCGCGAAGACGCGCCAGCCGCGCTGCTTCATGCCGTGCGCGGCGTGGTAGCCGATCCCGGACGAGCAGCCGGTGATGAGGATGGTGCGGGACATCATGCGATTGTGCTAAGAAAGCGCGCTACCATTGAGTGAACCCGGAGAACAGCCTCATGATCCGTTGGGCTCTCGTTGCGGTCTTCTTCTGGCTGCTCGCTCCGCCCTACCAACAGTCTCGGGCCGACGACGAGGCGCTATGCCAGTCCGCCGCCAAAGCCTACGGCGCCTCGGGCGCACCGGCCGACTTAGACACTCTGCGCGAATGCCTGTCACCAACTCAAATCGCTGTCCCAGGCTGGAATTTTGGCAATCCGGTCCCTGGCCCGGCCCAAACTTATCGCCGACCAGATATCGGCGCCCTGAAAGAGTTCTTCAAAGATAAGAATGTAGCATCAGGAGGCAAATTCCTATACGTGCTTCCTGATGGAATGGTAATTGTGGGGAAGAGACTCAAAGGAATTGATTTTAAGGTCGATAACGCGTTTGCGCTTACAGCGCCTATATCGATAGATCCACCAAAATGACAATCTTTACAGTTTTCGGTCTTGAAGCTGTTGGGTCTGCAATTGCCCAGCTGTTGACTGTCGGAGCGATCGCGGCGGTACTTACCTTTATGACTCTGGGCGGCATCACCCTGTCAGGTGTGGTCTATCAGCGCGGCGCAGCCGTTACTCTTTTCACCGTTGCGTTTGTAGGCATCGCGGTCGGTTATCTCGGAGGCCTGAGTAGGTCCAGTGTTGTAGGCGACCTCGTGCCGGCAATCCTTACTCTGATCGGTGGCATCAGTGTTTATCTATTCGGCCTGAAGCGACGTGAAAGCCCCTTGGTTAGCTTCTCAGCACTGGCGTTCCTTGTGGCATTCTTCATCAGTTATACTTACGCTTCGATCCTTAGAACGGACGATGAGGCTTTTGAATTCTGCAAAGCTAAAATCTCAGATACTGCGATCCTTGCCGATCCAAAAGCCATGGAAGTCTTTAAGGGACTCTTTTCGCCCTATTGCCCTACTATCATTGCACGGCACACCGCTCGCTAGGTCGATAGCAGGATCATACGCAGTCGTCTGATCAGTTAGTGGAGATCGCGGATCGGGTTCATTCGGCGCGCCTGAACAACAGCTCAGAGAAAGTCGTTTTCACTCTCCCCTCGCGAAGGGCGTGGCGCGTTTGCTGACGTTCTGGCATCGATGCAGTGGGTGCAGAGGGGGGACGCATGCCGAGCAATATCGAGACCGCGCGAGCGGCGAAGCTGAGGCCGATCGGCGAAATCGCCGGCAAACTCGGCATCCCGGCCGATGCGGTCTTCGCTTACGGGCCGCACAAGGCGAAGATCGCGCTCGACTACCTCAACCGGCTGGAGCGGCCGGACGGAAAACTGATCCTCGTCACCGCGATCTCGCCGACGCCGGCGGGCGAAGGCAAGACCACGACGACGGTCGGCCTCGGCGATGCGCTCAACCGGATCGGCAAGCGGGCGGTGATCTGCCTCCGCGAGCCGTCGCTCGGGCCGTGCTTCGGCCACAAGGGCGGCGCGGCCGGCGGCGGCAAGTCGCAGCTGGTGCCGATGGAGGACATCAACCTCCACTTCACCGGCGACTTTCACGCCATCGCGGCCGCCAACAACCTGCTCGCAGCGATCGTCGACAACCACGTCTACTGGGGGAACGAGTTGGGCATCGACCTGCGCCGGATCAGCTGGCG
>DASRGK010000113.1:0-10030 GCA_035651055.1 Bauldia sp.
CGCATCCGCGATGCCGTCGCGGCGGCGGAAAAGACCACGGCAGGCGAGATATTCACCGTCGTCGCGCGGTCCAGCGACGATTACCGCTTCGTGCCGCTCTTCTGGGCGACGATCGTCGCATTGCTCGTCCCGCTGCCGCTCATCTTCCTGACGCGCATCGGCGTCCTCGACATCTACCTGATCCAGCTCGTCGTCTTTCTCGCCGCCGCGACCGTCCTGTCGTTGCCCGCGCTGCGCTTCCCGGCCGTGCCGGGGCCGATGAAGAAGGCGCGCGCCCATGCCGCCGCGGTCGAGCAGTTCCTTGCCCACGGCCTGCACATGACCGAGGCGCGGACCGGCGTTCTGGTCTTCGTGTCGCTTGCCGAACGCTATGCCGAGATCGTTGCCGACGCCGGCATCGCCGCGAAAGTGGCGCAGCCGGTATGGGACGAGGCAATTGCCGCGCTCACCCGCGAGATCGCCGCCGGCCGGCTCGCGGACGGGCTCGTCGCGGCGATCGGCCGTGCCGGCGCAGTTCTGGCCGAGCATTTTCCGCCGCGGCCGCGCGACCGGAACGAACTCGCCAACGACGTCGTCCTGATCTGACTCCTTGTCGTTCCGTGCGCCCGCGGGTCCGCCCTTTGGCCGGCCCGGGGACAGGCTTTGCGGCACGGAGTGCCGCGCCGCAGACACGGAACCTCATGCGTCTTTTGCCGCGCGACGACAATCTGAGAAGGAAGCGGAATTCCGGCTAATGCCGGAAGTGCCGCATGCCGGTGAAGACCATTGCGAGATTGCGCTCGTCGGCGGCGGCGATGACGTCCGAGTCGCGCATCGAGCCGCCTGGCTGGATAACGGCCGTGGCGCCGGCTTCGGCGGCGGTGATGAGGCCGTCCGGGAAGGGGAAGAACGCATCGGAGGCGACCACGGAGCCTTCCGCAAGCGACCGCGTCAGGCCCGCTGCCTTGGCGGCTTCGGCGGCCTTGCGTGCCGCGGTGATGGCCGAATCGACGCGGCTCATCTGGCCGGCGCCGATCCCGGCGGTGGCGCCGCCACGGGCATAGACGATGGCGTTCGACTTGACGTGCCGCGCAACCGTCCAGGCAAAGAGCATGTCGGCGAGCTCTTCGGCGGTCGGCTGGCGTTTGGTCACTACCTTGAGATCGCCCGCGGCCACCGCGCCGGCATCGCGGTCCTGGACGAGGAACCCGCCGGCGACGTTCCGGACCGTCACGCCGCCGGCGCGCGGGTCGGGCAGGCCGTCGGCGACCAGCAGCCGTAGATTCTTACGCGCGGCGAGGATGGTCTTGGCGGCATCGCTGGCTCCCGGCGCGATGATCACTTCGGTGAAGATCTTGGCGATCTCGTTGGCGGTCTCGGCGTCGAGCGGACGGTTGAGCGCGACGACGCCGCCGAACGCGGAGACCGGGTCGGTGCGTAGCGCCAGCCGCCAGGCTTCGACGAGCGTGCGGGCCGTGGCGACGCCGCAGGGATTGGCGTGCTTGATGATCGCGACCGCGGCCGAGCGCGAGGGATCGAATTCGGCAACCAGCTCGTAAGCCGCGTCGGTGTCGTTGAGGTTGTTGTAGGAGAGTTCCTTGCCCTGGATTTGTCTCGCGGTGGCCACGCCGGGGCGGTCCTCGCTCGACAGATAGAGGGCGGCCCTCTGGTGCGGGTTCTCGCCGTAGCGGAGAGCCATCGCGCGCCTGCCGGCAAAAGAGCGGTGCAGGGGAAAGGCGTCGCCGGTCTCGCGGGCGAACCATGCCGAGACCTCCGCGTCGTAGGCGGCGGTGCGCGCAAACGCCTTCGCAGCCCAGCGCCGCCGCTGGTCGAGGCCGGTACCGCCCTTCTCGGCAAGCGCCGACAACAGCGCGGGATAGTCCGCCGGATCGACGACCACCGCGACGTAGGCATGGTTCTTGGCGGCGGCGCGGATCATCGCCGGTCCGCCGATGTCGATGTTCTCGATCACGGCGGCCGGGTCGGCGCCCGAGGCAACCGTCGCCTCGAACGGGTAGAGGTTGACGACGACGAGGTCGATGCCCTCGATGCTGTTCGCCTGCATCGCCTCGGCATGGGCGGGGTCGTTCCGCACGCCGAGCAGCCCGCCGTGGATCTTCGGGTGAAGCGTCTTAACCCGCCCGTCCAGGATCTCCGGGAATCCGGTGACGGCCGAGACGTCGGTGACAGCCAGGCCGGCGGCCGCGATCGCCGCCGCCGTGCCGCCGGTCGAGACGATCGCGACGCCCGTGGCGGCAAGGCCAGCAGCCAGCGCGGCGAGCCCGGTCTTGTCATAGACGGAGATCAGCGCCCGGCGGATCGGCAGGAAATCAGGCGGCGGCACCGCAGAGGGGCGGGTGGCCATGGGGATCTTCTTCCCGGTCAGGTGCGGAGGGAGGAAAGGCGCGGCGGCTCGAGCGCGGGTGCGGCGCGGCGCCGGCTGTTGCCGCCGACGGCGGTGCGCTGCATCTGCCAGGCGACGCTCGGATTCTGCTGGCAGCGGCCGTGGATGACGATCTGGTCGGTGCGGCGGCTGCCGCCGCGCAGATTCGAGAAGAGGATGCTCTCCTCGAGGTCGACTTCGAGGCCATCGCAGTGGAATTCCCAGCGCTCGCCGTCCGGCAGTTCGAGGAGGACGTTGCGGCCGCCTTCGGAACGGCTGGCGCGCACGTTCGGGTGCAGATGGAAACGTATGACGAAGGCGTCGCGGCCGGCGCGGGTAACCGGATTGCCGGAGGGCGTGCGGAACGAGTCCTGCCCTTCGACGCGGTCGCCGCCTTCGGCAAGCGCGATGCGGCGCTCGTGCAGGATGCCGTAGCGGTCGGCATAGCCGTTGTGGCGCAGCGAAAGAACGGTAGCGCCGTTCTCGCTGCGCCGGTCGATGTCGATGCGCGAGGGTCCGGTGACGATCGGCTCGCCGACGGATTCGGCAAGCCATGAGCGGGTGAGGAACCGGCACGACGAGGTGTCGTTCAACGTCACCGTCGAATGCGCGGCGGTCGTGCGCGACAGGCGGCGCATGGAATAGGCGGTCGGCGCCGGCACGCCGCAGTTGATGATCACGCGCTGGCGGCCGCTGCTCATCTCGAAGGAGAGGCAGCCGGCATGGGCGTTGGTCGAATACTCGACCGGCGGCGGCCGGCCGGCATCGACCAGGATGATCGTGCCGCCGTGCTCGATCCGCTGGTAGCCGCTGTGCGGCGCGGCCTGCGGGATCTGGCCGCGCACGTCGTCATAGGCGAGCACGGTAGCGAGCTGGTCGGTGGGTGTGTCGCCGAGGCCGTTGAAATGGGCGAAGCTGCCGTCGCCCTGCCGGAAAAAGCGGAGCATCGGCATCATCCGGTCGACGGCGGAGAGAAGGATGCGGGACGGCTGTCCGCCGCGCGAGGCGAAGGCCTGGCGGAGCGGCAGCAGGTCCATCAACACGTCGAGGATGACGCCGGGGTTGCGGCTGATGTGGCCGCCATCGGGGAGGATCTGGCGGACCAGTTCGAGGTCGAGCCACTTCGCCGCCTGCTTCTGGAAGCGGGCCTGGTCGGCCATCGACAGCGAGACGGCGGCGAGCGCGATCATGGCATGGAGGCGGGGCAGGCCGGGCGGCGCGTCGTAGGCGGTGCGGCGGAGATGCCGGGCCTGCCGGGTGATCGAGCGCATGAAGCGCCGGTAAAAGGCGAGATCACAGCCCTCCAGCACCAGGGGCGCCTGGGCGAGCCAGGAAATGATGCGGCGGGCGACGACCTCCGGCTCCCAGGCGATCGGGTCGTGGCGGTTGCCGACCTTGATCCACTCGTCGACGAGGCTGCGGGCGTTGGAGCGCGAGAGCGCCATGTCGGTGGCGCGGAGGTGCCGCAGCCAGCCGAAGCCGTGCAGCTGGCGCGACCAGTCCTCGCTGGGCGGCTCGGCGTCGAAGACCGACAGGCCATCCGCGTCGATGCCATCGCCCGAAAAGACGAAGCGGCCGGCATAGATGTCGAGGGCGACGGTCGGATCGGCGGTCCTGAGGTCGATCGGCGCGATCAGCAGCCGTTCCGGGATCGCCCCGGCATAGCGCCAGCGGTAGAGGAGGCTGCCGTGTAAGCGGAATGCGATGCGGCGCCGCACTGCGTTCCAGGCGAAACGCAACTGTCGGCTCTGACCGGATATCGATCCGATCGCCATTTTTTCCGCCCGACTCCCTTTTACCGGCTGCGCTCCACCCCCGAATCGCGCAGCTCGCCCCCTCACCCTAGCCGGGGGACCGGCCAAACTGAACCGCGATCAAGGCTTTTCCAGCCTCGCGATGAAGAAGCCGTCGAGCCCGGAAAGGCGCGGATCGGGTCCGGCGAGCTGGAAGGGCAGGGTGCGGACGAAACCCCTCTCGGTGATCGCTTCGGCCAAGCCGCCGATTTCGCGGGCAGCAATCGGCTTCACGCGAAGACCTGCCGCTTCGGCAACGGGAACTTCCGCTTCGCCTTCTTCGGGCTCCAGCGAGCAGGTGCAGTAAACGAGCGTTCCCCCCGGCTTCAGCCATGTCGCGGCTCGGGCGAGCATTGCGGCCTGCAGCCGCGCGAGCTTGGCGGCATCGCCCGGCTGCTTCAGCCAGGGCACGTCGGGATGACGGCGAATAGTGCCGGTGGCGGTGCAGGGCGCATCGAGAAGGATCGCGTCGAACGGGGCCGGCGGCGACCAGGCGAGCACGTCGGCGGTGACCGTTTCGGCCTTCAGCCTCAGGCGCGCGAGGTTCTGCTTCAGGCGGGTGAGCCGGTGTGCCGATATGTCCACCGCGGTGACTTCGGCGCCGGCCGCGGCGAGCTGGGCGGTTTTCCCGCCGGGCGCGGCGCAGAGGTCGGCAACGCGTTTGCCGCCGACATCGCCGAGCACCCGGGCCGGGAGCGCCGCAGCGGCGTCCTGGACCCACCACTCGCCGTCGCCGTAGCCGGGCAGCTCGTCGATGGGACCGGACGGAATCAGCCGCACGCCGCCGGTCGGCAGGACGATACCGCCGAGCTTCGCGGCCCAGCCCTCCGCGTCGCCCTTTACGGTGAGATCGAGCGGCGGCTCGCCAAGGTGCGCGGCGGCGATGCGGGAAGCGGTCTCCTCGCCGTAGGCCAGGGCCCAACGCTCGCTGAGCCATGCCGGTGCATTGAGGCGGGGGTCGAGGCCGGCAAGCAGAGTCTCGCGCTCGCGTGCCATGCGGCGGAGCACCGCGTTGGCGAGGCCCTTGAAGTGCACGGCCTCGCTGTCGGCGGCGAGCTGCTCGAGGGCGATGGAAACCGCGGCATGGTCCGGCACGTCCATGAAGAGGAGCTGCGCCGCGGCGACTTCAAGGACGCGATAGAGGCGGCCGGCGCGGCGCGGACGGCGCTCGATCAGCCTGCCGAGGAGCGCATCGACCTCGCCGTGGCGGCGAAGCGCGGTCACCGCGATCGCGTATGCCAGGCGGCGGTCGCGCGCCGGCAGGGAATCGTACAAAGCGATGCCGCCCGGCTCGAGCAACTGGTCGAGTGGGCGCTTGCGGTCAAGGACACCGAAAAGAAGCTCGGTGGCCGCGGCGCGGGCTGGGACCCCCGGCGCGGCAGCGCGCTCCGGCCGCGGTTCTAGCCCCACGGGCCACGCGGACGCTCATAGGCGGGCCGGCCGACGTTGGGAACGGAGGCCGGCCGCGGCCCGTCCGGCATGACCGTCATTGCCCGCAGCGCGGCGATGCGGTCGGCGGTCGCCGGGTGCGAGGAAAAGAGCGAGCCGATGCTCACGCCGGCGAGCGGGTTGACGATGAAGAGGTGCGCCACCGCCGGATTGCGCGCCGCGACCGGGTTGGGGATGGTGCGCGCGCCGCGGTCGAGCTTGGCCAGCGCCGAAATCAACCAGTCGGGGCGCCCGGTGATCTCCGCGCTCGCCCGGTCGGCGGAGTATTCGCGCGTGCGGCTCACCGCCATCTGGATCATCAGCGCCGCGATCGGGGCGACGATGGCGGCGATGAGGACCCCGACGGCGCCGAGCGGGTTGTTGTTGTCGCGGCTGCCGCCGAAGAAGAAGGCGAAGTTGGCGAGCATCGACACGGCACCGGCGATGGTCGCGGCGATCGCCATGGTGAGCGTGTCGCGATTGCGGACATGGCCCAGTTCATGCGCGATGACGCCGGCAATTTCCTCGCGCGACATCAGGTTGAGAAGGCCGGTGGTGGCGCAGACCGCGGCGTGTTCCGGGTCGCGGCCGGTGGCGAAGGCGTTCGGCTGCGCGCTCTCCATGACATAGAGGCGCGGCATCGGCAGCCCGGCCTTGGCGGCGAGTTCGCGGACGATCTGGTGGAATTCCGGCGCGGTGCGGGAATCGACCTCGCGCGCCCGGTTCATCGAGAGAACCAGCGAATCGGCATTCCAGTAGGTGAAGAGGTTCATCCCCGCGGCGATGAGCAGCGCGACGACCGAGCCGCCGGCGCCGCCGATCAGGAAGCCGACGCCCATGAAGATTGCGGTCAGCGCCGCGAGAAGCATGCCCGTCCGAAGCGTGTTCATCTACCTTTCACACCGACGTTCGCAGTCGCCCTGAGGTCGTCGCCCGCCGCAATAGATGGAAATTGGTGGTCCCTGCCGCAAGCAAAACCGAAGCCGGTGAGGCGGCATTAACCGCTTGCCGGCATTGTGGGGGGCGGGCTATACAGGAATATATTCCTCGGACGAATCGGGATGCACCGCACCGTCCTTCTCGCTTTCGGCGTCCTCTGCTCGGCGGGGGTGGCGATGGCCAAGGACCGGCTCGCCGGGCCGGTTGCCGCCGACGTCATCCGCGCCATCGACGGCGATACGATCGAGGTCCGGGCCACCATCTGGATCGGCCAGGAACTGACCACGGCCGTGCGGCTGCGCGGCATCGACGCCCCGGAACTGCACGGCAAGTGTCCGATGGAGAAGGCAAAAGCGGCGGAGGCGGCCGAGCATCTGGCGGTGATCGCCCGCGGCAGCGTCCAGCTTACCAACGTTGAAAACGACAAGTATGGCGGCCGGGTCATTGCCGACGTGACCGACGAAACCGGCGAGACGCTGTCGGCCAGGATGCTGGCGAGCGGTCTCGTTCACCCCTATGACGGGGGTGAACGGGCGCCGTGGTGCGGGCTGGCCAGCGCAGGGTAGCCGCCGGCGGTTTTCCTCGCATGGTTGCCGATTCGGGCAACTCGGCTCACAGTCGGCACCGGTCGGGGCGGGCGATTCGCACAATCGAAAAATCGAAGAGCGGCCCGGCGCGGCTACAGGGAGGTCACCACGAGGAGGCCTTGCGCATGAAACCGTTGGACATGATCACACTGCTTCTCATCATCATCGGTGGGATCAACTGGGGGCTGATTGGAATTTTCGGCTTCGACCTGGTCAGCACGATCTTCGCGTTCGCGCCGATCATCGCCCGCATCATCTTCATTCTTGTCGGGCTCGCTGCCGTCTACCAGCTCATCCCGTTCGCCCGCATGATGGGCGGCGGCACGGAAGGCAGGATGTAGGCGTTTTTGCTGTTTGCTGGCGCCGGACCGGCGAGGTCCGGCGCTCGCTTTCAGCCCTTGGCCCGGTTCTGGCGGTTCTTGACGAGATCCTCAACCACGGCCGGATCGGCCAGCGTCGAGGTGTCGCCGAGCGCGCCGTAGTCGTCCTCGGCGATCTTTCTGAGAATGCGCCGCATGATCTTGCCGGAGCGCGTCTTCGGCAGGCCGGGCGCGAACTGGATGAGGTCGGGCGAGGCGATCGGGCCGATCTCCTTCCGCACCCACTGGACCAGTTCCTTGCGAAGCGGCTCCTCGGGCCTTTCGCCTGCCATCAGCGTCACATAGGCGTAGATGCCCTGGCCCTTGATCGGATGCGGGTAGCCGACCACCGCGGCTTCCGAGACCTTGGGGTGCGCGACCAGGGCGGATTCGACTTCCGCCGTGCCGAGGCGGTGACCGGCAACGTTGATGACGTCGTCGACCCTGCCGGTGATCCACCAGTAGCCGTCCTCGTCGCGGCGGCAGCCGTCACCGGTGAAGTAGTAGCCCGGATAGGTCTTGAAGTAGGTGTCGACGAAGCGCTGGTGGTCGCCATAGACCGTGCGCATCTGGCCCGGCCATGAGTCGGTGATGACGAGGTTGCCGGAGCCCGCGCCCTCGATGATCTTGCCGCCGGCGTCGACCAGCGCCGGCCGGACGCCGAAGAAGGGCTTCGTCGCGGAGCCCGGCTTGAGGTCGATCGCGCCGGGAAGCGGCGAAATGAGGATGCCGCCGGTCTCGGTCTGCCACCACGTATCGACGATCGGGCAGCGGCCCTCGCCGACAACCCGGTGATACCATTCCCAAGCCTCGGGGTTGATCGGCTCGCCCACCGAACCGAGAAGGCGAAGCGATTTCCGCGAGGTCCGGGTCACGTGCGCGTCGCCGGCGCCCATCAGCGCGCGCAGCGCGGTCGGCGCGGTGTAGAAGATGTTGACCTTGTGCTTGTCGATCACTTCCCAGAAACGGGACGGTGTCGGGTAGTTGGGCACGCCTTCGAACATCAGCGTCGTCGCGCCGTTGGCGAGCGGCCCGTAGACGATATAGGAGTGCCCGGTCACCCAGCCGACGTCGGCGGTGCACCAGAAAATATCGCCGTCGTGGTAGTCGAAGACGTACTGGTGGGTCATCGACACGTGCACGAGATAGCCGCCCGACGTGTGCAGGACGCCCTTCGGCTTGCCGGTCGAGCCTGAGGTGTAGAGGATGAACAGCGGATCTTCGGCGCCCATCGGCTCCGCCGGGCAGTCCTCGTCGATGCCGGCCGCCGCCTCGTGCCACCAGATGTCGCGCGCCCCCTTCATCGGGACGTCGTTGCCGGTATTGCGGATGACCAGCACGCGCTCGACGCTGAGGGCATTGGCCAGCGCTTCGTCGACGTTGCGCTTGAGCGGCACGATCCTGCCGCCTCGCCGCCCTTCGTCGGCGGTGATCACCAGCCGCGAATTGCAGTCATTGATGCGCCCGGCAAGCGATTCGGGCGAGAAGCCGCCGAAGACTACCGAATGGATCGCGCCGAGGCGGGCGCAGGCGAGCATTGCCATGGCCGCTTCCGGAATCATCGGCAGATAGATCGTGACGCGGTCGCCCTTGGCGACGCCGAGCGACTTCAAGACGTTGGCAAAGCGACAGACCTCGGCGTGGAGCTCGCGATAGGTGATCTTCCGCGAGACCGACGGATCGTCGCCCTCGAAAATGATCGCGACCTGGTCGCCGCGCTTCGCCAGGTGCCGGTCGAGGCAGTTCGCCGAGACGTTGAGGACACCGTCCTCGAACCACCTGATCGAGACCGGCGGGTGAAAGCTGGTGTTCTTGACCCGGGTGAAAGGCTTCAGCCAGTCGATCCGTTTCGCCTGATCCCGCCAGAAGCCGTCCGGGTCGGCGACCGAGCGCGCGTACATCGCTTCGTACGTCGCCCTGTCGGCGAGGGCGCGTTCTTTCCACTCGGCGGGAACGGGATAGACCTTCTCGGACACGGCACTTCCTCCGGGAGTTCGGGCTTTGGCCGACGTTGCGACAGGCCGGTTTTCGCCTCTTCCCCGATCATAGACCCCGGCCCATGCCGCGAGGCAAGAGAGCCGGGGCCGGCGGGCGAACGATCGTCAAAATACAGGGCGGGCGGGCCGGGAACCCCGCCTTCAGTGCAACGCCTCCGGCGCCAAGACCTTCAGGGCCGCGACCATGATCGCGGTCGGATCGCCCTCGACGCTCATGGCAAAGGCGAGGCTGAGGTCGAGCTTCCGGATGTAGAAAGTTCCCGACCGGTAGCCGGCGGTGCCGCCGAGGTGGCCGATGATCTCAAGGCCGCCCGGGAAAAGGTACTTTTCGAGGCCGAGCCCGTAGCCGACCAGCCCGCCCGGGCCTTCTGCCTCGACGAAACTCGCCATCGTCGCGAACGTCGCCCTGTCGGCGAAGAGGGCCCCCTCCCGGACGGCCGCAAGCACCGTGGCGAGGTCGGCAACCGTGGTGACCAGCGCGCCGCCGCCGGCAGCATCGGCCATCGATGGGTCGACGAAACTGAGGTCGGCCGGCGCGCCGTTGACGAGGCCATAGCCATGCATC
>DASRGK010000114.1:0-56374 GCA_035651055.1 Bauldia sp.
AGCGGGGACCCAGTATCCGCGTCGGGTGGGAGGAAAGGCGCCAACGGTGGGGACTTTTCTGGAACCGGAGGCGGATACTGGGTCCCCTTCCCTCGCCCTTCGGGCTCGCCGGGGATGACGGGCAGTGGATGTCTCGCTGCCGCGCGCGTTCATGCCGGCCTCCGCTTCGCCAGCCAGGCCGCCACGACACCGCGCATGGCGGCGGCGATAGCGCCCTCGCCCACGGCATCGATGGCATCGGCGAGGAAGGCCTCGATCAGCAGCTGCTCGGCTTCGGCGCGGGGGATGCCCCGGGCCATCAGATAGAAGAGCATCGTCTCGTCGATCTGGCCGGCAGTGGCGCCGTGACCGCACTGGACGTCATCGGCGAAGATCTCGAGTTCCGGCTTCTGGGCGAACTGGGCGCTGTCGGAGAGAATGAGCGCCTGCGTCATCATCTTCGCGTCGGTCTTCTGCGCGCCGGCCTCGACGACGATGCGGCCCTGGAACGCCCCGACCGCCTCGCCGTCGGCGACGTTCTTGAAGAGTTCGCGGCTCTGGGTGTGCTCGCTGGCGTGATGAACGACGAGGGCGAGGTCGGCGTGCTGGCCGCCGGAAAGCATGGTCGCGCCGAAGAATCCGGCGCGGGCGCCCTGCCCTTCGATGCGGATGAAACCCTGCCAGCGCGACAGGCCGGCGCCGGAGGAAACGGCGACGTGGTCGAGGGCGGCGTCGCGGCCGAGCCGCGCCCCGAAGCTGGCCAGATGCACCGCCTCGTCGCCCTCCTCCTGCAGCCGCGCCCAGACGATGCGGGCGCCGGCGGCAAGATCGAGCTCGGTCGCCGCGTTCCGCTGGTAGGCAATTTCGGGCGGACCGAAGCAGGTGTCGATGAAGCGTGCCGAGGCATTTTCGCCGATGCTGACGATATCGCGCTGGAAGATCGCCGCGGGCTGGTCGACTGCAGCGACGTGGGCGATCTCGATGGGGAGCGCCGGATTGGCATCCCTGGCGACGGTGACGACGACGCCGCCCTCGAGGAGCGCGGCGTTAAGCGCCAGCACGGCATCGGCATTGTCGCCGAACAGACGGCCGACGGCGTGCGGATCGCGGGCGATGAGATCGGCGAGCGATTCGGCTTCCACGCCATCGACCTCGGACAGGTCGGAAAGGTCCGGGCGGAAGAGGCCGTTGACGACGACGATGCGGGCGCGCTCGACGCCGTGCAGCCGGTCGGCGCGCAGGAACGCGCCAAGCTGCGTCCGCGAGGCCTCGCCGGAAAGCGGCGGGACCGAGCGGAGGAGCGCGCGAAGATCGGTGTATTTCCACGCCTCGACGCGGCGATGCGGCAGGCCGGCGCGATCGAAGCGGGCAAAGGCCTGCTCGCGCCAGATGCCGGCGCCGCCGGGGAGCCGCCCGCGCTCGCTGCGGAACATCGCCGCCAGTTCGTCCTCGGCGCGGGTATGGAGGGTGCGCGGCTCGGCGTTCATCGCGGGACTCAGGCGGCGGCGCCGGCGAATTCGGCGTAGCCCTTCTCTTCCAGCTCCAGCGCCAGCTCCTTGCCGCCGGAGCGAACGATCCTGCCCGCCGCCATCACATGGACGACGTCCGGCACGATGTAGTTGAGGAGGCGCTGGTAGTGCGTGATGACCAGCATCGAACGCTCGGGCGAACGGAGCAAGTTGACGCCGTCGGCAACGACGCGGAGCGCGTCGATGTCGAGGCCGGAATCGGTCTCGTCGAGGATGCAGAGGGACGGCGCGAGGAGCGCCATCTGGACGATCTCGTTCCGCTTCTTCTCGCCGCCGGAGAAGCCGACATTGAGCGGGCGGCGAAGCATCTCCTGGGTGACGTTGAGCTTGTCGGAGACTTCCTTGACGCGGCGGATGAAATCGGGCGTCGAGATTTCAGACAGGCCCTGCTTCTTCCGCTGCGCATTGAGCGCGGCCTTGAGGAAGGTCATCGTGGCGACGCCGGGAATCTCGATCGGGTACTGGAAGGCGAGGAAGACGCCGCTCGCGGCGCGCTCGTCCGGCTCCATGGCGAGGAGATCCTCGCCCTTGTAGCGGATGGCGCCGCCGGTCACCTCGTATCCGGGACGGCCGGCCAGCACATAGGCGAGCGTCGACTTGCCGGAGCCGTTCGGGCCCATGATCGCGTGGACCTGGCCGGCGTCGAGCTTCAGGTCGATGCCGCGGAGGATCTCGCGGTCGCCGACGGAAACGTGCAGGCCTTCGATTTCAAGAATTGCAGCCATCGCCGACGCCTACTCGCCTTCCCAGTAATCGAGGGACTGTTCCTTGCGGAGGACGACGCGGATGCCGCCCGCCGCGGGGTTCGACCAGTTGTAGCGCGAGGTGACGGCAAACTTGCCGGAGTCGGGATATTCCACGACATCCGTCGTCGCCCCGGTCGACAGGCCGAGATACTTGAGATCGGTATCGCCGGTGTTGATGAGCTGGTGCGCCACCTCCGGCCCGCCCGCCGGAGCCGCGCAGACATCGCCCGCCCTCACCGGCCAGGTCTTGCCGCCGAAGCGGTACTCCCCGGTGCCCTCGAGGATGACGAACATCTCATGGAGGACGTGATGCGCGTGATACGGGAAGGCGCGCTTGCCCGGCGGCACGATGGTCAGCATGCAGCCGATGCCGGTCGAGCCGATCATGCGGCCGAACGAGCCGATCCTGGCCTCGAACCGGTCGCCATGGGCGTTGTCCATGAGCTTCACGTCGGCGATGTTCATGACGGGCTTGACGGGCTCGGCCATGGTCAGGTTCCCGGATAGTCGATGTGACGGATGTGATCGTAGTGCTGGGCGCGATCGTCGAAGCGCTTCAGCACCGCGCGCGCCTGCGGCGGGACAAAGGAGCGCTCATAGTCCTCGCCGGCGAAGGCCTTGACGTTATCCAGCGTATCGAAGCGCATGATCGTGACGAATTCGACCTCGTCGCCGACCCGCCGACGCAGCAGATCGATACCGCGATAGCCGGCTACCTGCTTCGCGGCGATCATGGCGAAGACTTCCTCCTGGACGATCCGCTGGTAGGCATCGGCATTCGCGGGACTCGTCCAGCCGTGCCAGAGGCGGAAGATCACCCGACGCTCCCCTCGAGGCTGATCCCGATCAGCTTCTGCGCCTCGATGGCGAACTCCATCGGCAGATGCTGGATCACGTCCTTGACGAAGCCGTTGACGATGAGCGCCACCGCTTCCTCGGCGCCGAGTCCGCGGCTCCGGGCATAGAAGAGCTGGTCGTCGGAGATCTTCGAGGTGGTCGCCTCGTGCTCGAAGTTGAGCGTGGCGTTCTTGGCCTCGATGTAGGGGATGGTGTGGGCCCCGCACTTGTCGCCGATGAGGAGCGAATCGCAGTTGGTGTAGTTGCGGGCGCCCTCCGCCTTGCGATGGCTGGTGACGAGGCCGCGATAGGTATTGTCGGAATGGCCGGCGGCGATGCCCTTCGAGATGATCCGGCTCTTCGTCCGCTTGCCGAGGTGGGTCATCTTGGTGCCGCTGTCGACCTGCTGGTAACCGTTCGACACGGCGATCGAGTAGAACTCGCCGGAGGAATCGTCACCGCGCAGGATCACGCTCGGATACTTCCAGGTGATGGCGGAGCCGGTCTCGACCTGCGTCCACGAGATCTTCGCGCGCGCGCCACGGCAATCGCCGCGCTTGGTGACGAAGTTGTAGATGCCGCCCTTCCCCTGCGCGTCGCCGGGGTACCAGTTCTGGACGGTCGAATACTTGATCTCGGCATCGTCGAGGGCGACCAGTTCGACCACCGCCGCGTGGAGCTGGTTCTCGTCGCGCATCGGCGCGGTGCAGCCCTCCAGGTAGGAGACGTAGGCGCCCTTCTCGGCGATGATGAGGGTGCGCTCGAACTGGCCGGTGTTGCGCTCGTTGATGCGGAAGTAGGTCGACAGCTCCATCGGGCAGCGGACGCCCTCCGGAACATAGACGAACGAGCCGTCGGAGAAGACCGCCGAATTGAGCGTGGCGTAGAAATTGTCGGTGACCGGGACGACGGAGCCGAGATACTTTTTCACGATCTCCGGATAGTCACGGACCGCCTCGGAGATCGAGCAGAACAGGACGCCGGCCCTCTTCAGCTCGTCCTTGAAGGTGGTGACGACCGAGACCGAGTCGAAGACCGCGTCGACGGCAACCCGCGACACCGGCTTCTCGACGCCCAGCAGAATCTCGCGCTCGCGGAGCGGGATGCCGAGCTTCTCGTAGGTGGCGAGGAGCTGCGGATCGACCTCGTCGAGGCTCTTCGGGCCCTTCGTGCTCTTGGGAGCCGAGTAGTAATAGATGTCCTGGAAGTCGATCCGGGGGTAGTGGACGCGGGCCCAGGTCGGCTCGCGCATGGTCAGCCAGCGGCGATAGGCGGCGAGCCGCCATTCGAGCAGCCACGCCGGCTCGTTCTTCTTCTCCGAAATATAGCGGACGATGTCTTCGCTCAGCCCCTTCGGGGCCTTGTCGGACGCGATGTCCGTGACGAAGCCATACTTGTATTGGTCGACGTCGATCCGGCGAACCGTATCGACCGTCTCGCGGACGGCAGGCATTCCTTACTCCACCCTTGCGGTTTCAAGGACCGCGGGTTGAGGCGGCGCTCAGGCCGCCTGGGGCTTGTTCGGCGCGAGGTGCTTTAGCACATGGCGCCACGCTGTTGAGAATAAATGTAAGTCGGACTCCTTCGAATCCCAGCCCAGGCTCAGCCGAATTGCACCTTTTGCAACGCTCTGGGCAATTCCCATCGCCGCAAGGACGTGGCTTGGCGCCACCTTGCCTGATGAACAGGCAGAACCGGAAGAAACCGCCACTCCCGCCAGGTCGAGGGCAATCACCAGGGTTTCCGCGGAAACGCCTTCCACGGCGAAGCAGAGGGTCTGCGGAAGGCGGGGCGCACTCTCGGAAAATACCGTTACCTTTCCAATACTTCCGCGGACCACCCCCGCCAACTCGTCACGCCATCGGGCGAGCGCCGGCATGCGGCCGACGTCAGCCCCAGCGGCAGTGGCCGCGGCGCCAAAACCGACGATGGCCGCCACATTCTCGGTTCCGGCGCGGGTGCGGCGCTCCTGTCCGCCGCCGGTGAGCAGCGGCGCGAAGACGAGGTCCTCGCTCGCGCGGAGGATTGCCCCCGCCCCCTGGGGCCCGCCGAGCTTGTGGGCGGAGAGGGTGAGCACGTCGACGCCGAGCGCCCGGAGGTCGACCGGGATCCGGCCGGCCGTCTGCGCTGCGTCGGTGTGGACGAGGGCGCCAGCCGCGTGGGCGATCCGGGCCGCATCGGCAACGGGCTGGATCGCGCCTGTCTCGTTGTTGGCCAGCATCAGCGAGAGGAGGACCGGCCCCTTCGCGGCGGCGAGCGCCGCCGACAGCGCGTCGAGCCGGACGACGCCCTCGCCGTCGACCGGGATCCGGCGGAGCTGATCGTCGCGGAACCGGCCGCCGGAAAGCACCGACACGTGCTCGATGCCGCTGACGAGAAGCGTCTCGATGCGATGGGGCTTGCCGGCAATCGACCAGTCGGGCGTCAGCACCGTGGCATTGGCCTCGGTGCCGCCGCCCGTGAAGGTGACGAGCTTGGCCTCGCCGCCGGCCAGAGCGGCGACCGCGGCGCGCGCCGCCTCGATGCGCCTGCGCGCGTCGCGCCCCTCGGAATGGACCGAGGAGGCGTTGCCGACCGCGGACAAAGCCTCGACCATTGCCGCGCGGGCTTCCGGGCGAAGCGGGGCGGTGGCGTTGTAGTCGAGGTAGAGGCGGGGCATGCCCGATCTATCACCATGCTTCGCCCGCCGATGCAACGCCGGCACGGGCGACGGCGGGACCGGCGGGGCGGCGCCGCTCAGATCGCGACGAGAAAGGCGCCCGCGGCGACCAGAACGACGCCGGTCCAGTTCAGCGCCGAGAGGCGCTCGCCGAGGAACGCGGCAGCGAACACCGCGACCATGACGACGCTCAGCTTGTCGACCGGCGCGACCTGGGACGCGTTCCCGGCCTTGAGCGCCCGGAAATAGCAGAGCCAGGAGGCACCGGTCGCCAGACCGGACAGCGCGAGGAAGAGGTACGTGCGCGGCGCGATGGCGCCGAGCGGCTGGAACTGGCCGGTGCCGAGAACGATCGCCGTCAGAACGGCAAGGATCACGACCGTGCGGATGAGCGTCGCGAAGTCGGAATTGACGTGCTCGACGCCGATCTTGGCGAAGATCGCGGTGAGTGCGGCAAAGGCTGCGGAGAGGAGCGCCCATGCCTGCCAGTTAAGCGACAGCGTTTCCATGCCTCGGCCTCCAAAATGCGTCGGGTCAGGCGGTTCCGACCACGACCTGCCAGACCGCCGCATAGTGCAGCGCCGCCGCGGCAAGCACAAAGACGTGCCAGATGGCCCGCTGGAAGCGGAGCCTCGCCCAGGCATGAAAGACCACGCCAACCGAATAGAGGAGGCCGCCGGCACCGATGAGAATCAGCACGCCGGGCGACAGGCGATCGAGGAGCGGCACGATCGCGATCAGGCCGATCCAGCCGAAGGCGACATAGAGCGCGATGGAAAGGCCCTCGTAGCGCCTCTGCGGTGCGAGCATCTTCACGCCCACGCCGATCGGGGCGATTACCCAGACGAGCAGAGTCATGCCGACCGCCCAGCCCCCGGCAAGGCCGAGGACCGTGAACGGGGTGTAGGTCCCCGCGATCAGCACGAAGATGCTGGAATGGTCGAGGCGGCGCAGCAGTTCACGGTGGCGGTTTCCTACCGCCAGATTGTAGGCAGCGGAGAACCCGAAGACGGCCACCAGGCCGAACGCATAGATCGCGGCCGCCGCGACGCGCCCGCCCCCGCCCGCCGCTATTGCCCGGGCAAGCACGGCCGCTCCGGCGACCAGCGCCAGCGAGAATCCGGCCAGATGTACCAGCCGGTCGGCGGCAAATTCGGCCGGCGTGATCGGCCTGACGGCGGCAGTGGCAGTCATCGGCGCAAGGTCCCTCGGCCCGGCCAACCCATATCCGGCGGTTGCGGCCGCGCCGTGGCGGCGGAAGCCGTCACGCCGCTGCCGTTATTCCTTGAAATTGGCCCCCGCCGTCGTGATATGAGTGCCGCCGGACCCGCCCAACCAGGCGGAAAGCGGCAAAAACCGAAGGCCCTCAGAGAATTGGCGCTACGCCGGCGCGGCCGATCCGCCGCCTGGCCCGTGGCCGGCTTAGCGAGAACAGGACGAATGCCCGAAGTCATCTTCACCGGACCTGCCGGCCGCATCGAGGGCCGCTTCCAGCCTGCCAAGAAACGGAACGGTCCGATCGCCATCATCCTTCACCCGCATCCGCAATTCGGCGGGACGATGAACAACCAGGTCGTCTATCGCCTCTTTTACATGTTTTCGAAGCGCGGCTTCGCGGTGCTCCGCTTCAATTTCCGCGGCGTCGGCCGCAGCCAGGGCGAATTCGACCACGGTTCGGGCGAACTGTCCGATGCCGCCGCGGCGCTCGACTGGGTCCAGTCGGTCCACCCTGATGCGCGGAGCTGCTGGGTGGCCGGCTTTTCCTTCGGCGCCTGGATCGGCATGCAGCTGCTGATGCGGCGGCCCGAGGTCGAGGGCTTCATCTCGATCGCGCCGCCGGCCAACCTCCACGACTTCACCTTTCTCGCGCCCTGCCCCTCCTCCGGACTCATCATTCACGGCGACCAGGACAAGGTCGTGCCGCAGAAGGACGTGCAGGCGCTGGTCGACAAGCTGAAGACCCAGAAGGGCATCAAGATCGACCAGGCCATCGTGCGCGGCGCCAACCACTTCTTCGAGAACAGCGTCGACGAGTTGATGGACATCTGCAGCGACTATGTCGACCGACGGCTGGCAGCGGTGGCCGAAGCCGAAGCGTAGTTGCGCAGGATCAAGGCGGCTCCCGGCGATCGTGTGAGAACGCTCCTCCGGCATTATCCCGGAGACGTCTGCCATGATCCGCCGTTTCGGCTTTGTCGCCGCGCTCGCCGCGTGCATTGCCAGCATTGCCTATGACATACCGCAGGTGCTGCAGGCGGCGGGCGTCCTCGTTCCGCCGTGGGACGGGATTCTGATCTTCGCGCCGTCGCTGGCTCTGGCGCCCTGCTTCGCCCTCGCCATGGCCGGCCTGCACGCCGCGACGGCCGGCGAGCGCCGCGTCTGGAGCCTCGCGGCGCTGACCCTCGGGACGATCTACGCGACCCTGGTCAGCATCGTTTACATCACGCAGCTCACCGTGGTCATTCCGCACGCGATCGCCGGCGACACGGCCTATCAGTTCCTCGCCTGTTGCGGCACGCACGAATTCCTGACCGGGGTCGACCTGCTCGGCTACACCGTGATGGGCCTCGCGACGCTTTGCGCCGGTCTTGCCCTGGCGCCCGCCGGCGCTCCGCCGGCGGCCCGCTGGTGGCTGTTCGCCAATGCGGCGCTGACGCCTTTCATCTTCCTGCAGGTCGCCTGGCCACAGCTCATCTGGATTGCTGCCGCCTGGATCGTGACATTCCCCGCCGCGATGGCGTATCTCGCGATCGCTTTCCGCCGGGGAGCCGCGGCCTTCGGCGATCCGCTCGACGCCTCTCCTATTCCCGGGCGAGCCAGCTGACGCGGCCGCCGAGCCGGTCGGCCCTGGTGACATTGCGGTCGATTTCGACGCCGGCGATGCGGTCACCGGGAGCGATGGTCTGGAACATCTGGTAGCCGCGGTGGGCGACTTCCGGGACGCGGCTGCCCGACTTCCAGTAGTGCCGCGTGGTCAGCCGGAAGAAGAGCTCATCGCCGGAAAGCTGCGCGTCGCCTCCGACGTAGATTCCGGGGACATAGCCGGCATCGGTCACTTCCCTGAACCAGGCATTGCAGTAGCGGATGACATCGGCGTGGAGGGCATCGGGGGCGACGCCTTCGAGATCGAGCCAGACGCACACGCCCGGCGGAAAGCCCAGAGCGCGGCAGTTGGCGGCGGCGTTGGCGCCGTTGGCCGAACCTAGCGCCTCGTTCGGCGACCATCCGGCACGGGCGACGTGCTGGACCGGCATGAGGGCGAGGCCGGCGGCGAGGATGCGCTCGGCCTCGGCGACGGAAAGATCGCCCTTCGGGAGGCCGGCGCTCCGCGAAATGTAGCGGATGGCGAAACTGAAGCCGGCGCCGCGAAGGGCCTTCGCCCTGGCGGCGGTGAGGACCGTGTTGCAGTCGAAGCCGTGCGCGCCGTCGGGCGCCGTGGCGACGTTGCCGTGTAGTGTCATCCTGCCCTTGCCTCCGGTTGCAATCCGAGGCTTCCGATCTTAGGCGCCGGTCTTCAGGCGGGGACAAGTCCGGCGGATATGCACGGGCTCAGGCGGGAGGCGGAGCGGGCTGCGTCCCGTCGGGCGCGGCTGCCGCCGCTGACGGATCGAGGGCGGCAGGCGGAGGCTGCGGCGCGGTCGGCTCCGAGGGTGCGGCGGCCCCCGCGGAGGCTTTCTGCCTCGTCCCGACGAACCGGCGCCACCAGCCGGCCAGCATTTCCGCCAGCTCGCGCGGGGACTGGAAGACGGGCACGTTCGGAGCGATCCGGTGCTCGTGTTCGAGCGCGAGGCCGACCTCCTCCACCTCGTGCTCGTCGCTGACCCGCCGGACAATCAGGTCGACCGGGCCATAGGCGACGCGGTCGCCCGCCTCGATGTCGCCGGCGAGGCCGCGGCGGAGAATTTCGGCGACCGTCATCGCCTCGTCGCCGGCGCGCAGCGGAATGCCGTAGACGCCGGCCAGTTCGGAGAGCGGCGTGCCGGGCTGGATGACGAACTCGCCGAAGAGGCGCGGGTCGTCCGTCCGCTGGCCCGGTTCGCCGAACAGGCGGTCGAGCAGCCCAACGTAGTTGGGCGTGGTGATGACATAGACCTGGTCGCCCGTCTGCGGCCGGCCGGCATGGTGCGGGCGGAGCGAGCGTCCGTCGCGGACGAGCAGCGACGGCCGCGCCCAGCGCGGAATGCGCTGGCCCCTCGCGACCGGACTGTCGGGATGGATCACGTAACCGACGATCTCGTAATCGCCGCGCCCGGGCAGTTCCAGCTCGATGCGGTCGACCACCCCGGTTCGCGGCGGGACGATGAGGCCGAGGTAGCGGGCGACCGGCCTGATCGTCCAGCCCTGCACGACAAGGGAGACGAGGACGACGATGAAGGCGGTGTTGAACAGGTCCTGCGCGCCCGGAACACCACCGATGATCGGGACGATGCCGAGCAGGATCGATACGGCACCGCGGAGGCCGACCCACGAGACGAACGCCATCTCCCGGCGATTGAAGCGGAACGGCAGGAGGCAGATCCAGATCGCCACCGGGCGGGCGATGAACGTGAGGAACAGGGCGAGGCCGATCGCCGCCCCGATGACGCGGGTAAACTGCGAGGGCGTCGCCAGCAGGCCGAGCGTCAGGAACATGGCGATCTGGCTCAGCCAGGTCGTACCGTGCTGGAAACGGCGGAGCGCGGCGGAGTGGCGCATGCGGGAATTGCCCGCCACGACGCCGGCGGCATAGGCCGCTATGAAGCCGCTGCCGCCGAGGAGGCCGGTGAAAGCCCAGAGCGCCAGCGCCATCGCGATCATCATGATCGGGTAGAGCGCGGGCTCGAAGTTCGTCCGGTTGACGATCTGGACGATGCCCATGCCGCCGGCAACGCCAAGCACCGCGCCGATCAGCGCCTGCGAAAGGAAGTCGCCGACAAGGTCGAGGAACAGGCCGCCCGTCGCCGTGGCCGCGCTGAGCGCGGCGACCAGAGACAGCGTGAGCAGGATGGCGATCGGGTCGTTGAGGGCGGATTCGACTTCGAGCGTCGAGCGCAGCCGGTCACGAAGGTTGATGCCGCCGACCCGCAGCAGGAAGAAGACTGCGGCAGCGTCCGTCGGGCCGACGATCGAGCCGATGAGGAGGCCGGTCAGCCAGGAAACGCCGAAGAGGAAGCGCGCCGCGACCGCGACGAGAAGCGCGGTGAGAACGACGCCAAGGGTGGCCAGAACCAGCGACGGCAGAGCCGCGATCCGCAGCGTCGAAAGGCGCGTCTCGAAGCCGGAATCGAACAGGATCAGGGCCAGCGCGACCGAGCCGATGAAGAACGCCGCGCGGACATTGTCGAAATGGATGCCGAGCAGCCCGTCCTCGCCGGCGACCAGGCCGACCAGCAGGAAGACGAGGAGGAGCGGCGCCCCGAAGCGGAAGCTGATGAGACTGGTAAAGACCGCGACGATAATCAGCGCCGAAGCGATGAGGATCGCGATCTCCATCGATTCGAGCATCGGCGGCGCGGACTCCGGGCGGGTGAACCTCGGCGCACCATTGCAATGCAAAGGCGGCAGTTCAACGACTTGTCGCGGAGGACCGGGAAAAATCGCTCAGGCGGAGGCGATGATGCCGCCCGGCATGGGGCGGGGCACGCCCGTGGTCTCGGGGTAGCTCAGCGGCAGGCCGAACTTCGACCGCGCCGCGAGGAAGGCGAAGGCCTGCGCCTCCATGAAATCGGCCGACCAGCCGAGCGATTCGGCGGTCGTCACGGGGACGCCGGAGCGTTCGGCGAGCATTGCGAGAAGAACCGGATTGTGGGCGCCGCCGCCGGCGACGACGATCCGGGACGCCCCGCCGGCGTGGCGGATGGCGCCCGCGATCGTGGTTGCGGTGAACGCGGACAGGGTTGCCGCGCCGTCCGACAGCGACAGACGTGCGACGGGAGTCGGGGAAAACGCGTTCCGGTCGAGCGATTTCGGCATCGGCAGGGCGAACCAGGGATGGGCGGCAAGTGCGTCAAGGGCGATCGGATCGACCCGTCCCGCCGCGGCGAGCGCCCCGCCGGCGTCCATCGCGGCGCCGGTCCGCTCCCGCACGAAGTCGTCGATGAGGGCATTGCCGGGCCCGGTATCTCCGGCGACGAGCCCGCCCTTCTCATCGACCAGCGTCACGTTGGCGACGCCGCCTATATTGACCACCGCTACCCGGCCCTGCAGCCGGGAGCGGGCGACCAGAGCGCGGTGGAAGACCGGGACGAGCGGCGCCCCCTGCCCGCCCGCGGCCACATCGGCGGCGCGGAAATCGTAGGCGACCTCGATGCCGGTGCGCTTCGCCAGCGCGCGGCCGTTGCCGATCTGGACGGTGAGGCGGCGCTCCGGAGCGTGGAGGACGGTCTGGCCGTGAAAGCCGAGGAGGTCGACCGGGCCGGTATCCGCGCGGAGCGCCTCCACAGCCTCGGCATGGGCGACGGTGACGAGCACCTCGGCCTCGTAGAGGATACCGGGCCGCGCGTGGCGGTCGGTCAGGCCGCGGGCTTCGGCAAGCGCCTGCCGCAGAATCGCGCGCTCCTCATCCGAGTAGGGGCGGAACCTGGCAGGGCCGAACCCGCCGATGCGCTCGCCGTCGGTCTCGACCAGCGCGGCGTCGACGCCGTCCATCGAGGTACCGCTCATCAGGCCGATGACGCGCAACGTAGGCATAAGCGCGGAATCCCGGTGAAAAGAGCCGACGCTCCTGATAGACAGCGCCTCGTCAGGAAAGGGTTACCGCCGCGATGAAACCGTTCAAGTCGGAACTGATGAGGGTGCTGGCCGAGCGCGGCTTCCTGCACCAGTGCTCCAATCCCGAGGGGCTCGACGAACTGGCGGCGCGGGAGACGGTGACCGGGTATATCGGCTTCGACTGCACGGCGCCCAGCCTCCATGTTGGCAGCCTCCTGCAGATCATGATGCTGCGCTGGATGCAGAAGACCGGTCACCGGCCGATCGCGCTGATGGGCACCGGCACGACGCGCGTCGGCGACCCGAGCGGCAAGGACGAGAGCCGCCGCATCCTCGGCGAGGATGAGATCGAGCGGAACAAGCAGGGCATCCTTTCGGCCTTTTCGAACTTTCTCCGTTTCGGCGACGGGGCCAGCGACGCCCTGATGGTCGACAACGCGACCTGGCTGATGGAGCTCAACTACGTTTCGTTCCTCCGCGATGTCGGCCGGCACATCTCGGTCAACCAGATGATCCAGCGCGACTCGGTGCGGCTCCGGCTCGACCGCGAGCAGCACCTGTCGTTCCTTGAATTCAACTACATGGTCCTGCAGGGCTACGACTTCGTCGAATTGTGGCGGCGGCACGGATGCCGGCTGCAGCTCGGCGGCTCGGACCAGTGGGGCAATATCGTCTCCGGGATCGACCTCGCGCGGAAAATGGACGATGTCGAGCTCTTCGCCTTCACCTCGCCGCTGATCGCAACCGCCTCGGGCGCCAAGATGGGAAAGACGGCGGCCGGCGCGGTCTGGCTCAATGCCGAAATGGTCTCGCCCTATCAGTACTGGCAGTACTGGCGGAACACCGAGGACGCCGACGTGGTCCGCTTCCTCAAGCTCTTCACCGAGCTGCCGCTCGACGAGATCGCGCGCCTCGGCGCCCTCGGCGGGGCCGAGATCAACGAGGCCAAGAAGGTTCTCGCCAACGAGGCGACCGCCCTCCTCCACGGCCGCGCCGCGGCGGAGGAATCCGCGGAAGCGGCGCGGCGCACGTTCGAGGAGGGCGGCGCGGCGGACGCATTGCCGACCATCGAAGTGGCCGAGGCCGAACTCGCGGCCGGGATCGGGCTCCTCGGCCTGTTCGTCCGCGCCGGCCTGGTGGCCTCCAACGGCGAAGCGCGGCGGCAGATCAAGGGCGGCGGACTTCGCGTGAACGATACGGTGGTGACCGACGAGCGGGCGCAAGTCACGGCTGGCGACCTTGCCGCCGGGGCGATCAAGCTGTCGCTGGGTCGGAAGAAGCACGTTCTGGTGAAGGCGGGGTAGCGTCGGGCGGGGGCGTTGAAGAACAAGACGTGGATGGCCGGGACAAGCCCGGCCATGACGTCTTGGGGGGCGGACATTGACTCAACTCGGGTGCCTGCTTCGCACCCGCGGGAAACGTCAGCAGTACGTTGCATTCCCGCTCCTCATACGTCATGGCGGGGCTCGTCCCGGCCATCCACGTCTTCCGCGCGAACGCGAAACACCGAAGAGGGGCCGTACCCCCTAGTGGAACTCGAAAATCTTCCGCAGAATACCGGGGGCGACCACTGAGAGCGGGTTGAAATAGACGTTCGGGCTGGTCATGTCGCCGTCGACGCGGAAGGTCACGCCGAAGAGGCCTTCCGACGCGCCGCCGCTCAACACCAGCCCGATCAGCGGAATGCGGCTTACCGCATTGTTGGCGGCGTAGGACGGCAGATAGGTGCCGTTGATCTGGACGCGGCCAGCGTCGAAATCGACGCGGCCGTTGAGCGTGGCGCCGACCGACATGCCGCGTACCACCGCGTCGTCGATCGCCACGACGAGGCCCGTCTTGCGGAAGCGGGCGAGAGCGCGATCGAAATGGATGCGGCCGGGATCGACGCCCAGGCGGGGGGCACTGCCGGGGGCGGCGGCGGGCTGGCCGGCGAGGCGGGTCAGCGCCGGCTCATGGACGATATCGAAATCGTCGACGACGATCTGCCCGGCGAGCGGCCCCGACGCGCCCGACCGTTCGCCCGAGGCGCTGATCGTGCCTCCCTCGATCCGGGTATAGAGGTCGACGAAGCGGAACAGGCGGCCGGCATCGCCGACCGAGGAGGAAAGGGAGGCGCTCGACGAATCCTCGCGGTAGTCGAACGCGATCGGCGCCCGCCCGATCGAACCGCTGAAGCTAGCCTTTTTCGGGTAACCGCCGACCGAGACGAGGCTGAGCCGGGCGCCGGTGATCGCTTCGTTGTTGAAACCGACCAGCCGGTCGATCCTGGCGTCGATCGAGAGGTCGGCGGCCGAGCCGATCGAATCCCCGACACCCTCGCGCGTGTAGGCGATGAAGCCGCGGAGGTCGAACGAGCTGCCGCGGGCGGCGATCGCGTAGCCGGACTTCGTGCGGGTCAGGTCGAAGGCGACCGAGTCCCCGGGACGCAGCGCGAACTGGTCGACCTTGGCCGAAACGAGGCCATAGTCGGCATCCAGTTGCGCACTGCCGGTGGCGCCGAAACCGGATCCAGTGAGGACGATATTGTCGACCGAGAAGCCGCCGGCGACGGGCTTCAGATCGAAGCTGAGCTTTGCCGGGACTCCGACGCCCTTCGACCAGCCGAGGCCCGGCATGACGACGCGCGCGCGCTTCAGATCGAGGTCGTAGTGCTGCCCGCGGCTGCCGTCCTCGATATTGCGCATCACTGCTGTGACGCTGCCGCCGAGCACGTCGTCAAGGCCGATGCCGAGACGCTTGCGGGCCGCTTCATCCAGAGTGAACCGGGCATACTGCGCCCCGGGACCGGCGGCGACGCCCCCTGCCGCGAGCGGCTGGGACATCTGCACATCGGCAGGGACGCCGTCGATCTTCGCCTTCCCGTTGATGCTGAAATCGTCGGGCGTGACCGAGATGACGATGTCGGCGGCGCTGACGCTATGCCCCTCGACCGGCGACTTGCTGGCGATGCCGGTGCCCTTCAGCACGACCCGCCAGTCAACATCGGCCTCGGTAAGGTTGCGGATGAGCGGCAGGCGCAGCGAGACGGAGACATCGGCGTGGCCGGAGAGGTCGGTCGGCACGATGGCGCGGCGGTCGAGCGCGCGGAACGGCTTGGCGTTGGCGACCTCGCCGATCGCGGCGGCGTCGCCGCTCACCTGGACGGCGACGTCTCCCTCCGCCGGACGATTGAAGACGTTGGCGACCGCGAAGGCGCCGGCCGAAATCGTGACGATGCCGCCAGAGGGGGCCACCGCCTCGGCGCCGTCGACATCGACGCCAAAAGTCGAGCCGGCGAGCACGGCATGGCCCGAGGCGTGACGGACCTCGGGGATTTCGCCGTAGCTGGTGAAGGACACGTCCTCCAGGGTCAGGTCGAGGCGGAGCTGGTCGTCGGTCAACTGGGGCTTCTGGCGGACCGCCAGCAGTCTGGTCGGGACGGCGGCGGCAAACTTGCCCTCGCTCAGCCGCCCGCCGGTGATGTGCTGCATGACCCAGCGGCGGGCGCCGGGGGCGATCATCGGTATCCACATCTGCTTGAACGCGGATACGTCCATCGGGGAAAAGGACGCGGCGAGCGCTGCAACGCCGTCGGGAGAGTAGCCGAGCGAACCCGCGGCGCTGATCGAGCCGCCCGCCACCTGCATCACGGCGCTGTCGAGCATCACCTGCTGCGCATCGAGGTCGATGCTGCCTTCGACGCCGATGCGCTCGGCTTCCATGGGCGGCACGTTCGTATCGGAGGGGGCAAGGATCGCGCCCGGCGCCTGCAACTGGAACGCATAGCGCCGGTCGGTGCCGTCGCCGAGGGGGCGGATCGACCCGGTGATGACGCCGTGGGTGCGGCCGAAATAGAAGGGCGAGGGATCGACCACGATCACCTTGTTGTCGAGGTCCCAGCGCAGCTTCAGGGTGGCTTCGTCGAGGAGAACGGTCTCCTTCGCGTCGCCATAGGTGATCCGCCCGGCGCCGAGGTCGAGCCGCAGGGAGGCATCCGAGACCTCTCCCCCGCCCCCGAAATGCACGGTTGCGCGGCCGTAGAGCGGGATGTCGGTGGCGATACCGCCGGCGCTCTCGTCGCCGAGCTTGGGGAAGATGTCGGCGAGCGTGAGCTGCGAGAAGACGGCGGAGACGACGCGGCTGCCGTCGTCCTTTTCGGCCTGGCGCTCGACCGTCGCCGTCCAGCGGCCGCCATAGCCGGAAGAGGCCAGGGCGACGCGCAGCCGGTCGGCGTCCGGGTCGACCGTGACCTCGAGATCGGTGTTGGGGAAGCTGCGCTCGGCGTCGCGGGCGGCCTCGTAGACGGTGAGGTTGCCGCCGACGAGGCTGAGCTTCAGGAAGCCGGCGCGGATGGCGGCGGCAATTGCCGGCTCCAGTGCCGCCTCGCCGGCCGCAAGACCCGACGCCAGATCGGGAAAGCCGCCATCGTCGGAGAGCGTCACCGGCGGCAGCACCGGGCGTTTGCCGCCAGCGGTCCGGGTAGTGCCCTTGTCGCCGAGATAGAGTTCACCCTTGGCGCTGCGGACGAGCGCCAGTTCGGGCCGGGCGATTTCGATCGTGCTGATCTCGATGCGGAAGGTGAGGAGCGCAAGCGGGTCGAGGGCGAAGCGGGTGACCGGGGCGCTGGCCACAGTCGTGCCGTTCTGGTCATTGACGGTGACGCCATCGACCTCGACGACCAGGCCAAGGACGGGATCGACGTCGATGACCGCCTTTGCGACATGGGCCGTGTAGTCCGGTCCCACCGTCTTCTGCAGGATTCCCTCGATCCGGCTCCGCACGAAGCCGATCTCGGTCGGGCCGGTGATGATGACCGCGATGCCGGCGCCGGCGGCGATGATGAAGAAAAGGACGAGCACGGCGAGGCCGCGCAGCGCGTAGCGCGCCGGCGCCGGCCATCGCTTGCGGGTTCGCTCAGGGCGATTGGCCGCCGCCAAGGGGAAGCTCAGCAATCCCATCCGCGCGTTACGTCATTCCCTGCCGGCACGATCCGGAACCACCAACGGCGTGTCCGCCGCCCCGGCGCACGCTCCTCGACCAATTCACCGTCTGCGGCGCGACGATGCCGGCCGCTCGCAAGGCACTGGCAGGCGATGATGGCAGCCGCGACGCGCCTTGCGCAAGCGCGGCCGGCTATGGTCTCTCATGGCATTGAGACCGTGACGAAACAAAGGCAGGAACCATGGAAAAGCTAGAGGCTGGCGCCAAGGCTCCCAAGTTCGACCTGGCGGCCGATGGCGGCGGCCGGGTGAAACTCTCCGATTTCGCGGGAAAGAAGCTGGTGCTCTACTTCTACCCGGCCGACGACACATCCGGCTGCACGCTGGAGGCGATCGACTTCACCACCCTCCTCCCGGATTTCCTCAAGGCGAACACCGCGATTGTCGGGGTTTCGCCGGACTCGGCGGAATCGCACGACAAGTTCAAGGCCAAGCACAAGCTCGGCCTGACGCTGGCCGCCGATCCCGACCGAAAGGCGATCGATGCCTACGGCCTCTGGGTCGAGAAGAACAACTACGGCAAGAAATACATGGGCGTGGAACGCGCCACCTTTCTCATCGACCGGACGGGCAAGATCGCCCGCGCCTGGCACAACGTTCGTGTGAAGGGACACGCCGAAGACGTTCTGGAAGCTGCAAAATCGCTCTGAGCCGAGCAAACCGGCAAAGGATTGTTAACCTTAACCGTCTCTAATCTGCCGATCAGTAACTCCGCGTCCTCCTCCGCCAGAAACGGTGAACGCGTATGTCTTCTGTCGGCTCAGTACCGTTCGATTCGCTTGCCCCAAGGAGGGTCCCCCATCGCATCATCATCGCCCATGGCGACAAGATCCGGGCCTTCAACGTCCGGCCATGGTTCGCCGGCATGGTGCTGCTGTTCGGGTCGTTCTTCGGCGTTCTCTACCTGCTCGCCACCGGGTATCTGATCTTTCGCGATGATCTGCTCGCCGCGTCGATCTCCCGCCAAAGCCGCATGCAGCACGCCTACGAGGACCGGATCGCGTCGCTGCGCGCCGATATCGACCGGCTGACCAGCAGGCAGCTCCTCAACCAGGAAGCCTTCGACGCCAAGCTCGAACGTCTCCTCGGCAAGCAGGCAGCGCTCGACGCGCGCCAGGACATCATTGCCTCGCTCTCGCAGGCGGCGCGCCGCGCCGGCATCGACCCGTCGGTCCCGGCGGCGCCCCTCCCCTCGGCGGCCGACACTTCCGCCCCGGTCGCGACCGACGACGCCGCAACCGCGCCGGCCGAGGACGCGGTCGATACGCCGGATGCGGCCGAATCCACCGCGCCCAATCCGACCAAGGTCGATCCGATCACGACCGGGTCGATCGTCAAGGCGGGAGCCGCCGCCAACGTCGCCGTCGCGATGCTGCGCACCGGCACCGACGTGCTGCCGGCCTCCGACGCGACCAGGAAGATCGGCGCGGTCGAGCTATCGCTGAACGCGCTTGCCCAGGACCAGGTCGCCTATGTCGAGGCGGTCGGCGACGAAATCGCCGGCCGGACCAAGAAGATCGCAGGCATCCTGAAGAAGCTCGGCCAGGACGTGCCGGCAGCGCCGGGCGCCAGCGACGACGTCGGCGGGCCCTTCATTCCGCTCGACGCCAACGCCGATCCGGAGACGTTCCGCACCAATGTCGAACTGATCAACAGCGAGATCGACCGATTCACCCAGGTCCGCCGGATCGCAGCGCAACTGCCGCTGTCGCCGCCGATCGGCAACGCGGTGATCACCAGCGGTTTCGGCGCGCGGCTCGACCCGTTCTTCGGCCGTCCGGCGATGCACCCGGGCATCGATTTCCGGGCGCCGCTCGGCTACCCGGTGCGCTCGACCGCCGGGGGCACGGTCATCATCGCCGGCTATTCCGGCGGCTACGGCAACATGGTCGAAATCGACCACGGCAACGGCGTCACCACCCGCTACGGCCATATGAGCGAGATCCTGGTGACGCCGGGGCAGATCGTCGGCAAGGGCGCGCTCCTCGGCAAGGCGGGGACCACCGGCCGCTCGACCGGGCCGCACATCCACTACGAGGTGCGGCTGGACGGCGATGCGATCGACCCGATGCGGTATATCCGCGCCGGATCAGAACTGGCGCCGCTTCTCTAGGCCAGCGGCCGAGGCCTCAGGCCGGTGCCCGCTCTCCGAGCGGAACCTGTCGCGGCGAACGCAGTCCGATCAGGAACCGGGTCGGCGCGGTAAGGTCGAGCAGGCGCACGATGATGTAGCTGATCGCGGCCGCCAGCACGGCGATGGCGAGGTATTTCAGGAATGGCGCCGACTGCCAATCGAAGGTGAGCCAGCCGAGAAAGACAATCACCGCCTGGTGGGCGATGTAGAACGGGAAGGCGTAGCGGGTGAAGGCGGTGAGGTAGGGCACCCGCCGGTTCAAGAGCCGGACACCGAAGCCGAGAAAGGCGACGAGCCACAGCCACTCGCCGGCGAAGTAGATGAAGCCGGTGACGTACCAGCCTGCCGGTGCGGGGAGTAGCATCCATTCCGGCGCCGGCAGCGTGATCAGGGTCGTGGCGGCGCCCAGCCCCAGCGCGATCCAGCGAATCTGGGCCGCCCGTTCGACCAGTGCGGGCGCCGAGGCGACGAGCCAGCCGACCAGGATCACCAGCAGAAAGTGCGCGTGATTGGCCCAGTCGTCGATGGTGGCATGGGTCGAGGGGAATTCCGCGCGCAGAAGGCCCTCGGCCACGGTGACCGGCAAGCCGAGGAGGAGAATCCGCCAGCCGCCGGCGAACCAGGCTCCGGCCTTCGCGACCCGCTCCATCACGCGCGGCCGCGAGAGGACCGCGAAGAGCGGCGCCAGCAGGAGGGAATAGAGGAACAGGTACCAGATGAACCAGAGATGATGGTAGCTGAAATTCCCCTCCGGGTAGACCGAGGTGAAGAACTGCGGGACGAAATCGAAGAAGCCGCCGGTGAAATCGACCGGGCTCTGACGGTTGGGAACGTAGGGCGAGATGCGCTCGAGATAGACCTGAGGCAGCACCGCGACGAGGATGCCGAAAAGGAGCGGGATGAACAGGCGGAAGACGCGCTCGCGAACGAAGCCGCCGGCGCCCCGCCGGGGGACGGCGAGGAAGGCCGCCATGCCGGTGAGCAGAAAGAAGAGCGGCATGTGCCACTGGTTGATCACGTCGATGACGACGCCGGCAAGCTGGTAGCTAGCCACATCCTTCATGTGCCACGACTCGGCGTCGAAGAGCCGGGCGGTGTGAAAGACGATCAGCAGCAAGACCGCGATATTGCGGAGGTTGTCGATGTAGAACCGGCGCGGAGCGGCGTTGGCGGAAGGCATGGCCGGTGTCTCCCATTCCGAACCGCTCAGCGGCGGTCGGACCGGCACGAGGTTGTCACGCCGATACAGCTACACGCGTTGATCCGCATCAAGCGGTCAGCAGCACGCGCACGCAAGCGCTAGGCGCCGGCCTCCGCGGCGCCGCCGACGCGCTGCGCCAAGGAGGCCTCCATGAAGCGGTCGAGACCACCGTTCAGAACCTCGGTCGGGTTGGTGCTTTCGACGCCGGTGCGGAGGTCCTTGACGAGCTGGTAGGGCTGCAGGACGTAGCTGCGGATCTGGTGGCCCCAGCCGATCTCGGTCTTCGACGCGGACGCCGCGGCGGCGGCCGCCTCGCGCTTCTCCAGCTCAAGCTCATAGAGGCGGGCGCGGAGCATCTTCCAGGCGGTGGCGCGGTTCTTGTGCTGCGAGCGCTCGCTCTGGCAGGCGACGGCGATGCCGGTCGGGATGTGGGTCAGGCGCACGGCGGAGTCGGTCGTATTGACGTGCTGGCCGCCGGCGCCGGACGAACGGTAGGTGTCGACGCGGACATCGGCCTCGTTGATCTCGATCGCAATGGTGTCGTCGATCGACGGATAGACCCAAACGCTGGCAAAGGACGTGTGCCGGCGGGCGTTGCTGTCGAAGGGCGAGATGCGCACCAGCCGGTGGACGCCGGATTCGGTCTTCAGCCAGCCATAGGCATTGGCGCCCTTCACCAGCATGGTCGCCGACTTGATGCCGGCCTCTTCGCCGGGATGCTCCTCGAGCAGCTCGACCTTGTAGCCCCCGCGCTCGGCCCAGCGCGTGTACATGCGCAGGAGCATCAGCGCCCAGTCCTGGCTCTCCGTGCCCCCTGCCCCGGCGTGGACCTCGACGAAGGCATCGTTGGAGTCCGCCTCGCCGGAGAGCATCGTCTCGACCTGCCGGCGCTCGGCCTCGTCACGCAGGCGCCGGAGCGTCGCCTCCGCGTCGGCCACAACCGCGGCGTCGCCTTCCGCCTCGCCCAACTCGATGAGGCCGAGGCTGTCGTCGAGCTCGCGTTCCATCCGCACCACGGTGTCGATGGCGTTCGACAGCTGGGTGCGCTCGCGCATCACCTGCTGCGCGCGCTCGGAGGAATTCCAGAGGTTGGGGTCTTCGGCGGCCGCGTTCAGCTCGCTGAGACGGACCTGCGCGCGATCCCAGTCAAAGATGCCTCCTCAGCAGGCCAATCGACTGCTTGATCTGGTCGGCAAGCGACTGAATTTCGGGGCGCACGAGGGTTTCCGGTTTCCGCGAATTGGCGCGGGAACATAGGGAGCCGAGGGATTGCGGGCAAGGAGGGATATTCCCCGAGCGCGCCCGGCTCAGGGAGAGTGCTGTTGGAAGGACCGTCTTCGCGCCACGCTCGATGCACGCTCGCTCTACCGCACCATTCTCACGACCACGCCGGCCTCGATATCCCCGAGCGCGTTGCCGCGAGCTGCTGCAGCACTGGTCGACTGACATCTACTCGGCCAATATCCGAACGATGGCGCGGGTCGGAGCGTCTTCGCATGCTTCGCGGCATTGGCAGCACTGGCACACGGTCCCACCACCCCTCCGGTTGATCGACCAGTCTTCTCAATCTACCGTTGAGACTGGTGGAGGCAGCCCGATGAAGATCGTCAATCTCAGAATCTCCAACTTCCGCGGCATCAGGGAAGTTGATTTACAGAACCTCGGATCAATGGTCGTCATAGCCGGCCAAAATGGTTGCGGAAAATCCTGCGTCTTCGACAGTATCCGACTGCTGAAGTCCGTCTATGGCGGATACCAGCAAAATGAGTGGCAACAATGGATGGGCGAGTTTCAGATCCAATTGTCAAACCGATCCAGCGACTTCAGCGCAATGTTCAATGACTTGAGCAAGGAACTTCGCATATCGTGCACGTTCACTTTGGCCGAAGCGGAGCGGAAATATATATTCGACAATTCAAACGATCTTCTCCGCGAAGTTATCTGGCGCAGTATCCTCCCTGAGGCTTACGAATGGGGACGCTACCGAATGGCAATGTTTGCTGCCCAGTTCCGGCAACGTGAACCGGAGGTTCAGAAACGGGTTTCAGAGTTACTTCCTGCTTTGAATAGAGAACTCGTTGGAAATACCGTCGAAGGTGAATGCTTCATACCTGTTGGAGGCGTACCAAATGTAGCACCTTCCACAATTCTGCCGGTTGTATTCAGCACTTTCCGACCAAGCCATATCGGAGTTATCGACTATCATGGAGCTCAACGTCACTATGCGCGAGAGTACGTGCAAGGCGTAAATCTCAATTTCGATGCCAATGTGCAACAGCGTAGCCAAACCACTCTGTATAATCCGGCGGCGAAGTATAGTAATGTCAAGAGTGAGCTTGCCTCGTCATATTTGAGAGAGATACTTGCGGAAACTGCCGGCGCATCCCCGGAGCAGAAGCAGACGCTCATCGCAACACTCCAGGAGCTGTTCCACACTTTTTTCCCTGACAAGAAATTTCTTGGTCCCAAAGCGACGCGTGACGGAGCGCTGACGTTTCCGGTTGTCACCGGACCCTCGACGCATGATCTAGACGAGCTAAGCGCGGGAGAAAAGGAGATACTTTATGGCTATCTGCGCATCCGCAACTCAGCACCGCGCCATTCAATTATCTTGATCGATGAGCCCGAGTTGCACCTAAACCCGCGCTTGATCCGCGGTCTTCCGCAATTCTACAGGCAACATCTCGGACAGGCTTTGGGAAATCAGATTTGGTTGGTGTCGCATTCGGATGCTCTACTGAGGGAGGTGGTCGGCAAAAGCGGCTATGACATCTTTCATATGCTGCCGTGCAACACGCTGCCCGCAAACGAGAAGCAAATGCGACCGTTGAGGGCATCGGTCGACTTGGAGATGGCTATTGTTGACCTAGTTGGTGACTTGGCTACATACCATCCAAACGGAAAGGTAGTTATCTTTGAGGGGGGCGGCGACTCGGAATTTGATCGAAAGATTGTTGCTTGGCTATTTCCCGATTTGGCAAGGAACGCGAATTTGATTTCGGGTGCGAACAAAACGCGAGTTCGCGCGCTTCACGAGATATTGGAGCGGGCTGCCGAGAAGGGCCAGCTTCCGTTCAAATTCTTTTCTGTTACTGACCGTGATAGCGAGGCCCTTGAAAAGACAACTGACTCAATAAGACGATTCTCTTGGGATGTTTATCACATAGAGAATTACTTCATGAGTGCAGAGCATATCAGTCACGTGCTCGCATCGCTTTCAATCAATAATCCCCCATCCCCCGCAGAAGTCTTGGACGAACTCCGGAAATGCGCGAGAGAAACTTTGCCTTCTTTGCTGCGTCATGAACTTTCAAGCTTTGCGAACGAAGCTATGGTGAAATCCATTAGCACAAGGACTGATGCGCGACGTGATGAGATCGTTGACGACCTCATCGAGGCTATCCGGCGTTCGGCGGATAGATTGAATGCGCTTATTAGAGCTGACCTAAATGCTGATGCACTGGCGAGGCGGGAGTCAGAGTTGAAAGCGAAGTTTGAACGCAGTTTGGCGGACGGAACATGGCAGGCCGAATTCCGTGGGCGCGATGTTCTAAAAAGATTCGTAGCCCGTTGGGCACCGGCCAGCGTGTCCTACGAAGTCTTTCGGAACTTGATCGCGTCAGACATGAAGGACTCTGGATATCAGCCTGCGGGTATGAAGGCCGTTGTCGACAAAATCCTGGCAGCTAGCTAGTTAGGCCCGAGAAACGGCGATTGGCAGATAGCAATGCCGAAACCGGAAGTCGAGTTCGGCCCGGCTCAGGGCGTCTTGGCGTACTTCGCGGCATTGGCGGCGCGGAAGCGCGCGGCGGTAGCCTCGGCGTCGCTCGCCGCGACGAGCACGTAGCCGCGCCTCCCCATACAGGCCGCAGCCGCCTGAAGCGTCGCGTTGTCGGTCGCGCCCGCAGGCAGGCCGCAGGCGTCGCGGTCGTTGGCGAACTGGTCGGCGAGGGCGGGGTTGGAGCGGCCGCTCTGGCCGTCGGTCCGCACCCAGGCAAGCGGCTGGGTCGAAACCGTCGAGGCCGAACCGCAGGCGGCCAGCACCGGGGCGAGCAGCGAGACGGCAAGCAGGCCGCGGTATCGGTTCATCGGGTTCTCCCCCGTTGTTGTGCGGCCGCGACTAATAGAGGCCGCCGGTGCCTGAGATCACGGCCCGGTCCGCATCGGGCGAGACGGTCAGCGGCTGCCCGTTCGGATCGGTATAGCCGATGATCGAATAGGTGTCCGGCGGCGCGGTGCCCGGCTTGAAGGCTTCGAGAATGGCGTTCGGATCGCCCGACTGCGCGGACAGGCCGGTCTTGCGGTCGATCGGGTAGAAGGTCATGCCCGGCGGAACCCGGAACTGGACGGCCGGCTGGTCGGCAAGCGCGTTCTTCATGAACTCGCCGAAGATCGGGGCGGCAAGCACGCCGCCGGTCTCGCCGCGGCCGAGCGGACGCGGCTTGTCGTAGCCGATATAGAGGCCCGCAACGAGATCGGGCGAATAGCCGACGAACCAGGCATCGCGATAATCGTTGGTGGTGCCGGTCTTGCCGGCGACCGGCTTGCCGACGATCTTGGCCGCGGTGCCGGTACCGCGCTGGATGACGCCCTGCAGCATCGAGGTCATCTGGTAGGCGGTCATCGGGTCGAGCACCTGCTCGCGATTGTCGACGATGGTCGGCTCGTCCTGGCCGGTGAACTGGGGCGCGTCGCAGCCCTCGCAGACGCGGTCCTCGTGGCGGTAGATGGTCTGGCCGAACCGGTTCTGGATGCGGTCGATCAGGGTCGGCTTGATCTGGCGGCCGCCATTGTCGAGGACGGCGTAGCCGGCAACCATCCGCAGGACCGTGGTCTCGCCGGCCCCGAGCGCCATCGAAAGCACCGGCAGCATGTCGTCGTAGATGCCGAAGCGCCGGGCATATTCGGCAACCAGCGGCATTCCCATGTCCTGCGCGAGGCGCACCGTCATGACGTTGCGCGACAGTTCGATGCCGGTGCGCAGCGTCGAGGGACCGAGATAGTCGTTGGAGTAGTTCTCGGGCGACCAAACGCCGACCCCGGGCTGGTCGATCTGGATCGGCGCGTCCATGACCACCGAGGACGGCGTGTAGCCGTTATCGAGAGCGGCCGAATAGACGAACGGCTTGAACGAGGAGCCGGGCTGGCGATAGGCCTGCGTGGCGCGGTTGAACTGGCTTTCGGCGTAGCTGAAGCCCCCGACCATGGCGAGCACCCGGCCGGTATGCGGGTCCATGACGACCAGCGCGCCCTCGATCTCGGGAACCTGGCGCAACTGGTAGGTATTGGGCGTCTTGTCGTCCGCGGACTCGACATAGACCACGTCGCCGACATGCAGGATGCCGTCGGCGCCCGAAACCGGCCTGGCGATGCCGACGACCTTCTTCGCCCACTTCATCTGCTCGATCGGGATGGTGCCGGTCTCGCGGTCGGGAAGAACCGCGTTGCTGCCCGGATCGCGGCCGGGCTGGAGGCCGATCGATGCGCCCTTGGCATCGACGGAGAGGACGACCGCCAGGTGCCATTCCATCACGTCGCCGAGCGCCGGGATCTTCGACAGCGGGACCCCCCAGTCGGCGGTCAGGTCATCGATATGGGCGACCGGCCCCCGCCAGCCCTGCCCGGTGTCGAATTTGATCAGGCCGTCGATCAGCGCCTGACGGGCCAGCACCTGGATGCCCGGATCGAGCGAAGTGCGGACCGAGAGGCCGCCCTCGTAGAGGGTCTTCTCGCCGTACATGTCCTGGAGTTCGCGGCGCACCTCCTCGGCGAAATAATCGGCGGCGAAGATGCGCGGAGCGGTGGAGCGGGTCTTGACGCCGAGCGGCTCGGCCTTGGCCTTCTCGGCCTCTTCCTTGGTGGCGTAGCCGTTCTCGACCATGCGGTCGATGACCCAGTTGCGGCGCTCCAGCGCGCGCTCCGGATAGCGGAACGGATTGTAGTTGTTGGGGCCTTTCGGCAGGGCCGCGAGATAGGCGGCTTCGGCGAGCGTCAGTTCGTGGACCGACTTGTCGAAATATTCGAGCGAGGCGGCGGCGACGCCATAGGCGCCGAGGCCGAGGAAAATCTCGTTGAGGTAGAGTTCGAGGATCTTGTCCTTGGAATAGGCCTGCTCGATGCGGAGCGCCAGCACGGCCTCCTTGATCTTGCGGTCGATCGTCTGCTCGCCGTTCAAGAGGAAGTTCTTGGCGACCTGCTGGGTGATGGTGGAGGCGCCGACGAGCCGCTGGCCGCTGCCATAGGCCTGCACGTTCTGCAGGATGGCGCGGGCGATGCCGTAATAGTCGAGGCCGGCGTGCTGGTAGAAGTTCTTGTCCTCGGCCGAGATGAAGGCGGCCTTGATGCGGTCGGGGATCGCCTGGATCGGCAAGTAGAGGCGACGCTCGTGGGCATATTCGGCGAGCAGCTGGCCGTCGGCGGCATGGACGCGCGTCATCACCGGCGGCTCGTACTTGGCCAGCGAGTCGTAGTCGGGAAGGTCGCGGGAAATGCTCGAAACGTACCACGCGATGCCGGTAGCAACAGCCAGGAAGAGCAAGGTCCCGATCCCGAAGATGTAGCCGATGATTCTAAGTAGCATACGCCCGTCAATCTCCGGCCGCTCGCCTGTCAGGATCCGCCCGCCGCGGCCGCGTCGAAACTATTTCTTTCCGGCTATCCAGAATGGTTTCGACCTTGGCGTAATTCCGCGCCTTTTGTGGAGAAACTGGGGCGCCTGCGGTGCTGGCGGCAGGTTCTAGCGCCTCGTGGCGTTTTAGCAACAAGCGCGTCACGGCGAGCGGTCGGCAACATGGGTCTTGAAGTAGGCGCCGATCGCGCGGACCACGGAATCGGCGGTCTTTGCCCGCCATTGGTCGGAATTGAGCTGCTTCTCGTCGTCGGCGTTGGACATGAAGCCGAGTTCGAAGAGCACGGACGGAACGTCCGGCGATTCCAGCACCTTGAAGCCGGCCTGCTGGTGCGGAAGCTTGAACATGCGGGTGCTGCCTTTCAGCTCCCGCACCAGGCTCTGGGCGAAGACGACGCCGAAATTGCGCGTCTCGCGGCGGGTCAGGTCGACCAGAATGTCCTTCACGTCCTCGGAATCCTCCTTGCCGATGTCGAGGCCGGCGAGGACGTCGGACCGATTCTCGCTGTCGGCCACTTCGGCGGCGACCTTGTCGGAGGCTTCTTCGGAGATCGTATAGACGATGGCGCCGTTCACGCCGGTCGAGCGGAACGTGTTGGCGTGGATCGAGACGAAGAGATCCGCGTGGTGGGCGCGGGCGAATTCGACGCGGTCGGCGAGCGCGACGAAGCTGTCGTCGGTGCGCGTGTAGAAGACATCGTAGAGACCGGTATCGACGAGCTTCTGGCCGAGGACCTTGGCAAAGGCGAGCGCGACGTTCTTCTCGACCGAGCCGTTGACGCCATAGGTGCCGGTGTCGATGCCGCCATGACCGGGGTCGAGGACGACGACGAGCTTCGCGCCCTTGGCCTTGTCCGGAACGACCAGTTCACGATCGCGCCTGGCGGCAACCGCCACGGCCTGCGTGTCGCGGTAGGCGCGGACCTTGTCGAGGAAGGCCTTGCGCGAAGTCGGCACCATATCGACCACAAGCCGGGCGGGCTGTCCGTTTTCGGCCGGTACGACGAAACTCTTGTCGATCGCAACCGGCCCGGTGAGATCAAGGACGATGCGCGACTTGCCGGCCGAGATCGAGCCGTAGCGGAAGGCCGAAACCAGCCCGCGCACGTCGGCGCCGGCGCTTTCCGGCAGCCGGAAGCCGACATCGGGCAGGTCGATGACCACCCGGTAGGGATCGGCGAGGGCGAAAACCGACACGTCGATATTGGCGCTGAGGTCGGCGACGAAGCGGGAACGGCTCCTGTCGCCGACGACGCGGGCGTCGAACATGACGGCAGGGCCGCCTGGAACTGCGGCTGCCGGGGCGGTCGGCGGAGTTGGCGGAGGCGTCTCGGCGAGGGCGGCGCCGGCGAACAGAAGAACCGCAGCCAGCGTGCGGATCGCCGTGGCGGCAACAGAAAGAATCATCCCCGCATCCCTAGCGTGTCGCCCCCACGACACCTGCGCCCTACATAAAGGATGAAACGGCGCCGGTTAATCCAATATTTACCCGCAAGGAACGGAAACCGGGACGTTTACAGCAGCCAGTGAAAAAGACGCGGTACATCCGTTACTTGCCTTGCAAAGACTCGGACGCGCACCTACAACATCGCCACGGAATTCATCCTCCGTCCGCAATCTCGCGATCGGCGGTCGTGCTGAATGCCAGGCGGTGACGCCTCCAGCGCGGCATACCCGGACAGAGTCGGAAGGCGGGATGTACGGACACTGCCGGATGGGCGAGCCGGCCGCCAGCAAAACGAAAGATGCGGCCGCTGCCAACCTCGGTGTTCCGGGAAACTCCGGACGGCGCTGCGGCAAGGTTCGACCGCGGTGTCCGGCCAGACGGAGCGGCAGTATTCGCTCCGGAACAGTTCGACCAGAAGAGAATCCCGGCGCAGGGAAAATGATCCGACAAGAATGGACAGGCCTCGCACGATCGGTTCCGGCCAACGCCGGCCGACGTGATGCGACGCCGGTTCCGGATCACCGCGCCTCCCTCCACACCAGACAAGCCGGTCCATCTCCTTGTGCCGCACGGGCGCTTCGCGTCCTGCGCCGAACATCGGTGACGGGCCGCGGAGAGTTCAGGCCATGGCCAACAAGATGCTCATCGATGCCGCCCACCCGGAGGAGACGCGCGTCGTCGTCCTGCGCGGCAATCGCGTCGAGGAATTCGATTTCGAGTCCGCCAGCCGCAAGCAGCTGCGCGGCAATATCTACCTAGCCAAAGTCACCCGGGTCGAGCCGTCGCTGCAGGCGGCCTTCGTCGACTACGGCGGAAACCGCCACGGGTTTCTCGCCTTCTCCGAAATTCACCCGGACTACTACCAGATCCCGGTTGCCGACCGTCAGGCGCTGATCGAGGCCGAGGAGCGCGAGGCGGAGGAGGCCGAGAAGGCCGAGGACCGCGCTGCCCGCGAGGCCGAGCGCGAGGAGCGGACCGGCGAGGCGAGCGCAGTCGAGGCACCGCCGGTGGAAGGCGAGGCGGAGGCTGACTTCGGCGAGGCCGGGGAGGCCGCGGAACCGATGGCCGAAACGGCCGAGGCTTCGGGCGAGCAGGCCGAATCGGGGCCGATCGATGCGCCATCGCTCGCCGCCGAGGCGGGCGGCGACGCGGTGATCAGCGAGCCGGCCGAGACGGCCGCCGGCGAACCCGCCGAACCGGCGCCGAACGGCGAGGCGAGCGAAGTGATCGAGGGCGGGACCGCCCCCTCCTCCATGACGCCATCGGGTGAGGAGGCTCCGAGCGAGCCGAACGGCGTCGAGGTGGTCAGCGACGACCGGGTCGAATCGGTCGGCGCGGAAGATGCGCTCGAAGAGATCCCCGAGCGGCGGCGCGGCGGCCGTCCGCGGCAATACAAGATCCAGGAAGTGATCAAGCGGCGCCAGGTGCTGCTGGTCCAGGTGGTCAAGGAAGAACGCGGCAACAAGGGCGCGGCGCTCACGACCTACCTGTCGCTCGCCGGCCGCTACTCGGTGCTGATGCCGAACACGGCGCGGGGCGGCGGCATCTCGCGAAAGATCACCAGCGTCGCCGACCGCAAGCGCCTCAAGGAAGTGGCGACCGACCTCGACGTGCCGGAGGGCATGGGGGTGATCCTGCGCACCGCCGGGGCCAGCCGGACCAAGGCGGAAGTGAAGCGCGATTTCGAATACCTGCTCCGCCTGTGGGAGAACGTGCGCGACCTGACCCTCCGCTCGACCGCCCCTGCCCTCGTCTATGAGGAAGGATCGCTGATCAAGCGTTCGATCCGCGACCTCTACAACAAGGACATCGACGAAATCATCGTCGCCGGCGAGGACGCCTACCGCGAGGCGAAGGACTTCATGCGCATGCTGATGCCCAGCCATGCGAAGAACGTGAAGCCCTACCGCGAGAAGCAGCCGCTCTTCGCCCGCTCGGGCATCGAAGCGCAGCTCGACGCGATGTTCTCGCCGCAGGTGACGCTGCGCTCGGGCGGCTACCTCGTCATCAACCAGACGGAAGCGCTGGTCTCGATCGACGTGAACTCGGGACGTTCGACCCGCGAGCACAACATCGAGGACACCGCCTACCAGACCAACATGGAGGCAGCCGAGGAGGTCGCCCGCCAGCTGCGCCTGCGCGACCTCGCCGGCCTCATCGTCATCGACTTCATCGATATGGAGGAGAAGCGGAACAACCGCGCGGTCGAACGCAAGCTCAAGGACGCGCTGAAAAACGACCGCGCCCGCATCCAGGTCGGGCGCATCTCGCATTTCGGCCTTCTCGAAATGTCCCGCCAGCGCATCCGCACCGGCGTGCTCGAATCGACGACGAGCGTCTGCCCCGTCTGCCAGGGGAGCGGCCATGTGCGGGCCCCGTCGTCGGTGGCGCTGCACGTGCTCCGTTCGCTGGAAGACCAGCTCCTCAAGGGCGTGACCCACCACCTCACCGTCCGCACCAAGACGGCCGTCGCGCTCTACATCCTCAACCAGAAGCGGTCGCATCTCTCCGAGCTCGAGCAGCGCTTCGGCCTGTCGATCACGGTCGCGGCGGACGAGAGCGTGAACAGCGGCAGCCACTTCACGCTCGAGCGCGGCGAGCCGGTCGAGCCGCGCGACCTGACGCCGGCGACGGTCCAGCCCGACTCGGTGCAGCCGGTCGCGCCGGAAGAAGAGCCGCAGGCGCTGGAGGCAACGGAACCCGAAGAGGAATTCGCCGACGAGGCCGAGATCGGCGGCGAGGCCGAGGAACAGCCGCGCGAGATTCGCGACGACGAGCATGGCGGACGGGGACGCCGGCGCCGGCGGCGGCGCGGACGCGGACGGGGCGGCGAAGGCCAAACGGTGCGCCCGCACGGCGAGCCCCCCGTGTCGATGCCGGGCGAGGCAATGCCCGAGGACGCGGGTTCCGCCGACGAGGAAGCGCCGTTCAGCGAAGTGCGCACCGACCGGCAGCGGGACGAGGAAGGCAATGGCGAACGGCGGCGACGCCGCGGACGGCGCGGCGGACGCCGCGGGCGGCGCGGCCGCGAGGAAGGCGGCCAGCGGCCAGAAGGGCACTTCGAGCCGCGGCCGGCCGGCAGCGACCGCGCCGAAGGGATGAACGGCGCGGCAGCGGCGGCCTACGAGCCGCTCGGCGATGCGCCGATGGTCGACGAACCGCCGCGCGAGGAGGCGATCCCGATGCAGCCCGTCGCGCACGAACCGCGGCCCGAGCCGGCCGAGCGCCACCGGCCGGCCGCCGAACCGGAGCCGGCCGAAGCACAGGCGGAGCCGGCCCCGCCGCCGGCCCCCCAACCGCAGCAGCCCGAAGAGGATCCGAACCGGCCGAAGCGGGGCGGCTGGTGGCAGCGGCGGAGCTTCTTCTAGGCTCGCGCTCTTCCCGCGATGCCCGGGCTACGGCGGCAACAGAATCTTCCCGCCGTAGCCGGCGGTGGGCTCCGGCGGTCGTGCGCTAGGCGTGTTTGCGATGTCGCCGGAGCTTTGTCCGGTTGCCGCAGGTTGCCATGTCGCACCAGCGACGCGAATTGTTCTTGCTGTGATCGAAGAAAAGCCAGCCGCATTCCGGGCATTGCTTGAGCCGGTCGAAGTCCCGGGCGCCAAGCAGGTCGATCATCGACCACACGATCGGACCGAGCGTCGCGGCTTCCGGTTCCGCGTCGGAGAAGGCGAACGCGTATCGGCCCTCGGCCTGCGATTTCAGGGCGGATTGCGATAGGGCCTTCACGGCGAACGTCTTCAACGTCTTCAGGTCAGATTCGCCGGGCGGCTGGCGGTTCGCGATTGCCGACCCGGCGTCGTAGATCGCGCGGCGCAGTTCGCGGGCGTGACGGAGGAGCCTCTCGCCCGTCCCCGTCTCAACCGCGATGGCGCTGCGCAGCCGTTTGGCGGTCGCTGCGTCAACGCCGCCGGCATGACGGGCCCAGTCGACGAGATCGGTCGGAGTGAGCAGATGCTCCGTCGTCCCCTCGGGCTCGCGAGCGCTGCCGGTATTGGCGAAATCAAGCGCCAGGGCGCCGCCAACGAGGGACATGGTCGACGCGCTCGAGACCGTCATATTGGTAACCCTCAAAACAGCTATAGGCGGTGTTGACATGTAACCGTCATACACCTATTTACTGGTTACACCGACGCGATTCAAGGGCCGGTACGTGAGACAGGCCAAAGGAGGCGAAATGGGCGCGACACTCAACTACCCCAGCCGGCTGCCCGGACTGGACCATGCTCGCCCGGCTCTCGTGCTCGGACGCATTGAGAGCCTGATTGCCGGCCTGCTTTTCGCGATGGCGGAGGGTTTCACCGCCTGGCGGATGCGCCGGAGAACGAACTTCGAGCTGGGCAAGCTTGATGATTGGCTCCTGCGCGATATCGGCCTCAGTCGCTCCGACCTGCCGAAGGCGGCGACTGCCGGGGACCTCCGCGGGATCGCCGAGCTCCTCACCCCGTCCAAATCCGGCGAAACGGGAAGGTCTCGCCGGGACTCTGGACAGGGCTCGATGGCACGGCCATAAGACGGGGCGCTCGGTCGGAGTCTCCGGATGAAACGGTTCCTTCTGCAATTCTTCACCTGGTGGAACGGCCAGACGCTCGGGACGCGTTTCTGGACGTGGCGGAAGGGCGTGCCGGTCGGCAGCGACGAGTTCGGCAACCGCTACTATCGCGAGCGGAACGGCCGCCGGCGCTGGGTCATCTACAACGGCTACGCCGAAGCGTCGGCGATCCCGCCGGGCTGGCATGGCTGGATGCACCGCCGCACCGATGAGGTGCCGGGCGCTTACGACAGGCGTGAATGGGAAAAGCCGCACGAGCCGAACCTTACCGGCACACCACAGGCCTATCGCCCGCCGGGGTCGGTGCTGCATGCCAGGCCGCGGGTGCAGGGCAAGGACACCACCTACGAGCCGTGGCGACCGTAGGCGCAACCGCCCTTCCTCTCGACACTGGCACCCCGGCACATTCCCGCGCTAGCTTCGCCCTTGCGCGAAACGGAGGGCTAAGCAATGGCCGCGCATGAGCCGCGCATCGTCATCGAGACGCGCGAGGAACTGATCTACCTGCTCGCCGAGGCAGCGGCGATCGAGCACAACCTCATGTGCACGTACTTCTATGCCGCGTGGAGCCTGAAGCGCGGCACCGAAGACGGGCTCACCAAGCCGCAGGCCGAGGCCGTCCAGCGCTGGCGGCAGGCGATCATCTCGGTGGCCATCGAGGAGATGACCCACCTGACGCTGGTCAGCAACCTGGTCAGTGCGGTCGGCGGCGCACCGCATCTGTCGCGGCCGAATTTTCCGATTCCGGCCGGCTATCATCCCGACGGCGTCGTGGTCGAACTGGCACCCTTCTCGCGCGCCGTGCTCGAGCATTTCATCTTCCTCGAACGGCCCGAGGGGATCGAGGTCGCCGACCCCACCGAGTTTCCGCACCCGGCGCATTACGTGCGCAAGTTCGCGCGCGGCAGCCTCATGCCCTCGGCCCAGGACTACCGCACCGTCGGCCACCTCTACCGCGGCATCCGGCACGGGCTCGCCGTCCTCTCGCACCATATCGGCGAGCACATCCTGTTCTGCGGCGACCCGGCGGCCCAGCTCGGCCCGGAGGATGTCAGCCTCACCGGCGCGCGCGTCATCACCGACCTCAAATCGGCGGAAGCCGCGATCGACACGATCATCGAGCAGGGCGAAGGCGCGCCGACGCACCGCGACGACAGCCACTACAGCCGCTTCATCGCCGTGCGCGACGAATACGACAAGCTGAGCAAGGCCGACCCGCATTTCCAGCCGGCGTTTCCGGTCGTCCGCAACCCGGTGCTGCGACCGCCCCTGGACCAGCACGATCGCGTCTACATCGATGCGCCGGAAGCGGCGCACGTGCTCGACCTGGCCAATGCGCTCTACGGCCACCTGCTGCGCTGCCTGGTGCAGAGCTTCGGGCGGACGACCGAGGAGCAGGAAGGCAAGCACGTCTTCATCGGGGTGGCGATCGACCTCATGTTCCTCCTCGACGCGGTCGCGAGCCACCTCGCCACCCTGCCGGCGCGGAAGAACCAGACCGGCGTCAACGCCGGCATGACCTTCACCATGCTCCGCGACGTGGCCAAGCTGCCGCCGGGTCCGGGCGAGCGCCGCTTCATGGCCGAGCGGCTTCTCGACATGGCCAAGCATGCCGACCAGCTCTTCCCGTCCGGGCATCCCCTCCACGAAACATCGGCGACGCTGGTTTCGCTGGCGGCGCGGATCGAACTGCCCGCCGGGCCCGGCGCCACCGACTCGTTCCCGCGGGCCGACGTCCATCCCTCGCACGCGGGAGAGGTGCCGCCGAAATCGCCGGACGTGGAGGTCGAGACCGGCAAGGCCGTCGAAATCCACTTCGCCAGCAAGCGCTGCATCCACGCCCGTTTCTGCGTCCTCGGCGCGCCGGCGGTGTTCCGCGCCAACACCCCGGGGACGTGGATCTATCCCGACGCGATGCCGGTCGACGACGTGGTCGAGATTGCCCATGCCTGCCCGTCCGGCGCGATCACCTATGTGCGCAAAGACGGCGGGGCGAACGAGACGGCGCCGCCGGTCAACCGGCTCAACCTGCGCGAAAACGGCCCCTACGCAATCCGCGCGCCGATCCGGCTGAAAGGCGTCGATGCGGGCTTCCGGGCGACTCTCTGCCGTTGCGGCGCGTCGAAGAACAAGCCGTTCTGCGACAATTCGCATATCGCCGCCGGCTTCAAGGCAACCGGCGAGCCGGACACGATCGAGTCGAACCCGCTCACGGTGCGCGACGGGACGCTCGAAATCGCGCCGCAGACGAACGGCCCGCTGGTGATCGCCGGGAACCTCGAAATCTGCTCGGGCACGGGCCGCACGATCACCCGCGTCACCAAGGCGCGGCTTTGCCGCTGCGGCGGCTCACGTATGAAGCCCTTCTGCGACAATACCCACGCCAAGATCGGGTTTCAGGCGCCGTAGCGAGGGAACAGCGAAGTAGCGAGTAGCCAATAGTGCGTCCGGCCTCCGGCTCTCCCGCTATTCGCTATTCGTGCCGGACGGCTTAGGCCCGCACCGCGGCGTGGCCGTTCTTGCCGTTGCCGACGCGGGCGACGACCTGCGGGGCGTGCTTCTTCTTGCCCTTCTTCCCCACCTTCAGCACCTCACCGTGGCGGATCTCCGTACCCAGCACCTTCAGGCATTCGCGCATAAAGGCGGCGAGGCCGGTCCAGCCCTTGGCGGAAACTAGGGTGCCGTCGACATGCGCGCCCTTCGGCGGGACGTCGATATAGGTGCCGCCGGCAACGGTGACCTCCGGCTCGCAATACTGGAGCGCGGCGACTTCCTTGCCCCTGATCGTGTGCGGCACGGCCATCAGCACCTGGACGCCGTGGCAGATCGTGAAGATCGGCTTATCGGCGTCATGGAAGTGGTTGATGATCGCCTGCACGCGCTTGTCGATGCGGATGTATTCGGGGCCGCGGCCGCCGGCGATATAGACCGCGTCATAGTCGGCCGGATCGACCTTGGAGAAGGTCTTGGTGACGTGATGCAGGTGGCCGACCTTTTCCGTGTAGGTCTGATGGCCTTCGAAATCATGGAGCGAGGTATGCAGGATCTGGCCGGCCTTCTTGTCCGGACAGACGATGTCGACGTGGTGGCCGACCGCTTCCATGGCCTGATGGAAGACGAAGATTTCGTATTCCTCGGTGAAGTCACCGACCAGCATCAGGATCTTCTTGCCGCCCATCTTTCTCCCTCCCGCGATCTCGATTTCACGGCGCCGAAGGGCGCCCTTCATTTCAGGATGCCATTGATCGGGAAAGTTACCCCCGATTGCAACTGAAAACAGGCCCGTTCGGATATGAACAGGGCTTTCAGGCGGCAGGCGCGGTGAGCGCGAGGCGCGCATCGGCCATCCAGGCGTCGAGCGCCTCGGCCTGGGCCGCCGTGAAGCGAAGGCCGAGCTTCGAGCGTCGCCACAGCACGTCCTCGGCGGTAATTGCCCACTCCTCCCGCATCAGCCAGGCGACCTCGGCTTCGGTGAGGTCGGCGCCGAAGACGCGGCCGAGATCGGCCAGGCTGCGCGCGCCCGTAAGGATGATCGGCGCGCGCGTTCCGTAGGCGTCGACCAGCCGCATCGCCATCATCTCGGGGACGAAAGGATAGGCCGCGCGGAGCGCGCGGACCACGTCGGCGGCTCCATCGACCGGGAAATGGCCGCCGGGAAGCGTGGCGTCCGCTGTCCAGCGCTTGCCGACCTTCATGTGCCGGCCGAGCCAGTCGAGCGCCTGCTCGGACAGACGGCGGAAGGTCGTGATCTTGCCGCCGAAGACGGAAAGGAGCGGAGCGGCGCCAGCGGGGGCATCGAGTTCAAGAACATAATCCCGCGTCGCCTCCTGGGCCTGCGAAGCGCCGTCGTCGTAGAGCGGACGGACGCCGGAATAGGCCCAGACGATCGGCACATCGATCGCAGAAACCCTGAAGTAGTCGCTGATCGTCGCCGTGAGATACGCGACCTCGGCGTCATCCATATGAACCTCGGACGGGTCGCCGTGGAAGTCCTCGTCGGTGGTGCCGATGAGGGTGAAATCGCGGTGATACGGGATGGCAAAGACGATCCGGCGGTCGCGGTTCTGGAACACGTAGGCGCGGTCGCCGTCGAAGAGCTTGCGGACGACAATGTGGCTGCCCTTTACCAGGCGGACATTGGCGCGGGCATTGGCGTGGACGACATGCTGCAGCACATCCGCGACCCAGGGACCGGCGGCGTTGACCAGCGCCCGCGCCATGATCGTGCGGCGTTCGCCGGTCTCGACCGACTCGACCGAGATGCGCCAGAGGCCCCCTTCCCGCTGCGCGTCGAAGCAGCGGGTGCGCGTTTCGATGCTGGCGCCGCGGACGCGCGCGTCGACCGCGTTGAGGACGACGAGCCGGGAATCGTCGACGGTGCAGTCGGAGTATTCGAAGGCGGTGCGATACTGGTCCTGCAAGGGTCTGCCCGCCGGATCGGCAGCGAGCGACAAGGTCTTCGTCGGCGGGAGGAGCTTCCGCCCGCCGAGATGGTCGTAAACGAAGAGACCGAGCCGCAGGAACCATGACGGCCGCAGTCCGGCGTGGTGCGGCAGGACGAAGCGAACCGGATGGATGATGTGCGGCGCCGCGCGCAGCAGCACTTCGCGTTCCGACAGCGCCTCGTGCACCAGCCGGAACGCATAGTGTTCGAGGTAGCGAAGGCCGCCGTGGATGAGCTTGGTCGAAGCGGACGAAGTCGCGCCGGCGAGATCGCCCGCCTCGCAGAGATATACCGAGAGGCCCCGGCCAGCCGCGTCGCGGGCAATGCCGCATCCGTTGATGCCGCCGCCGATGACGGCAAGGTCGTAAATCGCGACGCTCACGTTGGCCCGCCGGATGGGGAGTCCGGCGGGAAGAATGCCTTACTTGGGGAAAAAGGCGAAGCCTAGAATCTCCCCGTCAGCACCAGGATCAGCACCACGATGGCAACGATGCCGAGGACGCCCGACGGGCCATAACCCCAGCCGCGCGAGTAGGGCCAGGAGGGAATGGCGCCGATGACAAGGAGAATGAGGATGATAAGCAGGATCGTGCCAAGCATGGCTAATCACTCCGCCGGATTCGTGAAAATCTGCGTGGTGCGCCGGCCCAGTTGCCTGCGCCGTGGCGGAAGAACGTCAAAGGCCGGCCTTGGTTCCGGGGCCGCCGACAACGCCGGCTAAAAGCCGCCCTTGAAGCGCGCGAGAATGCGAACGAGCGCGAAGCCGCCGAACATGATCCCGGCGATTGCGCCCCAGACCTTCTTGTTCATGCGGAGCCGCGCCAGCCCGACTTTGGCGCCGGGCGCGCTCGCGGGCGTCTTCGTCTGCCAGGTCTTTACATCCTGGAGATGTATCCACTCGCGGGCGAAGGTGATCTTCTCGGGCGGCCACCGCTTGAGCACGACCTGCGAACGGACGCGCTCGATGCCGAGTTCGGCGAACTCCGCCGACCAGCGCTTGCGGACCGCGTCGTTGACGATCACCATCCGCCGATACTGGTCTCCCCGCTGCGGAATTGCGAGTCCTCGGCCGGCAGGCAAAGGGCCGCGCCCGATGCCGCTCACCCCGGTCGCTCCCGTCACACCCGCTTAACCCTCGCAGGCGTTTGCGACGCCCTCGGCCGAACCGCCGGGGTATCCAGAGCATTGGTGGGACGATCCAGTCCGGAGAAGAACGATGTTCCGCGGCTTCCTTCACGCAATCGTCCTGGCGGCAGCGACCTGTCTCGGCGTCGGCGTTGCCGAAGCCGGCTCGGGCTACGCAACCGGCGGTTTCACCCTGCGCACCGGCCCGGGCGCCACCTACAGCGAACTTGTCCGCGTGCCGCCGCGCGCGAAGCTCGGCGTCTATCGCTGCGCCGCCTGGTGCGAGATCACCTATGGCAATTATCGCGGCTACGCGCAGGCGCGCTTCGTCACCGTCGGTCGGAAGCCTTTCGCCGACTCGCTGCTCATCACCCCGGTCACCCCCGGTGCCCGTTCCTTCGTGCCGATCTACGTCAGTCCGCAGACCGCCTACATCACCGGCACCGTGGGCCCGAAATGCCGGCGCCGGCCGGCCGACATGCGGGTGTGGTACTACGACGGACGTTGGACCAACCGGCCCGACTATTTCATGATGGTGAAGCGGTAACGCGGGTTCTGCGTCCCGGCCAGTGGCACGCGGGTCTTGCGGGAAGGAGGACGGCGGATACAGTCGCCGCCCGTTCCCTCACCCAGGATTCGTGATCATGCCAATCTCGCTTTACGACGCGTCCGTTCCGTATTTCACGCAGATGCTGCGCGCCCTTGCTGCCAACCTCGACAAGGCGGCAGCGTACGCGGCAAGGCACCGGGTCGAAGCCCCGGTCATGCTGGGGCTCCGACTCTATCCCGATATGCTGCCGCTCGGCCGGCAGGTGCAGATCGCCAGCGACAACGCCAAAGGCGCGTCGGCCCGACTCGCGAAGTCCGAGATTCCGCGATACGAGGATAACGAAGCGACCTTCGACGAGATGAAGGCGCGGATCGCCAAGACGATCGACTTCATGGCCGGCCTTGACCGCGATGCCTTTGCCGGCGCCGAAGACCGCGACGTGACCTGGCCCTCCGGCGGCAGCCAGCGGACCCTCCGCGGCAAGGACTATCTCTTCACGCACGCCATCCCGAATTTCACGTTCCATGTGACGATCGCTTACGCGATCATGCGGCACGTGGGCGTCGAACTCGGAAAGCGGGATTTTCTGGTCGGTCAGCAGGCCTGACCTGGTTCCGCGGGGCGGGCGTCCGTTCCGTAAAGGATTTTGCCCAAAGCAAGCCGGGAAACGGCCATCCACGAGCAATTTACCCTGCGGCTTAAGGCCGGTTTTACTTTCGCAGGCAAGGGTGCCCTAAAACCGGATTCAAGTTTTGACGGGCATCTGGACAAGGCGCGGTCGTATCCTGCTCGGCGTTCTCGGGCTGGTGCTTGCTTGCGCGCCGCTGGTCAGCGCGCACCTGCTCATCGACTACAACACGCGCGTCCAGGCAGAGCGTGACCTGAGCGAACTGGCGAAGGTGACGATCGGGCGCGCCGAACTCGCCCTCGACGACGGCCTGCGGACGCTGACCGACCTCTCCCTTCTCGGCGTCTCCAAATGCGAGGAGAGGGCCTTCGACCTGATGCGGCGCGCGGTCTACGCGCATTTCCGGGTGAAGGAGGTGGGCATCCTCGGCCAGAAAGGCCAGATGATCTGCAATCACATGGGCGACGCCGTGTCCTTCTCGGCCCTGTCCAGTTCCTACACCACCCGCAACCGCAACGTCAGCCTCGAGCTGGTCGACCTCGGCGAGAGCGACCGGGTCGGCGTGATGCTGACCTGGACTTACGGCCCGGAAGGCGGTCTTGCCACGGTCGTGCCGAGCGAGGTCGTGGTGCCGGACCTGCTGCCGCGCATGCTGCACGCCGCCCAGGGCACGATGACCATGCTCGATGGTGCCGTCGTCGGCCGGGTCCCCGCCGAGACCGCCCCGGCGCCGCCTCCCTCCGGGGAACTGGTCGCCGCCGTCGAAAGGTCGGCGCGCTATCCGATCAGCATGCGGATCGCGGCGCCGCTCTCCATCTTCGCGGCGCAGAACCGGAACATCCTCGTCTACGTCAATGTCGGCGGCGCGCTCCTCGGCATCCTGATCCTTGCGCTTCTCCTTTACGTGCTCCGCGGACCGCCGAGCGAGATCGCAGAACTGCGCCGCGGCGTCGAGCGCCACGAGTTCATCCCGTACTACCAGCCGATCATCGAAATCGCCTCCGGCCGGCTCGTCGGCTGCGAGGTGCTGATGCGCTGGCGGAAGCCCGACGGCACGGTAATCCCACCGAGCGGCTTTATCCTCCACGCCGAGGCGACCGGCCTGATCAAGCCGATGACGATAGACCTCATGGAGCAGACACGCCGCGACCTCGAGGACACGTTCGGGCGGCACAAGGATCTGAAAATCAGCTTCAACCTCTTCCACACGCACTTCGTCAGCCTGCGCACCGTGCGCGACGTCGAGGCGTTGTTCGGGCACTCGAAGATCTCCTTCCAGCAACTCATCTTCGAGATCACCGAGCGCCAGCCGCTCGCCAGCGTCCAGCGCGCACAGGCGATCATCCGCCGCATCCAGGCGCTGGGCGCGCGCGTTGCGCTCGACGACGCCGGCACCGGCCATGCCGGCCTCGCCTACCTGCAGCAGCTCGGCGTCAACATCGTCAAGATCGACAAGCTCTTCATCGACTCGATCGGACAGCCGGGATCGGCGAGCCCGATCGTCGACTCGCTCATCCGCCTCGGTCATGACCTCGGAATGGAAGTGATCGCCGAGGGGGTCGAGACTTTCGACCAGCTCGACTACCTGCGGAACGCCGGAGCCGACCAGGCCCAGGGCTTCCTGTTCTCGCAGCCGCTCCCGGCCACCGCGTTCATCGACCTGGTCGAGGCGATGGAGCCGGGCGCCAAGGTGCTCGCCGCCATTCCGAGGCCCGCCCGCATCCGGCCCGCCGCCAAGGTCGCCTGAAAGGACGTGGATTGCCTCAAAATGGCGGATTTCTGCGTCTTGCGCTTGCCATCGAGTGTGGACAAGATGCCGCCTCAAATCGCTGGTTTCTCTAACCGCCCCAGCCGCGATTCCCCCCTTTGAGGAGGCCTTCATGTCATTCAATCTGCCGCGCCTTGCATTGCGCGGCATTGTGGTCGCCGCCGGCCTCATGGCCGGCGTTCCGGCCTTCGCCGCCGACGCAAAACAAATCGCCGACGCGCTCGCCGCTGCGTCGGGCGTCCAGGAAGGCGTCAAGGCAACCTATGAAAGCGCCACGGCGAGCGGCGACGACATGACCATCACCAACTTCAGCGTCTCCAAAGAAGACGAGCACACGGTCATTCCGAGCATCGTCTTTACCGGCGCGGCGCTTCGCGACAAGGGCGGCTTCACCGCCAAGACGATGACCATCGGGCCGGCGAGCGTCACCACGCGCGGCGAGACAATCGCCTGGCAGACGCTCACGGCTACCGATCCTCTCGTCCCCTCGCCCGACGAAGTGAAGGCGAAGGCGCATGTCTCGCCGTTCTCGAAGCTCGACATCACGGCACTCACCGTTTCCGGCCGCCGCTTTCCGGTCCCGGTGACGATCGCATCGTTCAGTCTGGGCGTCGCTTCCGACGCCGAGTCCAATCCGACCGGCTTCAATCTCGCGCTCAACCAGATGAAGTTCCCGCCGGAGTTCTTCTCGAAGAACTTCCTCGCCAACGCGTATCTCGGGATGCTCGGCTATACGTCAGGCTTCACGGTCAATATCGGCGTCGAGGGCACCTACGAGAACGCCACCGACACGCTCGACCTGAAGCGTTTCGCCCTCGACATCAGCGATGTCGGCAAGCTCACCATCTCCGGCAAGTTCGCCGGCGTCTCGCTGCGCAAGCTTGGCGCGATGCAGGTCAAGGACGTGCAGTCGACCGGCAAGCTCGACTCGTTCTCGCTCCGGTTCGACAATGCCGGCCTCGTCGAGCGGCTGATCGACATGCAGGTGAAGACCCAGGAGATCAAGCGGGAGGACGCGATCCAGCAGGCCACCGCCGGCCTCAGCTTCTTCCTGATCACGATCCAGAACCAGGCCTTCGTCGACAGCGTGATGACCGCGGCGACCACGTTCCTCAACGACCCGAAATCGATCACGATCTCGGTGCAGCCGAAGCAACCGGTGCCTTTCGGCACGCTCTTCGACACGATCGGCGACGAACCCGACTCGCTGCCGGATCTTCTCGGCACAACCGTTACCGCCAATAACTAGTCCCGCGCGCGCGGGCTCCGCTGGCGGAGCCCGCTTCCCGCCGACAGAAGGTGTTGCAATGACGCTCGTGAAACGTTGCCTGCCGGCACTTTGCGGCGGTGTCCTGATGCTTGCCGCGGTTCCGGCCTTCGCCGAGGAGCCGGGCGAAGCGGCGCTCCGCGGCTTTGTCGCCGACATCGACGCCTCACCTTCCTGGAAGGCGAGCTTCAAGGATCTCACCTACGATCCGGCAACCGAGAAGGCGACACTGACCGGGCTCAGCGTCTCGGCGGAGAACGAGAGCGGCGTCGGACTGGAGGTCGAGAAGATCACGCTTTCCGGTTACGCACCGCTCGCCGGCGGCGGCTTCGCCGCCAAGGGCTTCACGGCGAACGGCGTCACTGCCGATGCCGGCGTCGCCAAGGTCGCGGTCGACGACGTCTCGCTCAGCGATGTCAGCTTCCCGACGCTGCAGGGGCCGGGCTACGACGCGGACAAGCCGTTCACCTCGATGATGCGTATCTATGCCGGGCTGCTCAAGGTGAAGCTCGGCGGCGGCCGCATCGGCAACCTCACCGTTCTCGAACAGATGGGCGACGTGCGAAGCCGGGTCGCCTACGAGAATTTCGAGCTGGGACCGATCGCCGACGGCAAGATCGCTCTGGTAAAGGCCGGCCCGCTCCGGCTCGAGGCGCCGTCGCCGGAGGGCCTCGTCACGATGAACGTCGGCGGCGTCGAAAGCCGCGACATCGACCTCGGCGCATTCATCCGTGTCTTTGATCCCGACTTCTATGCCGACGGGCGCGGCGACATGAAGTGGCAGACCTCGCTCGGCTCCGGCGTCTATAGCGACATCAAGATGGACGTGCCCGGGGCGACGGTCGGCATCAAGTCGGTGAGGATGGAGAACTTCCGCCTGCGCCAGCCGAGCGAAAGCTTCGCCGGCTTCCTCGACGAGGTGATGATCGGTATGCGCCACCCGGAGCAGCAGGCCGAGGCGATCGGCGAACTGGGCTTCCGCGCGCTGCCGGCGATGCTCTCGGCGTTCGGCGTCGGCAAGTTCGCGGTCGAAGGCGTCGCCATCCAGGCGACCGGCATCGACCGCTTCACGCTCGACGGATTCCACGTCAGCGATCTGTCGAGCGACGGTCTCGGCGAGATCGGACTCGACGGGCTGCACGGCGCGGTCGCCGGGGAAGGCGCGATCAACATCGGCCGGATCGCGGTTGGCGGCATCGTCTTCCCGACCTTTGCCGACATCTTGGCGGTCACCGGCCGCATAGCGTCGGGCGACGGTTCGGGCATGATGTCGCTCTTCCCGAAGATCGGCTTCGCCGAGGCAAAGGCGATCGACATCGCCACCGCCGACATCCCGCATTTCGCGCTGGAATCGGCGCGGGTCGACATGAAGGACTATCTCGGCCCCTTGCCGCTCTCGGTCTCGGCCGCGGTGAGCGGCCTCGAAGTGCCGGTCGCGGCGATGAAGCCCGACGCACGCGCTACCTTTCGCAAGCTCGGCTACGACAAGCTGCTCGCCGACTACCGGCTGAAATACGCGTGGGATGAATCGAAGAACGAAATGGCGGTCGACGACCTGCATTTCGGGCTGCAGGGGATGGGCAGCATCACCGCCTCGGCGAAGATCGGCGGCATCACCCGCGACCTACTCGAGCACTTCGACAACCCGACCGGCGCCGCCGACCTCTCGCTTATCAGCGCCAAAATCAAGCTCACGGACGAGTCGATCGTCGGCAAGGGACTGGGCCTGCTCGCCGAGAAGATGAAGGTGCCGCCGGAGAAGTTCCGCGCCCAGTTCGCCGACGCCCTGCCCTTCCTTCTCACCATGTCGCCGATCGACGATCCGACGGTCATGGCGATCATCCGGCAGTCGGGCATTCTCGGCAAGCTCGCCCCGGCGATGAAGACGTTCATCGCCACGCAAGGCTCGCTCATCCTGACGATGCTCCCGGCGGCGCCGGTCGGCCTGCCGGCGCTGGCGCAGGCCGCCGAGACCGATCCGGCCTCCCTGCCCGGCCTCCTCAACCTCGCGATCACCGCCGAGGAAGGGCCGGTGGAGCCGCCGAAGGCGCCGGCGCCCGCGCCGCAATAACGGCGCTTCCGAGGGCTGGACGCCGCCGGGTCAGCCCGGCGGCACGATCCGGATATTCAGCTCGCGCAGCTGTTTCGGCGTGACCTCGGACGGCGCGCCCATCAGCAGGTCCTCGGCGCGCTGGTTCATCGGGAAGAGGATGACCTCGCGGAGGTTCTCCTCGCCGCAGAGCAGCATCACGATGCGGTCGACGCCCGGCGCGATGCCGCCGTGCGGCGGGGCGCCATATTGCAGAGCGCGAAGCATGCCGCCAAACTTCGTCTCCAGCGCCTTCTCGTCGTGGCCGGCGATCGCGAAGGCCTTCCGCATGATCTCGGGCAGGTGATTGCGGATCGCGCCCGACGACAGCTCGACGCCGTTGCAGACGATGTCGTACTGGATCGCCTTGATCGACAGGATGGTGTCCCGGTCGGCGGGGTCGAGCGCGAGGAACTTGTCCTTCGGGTAGTTCGGCATCGAGAACGGGTTGTGCGAGAAGTCGATCTTCTTCTCGTCCTCGTTCCATTCGAACATCGGAAAGTCGACGATCCAGCAGAAGGCGAAGCGGTTCTCGTCGATGAGATTGAGCTCGCGGCCGATCCGGGTCCGGGCGGCGCCGGCAAACGGATGGAACTTCGCGGGCACGCCGCAAACGAAGAAGACAGCATCGCCGTCGCCCAGGAGAAGCTGCTGGCGCAGCGCTTCGGTCCGCTCGGGGCCGATGTTCTTGGCGATCGGGCCGGCGCCCTCCCCGTCATCGCGGAAGAAGATGTAGCCGAGGCCGGGCTGGCCTTCGGTCTGCGCCCAGCCGTTCATACGGTCGCAGAAGGCACGGTTGCCGCCAGTCCTGGCCGGGATCGCCCAGACCTCGACCTTGGGATCGGCGGCGATCTGGCTGGCGAAGACCTTGAAGCCGGAATCGCGGAAATGGGCGGTGACGTCGGCCATCTCGATCGGGTTGCGCAGGTCCGGCTTGTCGCTGCCGTACTTGCGGATCGAATCGGCGTAGGTGATGCGCGGGAAATGCTGCGTCACCGGCTTGCCGCCGCCGAACTCCTCGAAGACGCCGCGGATCACCGGCTCGACCGCCTGGAACACGTCTTCCTGCTCGACGAAGCTCATCTCGATATCGAGCTGGTAGAATTCGCCGGGAGAGCGGTCGGCGCGCGGGTCCTCGTCGCGGAAGCAGGGCGCGATCTGGAAGTAGCGGTCGAAGCCCGCGATCATGATGAGCTGCTTGAACTGCTGCGGCGCCTGCGGCAGCGCGTAGAACTTGCCGGGATGGAGGCGCGACGGCACGAGGAAGTCGCGCGCGCCCTCGGGCGACGACGCGGTCAGGATCGGCGTCTGGAACTCGAAGAAGCCGGACTCGATCATGCGGCGGCGGAGCGAATTGATGATGGCGCCGCGCTTCATGACGTTGGCGTGGAGCTTGTCGCGGCGGAGGTCGAGGAACCGATAGCGGAGCCGCGTCTCCTCGGGATATTCCTGGTCGCCAAACACCGGCACCGGCAGTTCGCTCGCCGCCGAGAGCACTTCCACCGAGTCGGCGAAGACCTCGATCTGGCCGGTGGGCAGTTCGTTGTTGACCGTGCCTTCCGGCCGCTCGCGCACCTTGCCGTCGACGCGCACGACCCATTCCGAGCGAAGCGTCTCGACGACCTTGAAGGCCGGCGAATCCGGGTCGGCGACGACCTGCGTCATCCCGTAATGGTCGCGGAGGTCGACGAAGAGCAGGCCGCCATGGTCGCGCACGCGGTGCACCCAGCCGGACAGGCGGACGGTCTGGCCGATTTCGTTCGTGCGGAGCTGGCCGCAGGTATGCGTGCGATAGCGGTGCATGAGGTGCCGGATTCCGGGTAAAGCGAAGGCCGCAAAGCACATACGGGGCTTGCGGCTGTCAAGTCCAATCTCGCGGAACGGTTGGGCGCCCCCCAGGGACCGGCGCGCCGCCTCTCTTCAATCGCGCGCCGGTGTGCTCACCACGCCGAAACCAAAGAGCGGCGGCCCGGTATAGTCGGCCGTTTCGACTGCGGCCACCGACGCGGCGGGCGGGCCCTGCCGGCAGGCCGCCAGCATCGAGTCAATGGCGGCCGCGGGCCCGATGAAGACCGCCTCCACCGTACCCTCGCGCCGGTTGCGCACCCAGCCGGCGAGCCGCCGCGCCACGGCTTCGCGCTCGACAAAGGCGCGAAAGCCGACGCCTTGCACGTGCCCGCGCACGACCAAATGGACGGCGCGGCTGGCCATCAGCCGCAGAGCCTGTAGGGACCGCGATCCGTCGCGCCCGGCTCGCCCAGGGGCTTCGCGTCAAGGGCGGGCGGAAAGAGCTTCTTGAAATTGAACGCATAGGCGGTCGGGCCGAAGCGCTGGAGATGCTCCAGCCGCTCCCTTCCTTCCGGCATTGCCGGAGTGTGGTCGTCGGCGATCCACCACAGTGCCAGATAGGGCAGGCCAAACAGCTCGAACCACTCCTTCCGCCGCTGCACGAATCGTCGGTGCATCGTGTTGTAGGTGAAGGCGTAGAGCGCCTCCGGCGACTCCCATACCGACATGTTGAGCAGGATCGTGGGATCCTCGAAGGCACGGAGCGTCGTGGCGTTGCCGCCATCGTCCTTCAACCGCCAGACGAAGCCGGGGCTGGTCTCGGCCAGCGCATTGATCGATTCGAGGTTGTTGCGAAAATCCGCGATGCGCGGATCGTCGATCGGCGCAAGCAGTCGTCCCACATTGATCTGGGCAATGTGCATCGCTTCCTCCATCCCCGCTCCGGAACGCGCGGCGGCGTTCAGCCTACTCGAACTCCAGGATCACGGCACCGACCGGCAGAATGTCGCCTTGCCGCGCAACGATCCGGGCGACCGTGGCATCATGGTCGGCGCGCAGCACATTCGCCATCTTCATCGCCTCGACGATCGCCAGCGACTGACCCGCCCCGACTTTCTGGCCGGCGCCGACATGGATCGCGGTGAGGAGGCCCGGCATCGGGCAACGGAGCGCCTTCGACGAATTGTTCGCGGCCTTCTTCGGCATCAGCGCGTCGAGTTCGGCGACGCGCGGCGTCATTACCCGGGCCGGGACGCTGATCCCCCGCCAATCGAGCCGGATGCCGGCCGTTATCGGCCGCACCTGGACGGTCATCCCGGCGCCGTCGACATAGCCCGACCACAGCACGCCACCCGGCCGCCAGCCGGAGCGCAGGCTGATCTCGCGCCCGGCGATGACGGCGACGTAGTCACCCTCGCCGCGGGCGGCGATCTCGACCTCAACGCGTATGTCGCCAAGCCGGACGACGCGCCGCTGCATCCCCGGACTGTGCCCGTTCCGGCGCAGGTCGATCGCCGCGGCGATCGCGGCGAGCGAGGTCGCCTCCGTGCCGGAGGGAGCGAGAGCACGAAACCCGTCCGGGTACTCCTCGCGGAGGAAACCGGCAGACAGGCGCGCCTCCGCCCAGCGCGGATGGGCCATCAGCGCAGAGAGGAACGAAGCGTTATGCAAAATTCCGTCGACCACGACGCCGTCCAGTGCGGCGCGCATCGCTTCGGTCGCCGCACGGCGGTTGGGTGCATGAACGATCACCTTGGCAAGCAGCGAGTCGAAATGGATCGATATTTCGGACCCCTCGACCACGCCGCTGTCGATGCGCAGCTCGGCGTGGTCGAAATGACCGGCCGGCGGTAGCTGCAGGCGGTCGAGCCGCCCGATCGAGGGAAGAAAATCCCGCACCGGATCTTCGGCACAAAGCCGGGCCTCGATCGCCCATCCATCGAGCTTCACGTCCGCCTGGCCGAAGCGGAGCGGCTCGCCCGCGGCAATCCGGATCATCTCCTCGACCAGATCGAGTCCGGTGACGAACTCGGTGACCGGATGCTCGACCTGGAGGCGCGTGTTCATTTCGAGGAAATAGAACTGCCGATCCTCGCCGAAGACGAACTCGACCGTTCCCGCCGAATCGTAGCCGACCGCGTTCGCGAGGGCGACGGCCTGCCTTCCCATCTCCGCGCGCAGTTCTGCGTCGACCGCCGGCGACGGCGCTTCCTCGATGATCTTCTGGTTCCGGCGCTGGATCGAGCATTCGCGCTCGCCGAGGTGGATGACCTGCCCGCGCTTGTCGCCCAGCACCTGCACTTCGATGTGCCGCGGATTCTCGATGTAGCGCTCGATGAAGATGCGGTCATCGCCGAACGATGCTTTGGCTTCCGAGCGGGACAGGCGCCAAGCCTCGCCGACCTCGGCGAGGCTCCGCGCGATCCGCATGCCCTTGCCGCCGCCGCCGGCCGACGCCTTGATCATCACCGGCAGGCCGACCTGCGCCGCCGCGGCGACCGCTGCCGCCTCGTCCGCGATGGCATCGGCAAGGCCGGGCACCGTGCGCACGCCGGCGGCGAGCGCCAGCTTCTTCGACGCGATCTTGTCGCCGAGCGCCGCGATCGCCTTCGCATTGGGCCCGATGAACGCGATGCCTTCCGCCTCCAGCCGGGCCGCGAAATCGGCACGCTCGGAGAGGAAGCCGTAACCGGGATGCACGGCTTCGGCGCCGGACTTGCGGCAGGCCTCGATGATATTGTGGATGACGAGGTAAGAGGTCACTGCGGGCGGCGGCCCGATGTTCACCGCCTCGTCCGCCATCTCGACATGGAGCGCATCGCGGTCGCTGTCGCAGTAGACCGCGACGGTTGCGATTCCCATACGCCGCGCGGTGCGCATGATGCGAACCGCGATTTCACCGCGATTGGCAATCAGGATCTTCTGAAACATCGGCGCCGTTCTAGCCGGACCCGCGACGCCGTCAAAGCGCCTCAGGCCGCCGTCAGCAGCGCCGCGGCGCCTCCGGCCGCCAGCGCCAGGAGGGTCAGCGCCGCGTAAGCGCCGCCGAACCGCCAGCCGCCGATTCCGATCGCCATCGCCGATTTCGACGCCGAATTCGCGGTCACGGCGACGAGGATCGCGAGTTCAGCCTGTGGCGCGGTTGCGGCGCTTCCCGCCTGGGTCATGGAGAGCGTGATCGCGTCGACGTCGGCCAACCCGCCGATGGCGCCGAGCAATATCCCGCCCTCCCCGCCGAAATGGCTGAGAAGAAACTTGGAGAGGACGATCACCGCCGCCAGAATCGCGGCAAAGCCGAACACCACCCGCAGGTCAAACGGGTTGCGTACCTTCTGCGCCTCCGGAGTTTCCTCGTCGCCGCGCCAGGGAGCGCCTATGAGGACGGCCGCCGCCAGCAGCACGGCCGCGGCAACCCCGACCGCCGCGCCGATTCCGGCAAACAGCGCCGGTCCGAAGAGCGCGGTGATCGCGCCGACGCGGACGAACATGGTGGCCGACGCCGCCAGCGCGCCGGCGAGCTGCAGCCGCGCAAGCCCCGACTGGCGCCGCGCGCGATGGGCGAAGTCAACCGTTGCGGCCGTCGACGAGACCAGGCCGCCGGCAATGCCGCCAAGCAGCGCGCCGGTGCGTGCACCGCCGACCTTGACGGCGATGTACCCGATGAAGGAGACGCCGGCGATGGCAATCGTCATCTGCCAGAGGCTGCGCGGGTTGAGCGCGTCGTAGGGACCGAACGCCGCGTCGGGCAGAACCGGAAGCAGGATGAAGCTCATCGCCAGCAGAACCAGCGTGGCGCGCAGCTCCTCCCAGGAGATGGCCCGCAGCCAGTCATGCAGCCAGCCCTTCGCCGCCAGAAGCGCCGCGGTCGCCACCGCCGCAGCGGCTGCTGCGCCGCGGTCGCCGACAACGGCATAGGCCCCGATGGCAAAGGTAAGGCATGCGGCGACCATGGTGGTCGCCCCGACCGTCCCCTCGCGCTCGGCCTCCTTCCAGCGGAAGAACCCGACGATTGCCGCCATGGCCAGAAATCCCGCCGCCAGCGGAACCGGCCCGAGCGCCGGCACGAGCGCGGCCCAGAGCCCGCCGGAAAGGCCGATAAGCGTGAAGGTGCGGAGGCCCGCGGTTCGGTCGCCCTCCGATTCTTCGCGTTTGCGCCAGCCTCGCTCGAGGCCGATCAGGAAGCCGCTGGCGGTTGCCAGACCAAGGCCGGCAAGGATTTCGTTCGCGTCCAACGGCGCCTCCGCCTTCGGCGCAATCTAGTCGGATGTTGCGCTGCCGACGAGCCGAACCGGTCTTGGTGTCGCAGATCAGCGTCTGACTTGACGCACGGCTTCAATCATCTGATCAATACACTGAATAGGGCCGCGGAGGGAACGTAGTGGCGGGAATATCGGCGCGACCGCTCGCTTATTCGGCTGCGGAGCGTATCGGCAGGCGCATCGTCACCGGCGATTTCCGCCCGGGCAGCGTCCTCCCCAATCTCAATCAGCTTGCCCAGGAATTCTCTGTCTCGCGTCTATCCGTGCGCGAGGCAATCAAGCTGCTGAGCGGCAAGGGTCTGGTTGATTCGCGTCCGCGCCGCGGCACGGTCGTGCGCCCCCGCCACGAATGGAGCCGTCTCGATCCGGATGTTCTGATCTGGCAGCTCGGCAATATCCCCAACGCCGGCTTCGTCCGCAGCCTGTTCGAAGCCCGCCGGATCATCGAGCCGGAAGCCGCCGCTCTCGCGGCGGAGCGTGCGCATGGCGAAGTGCTTGCCGAAATCGAGCGGGCGTTGAGCTGGATGGCGAACACCGACCCGACGAGCCCGGAATCGATCACGGCGGACGTCGCCCTGCATCAGGCCATCCTCGCCGGCTCGGGCAACGAATTCCTCGCCGCCTTCGCGCCCGCTATCGCGACGTCGCTGACCGCCGCCTTCAGCATCCAGCGTGACGCCCGCCCGCCGCTTTCCGCCTTTCTGCCCGACCACGCCGCGATCGTCGAAGCGATCAAGCGCGGCGACAAGGAAGGCGCCCGCGCGGCGTTCCTGAAGCTCCTGCGCCAGGCCGAATCGGACGCGGTGAACGGATTGAAGGTCCGCCGACAGCCGAGCAAGGCAGAGCCGCAGCAATGACCACCGCCGCGGTCGCCCCGCCCGGCGCCGCCGGGAACTTCACCTCGATCGTTCGACTTGAAGCCGTCGCCGGCGACCGCGGACGGGCTGAAGCCAGGCTATATCAGCGCAACCCTCGGTCAACTTCTCTTCCTGCAGGGTTTCCTGCCGGTCGCCGGCGCCTCGGGCGCCGGCGTTCTCCTTTCCGTCGAGCGCCTTCTACGCCGCCCTGGCGATCAGCGCCTGCAGCGACGGATGGATCGAGGGCGCTTCGTCACGGATGAAGCGGAGCAGCGCCTTCTCGTTCTCCTGCATTCTTCCGTCGCGGCCAAGGCGACTGGCAAGCCACTCCGCTTCGCCGGCCGTCACCGCCGCGTTCGCGGCGATATCGGCGTCGCGCTCGGCGTTATGCGCGGCGATCTCGGCATCGGGATCGGTGCGATAGGCCGCCAGGATGCTGTTCGCCCCACCCGCCAGCATGCGCCCGAGGAAACCGCCGACGCCGCGATTCGGGGCATCCAGCCACTGCGACCGCTCAAGCGCCACCTCGCGGCTGGGCGACCGGTAGCCCGAAGCCGCCATCATGAAATTCGCCATGGCCTTGACGAAGAGATCGTCCCAGGCCGGATCGTGCGGTCCGCCGGCAAGCGTGTCGTTGAGGTCGAGCAGAACCTCAGCTTCCTCGCGCGAAATCGCGATCCCCTTTTCGCCGGCGCCGGCATAGAGAATGCGCCGGAGCATCTCGACCTCTGCGCCGCCGATCGTTCCCTGCTTCACCGAGCCGGCGAGCGGTCCGCGCCCCTCGACGACCGCAAGCTTCACCTGAGCCAGAGCGAGGGCGGCCAGCGTGCATGGCGCCGTCCTCGCCCTTTCCATGGCGTGGACCATCATTTCCAGCATGCGCGGCGTGCGGATCGTGCCGTCAGCGGAGATGTGGGCGGTCAGCCAATCGGCGTTTTCCTTGCTGAGGTAGCCTTCCGGCGGTTCCTGGAAGACGAGGAAGTCCGATCCCGCCTCGCTGACAAGGGCAGTCCATTCCGGATCGACCACGGTTGCCGCCGCGTCGATCTCGAGCATCGCCTCGATTTCGAGACGGTTGATCGCCGCGTCGCTGCCATAGACCGCGCGCCGGACTTCCAGCGCATCGTCCGCGGTGATTTTGCCGGTCCGCTTGACGCGGGCCAACACGTCGCTTGTCGTCATGGGCCAGCCTCCCAGGAAGGTTCGGGAATGACCGGCTACCACCGAAACGCTAAGGAACGTTTGAGGCGGCTGGGAAACGCGGCCTTAACCAGGGTGCCGGGAGCGTCTTCTCAAAGCGGAATGTTGTCGTGCTTCTTCCACGGATTGGCGAGTTCCTTGCCGCGGAGAAGATCGAGCGCCCGCGCCACCCGCCGGCGGGTCGAATGCGGCATGATCACGTCGTCGATGTAGCCGCGCTCGGCGGCCACGAACGGCGACATGAACCGCGCCTCGTATTCCGCCGTCCGCTCGGCGATCCTGGCCGGATCACCCGCCTCCTTGCGGTAGATGATCTCGACCGCGCCCTTCGCCCCCATCACCGCAATCTCGGCAGTCGGCCAGGCGTAGTTGATGTCGCCGCGGAGGTGCTTCGACGCCATCACGTCGTAGGCCCCGCCATAGGCCTTCCGCGTGATCACCGTCACCTTGGGAACGGTCGCTTCCGCATAGGCGAAGAGAAGCTTCGCGCCATGCTTGATCAGCCCGCCATATTCCTGCGCCGTCCCCGGCAGGAAGCCGGGCACGTCGACGAAGGTGACCAGCGGAAGGTTGAAGCAATCGCAGAAACGGACAAACCGCGCCGCCTTGCGCGAAGCATCCGCATCGAGCACGCCTGCCAGCACCATCGGCTGGTTGGCGACGATTCCGACCGTCCTCCCTCCGATTCGGCCGAACCCGGTGACGATATTCCCGGCATAGGCCGCGCCGGTCTCGAAGAAATCGCTCTCGTCGACGACCTTCAGGATGAGCTGCTTGATGTCGTAAGGCTTGTTGGCGCTGTCCGGGATCAGCCGGTCGAGCGAATCGTCGATGCGGTCGGGCGGGTCGGCGGAGATCCGCTCCGGCGCCGCCGAGCGGTTGCTCGCCGGCAGGAAATCGATGAGCCGGCGCATTTCGAGGAGCGCCTCGACGTCGTTCTCGAACGCCCCGTCGGCTACGCCCGAGCGCGTCGTGTGCACCTCGGCGCCACCCAGCTGTTCCGGCGTCACCGTCTCGTTGGTCACCGTTCTGACGACGTCCGGCCCGGTGACGAACATGTAGCTCGTGTCGCGCACCATGAAGATGAAGTCGGTCATCGCCGGCGAATAGACGTCGCCGCCGGCGCAGGGTCCCATGATCAGCGAGATCTGCGGGATCACCCCGGAGGCAAGGACGTTCCGCTGGAAGACCTCGGCGTAGCCGCCAAGCGCCGCCACACCCTCCTGGATGCGGGCGCCGCCGGCGTCGTAAAGCCCGATGATCGGCGCGCCGTTCCGGAGCGCCATGTCCTGCACCTTCTGGATCTTCTCGGCATGCGCCTCGGAGAGGGAACCGCCGAAGACGGTGAAGTCCTTGGCGAAGACAAAGACCGGCCGGCCGTTCACCCGGCCCCAGCCGGTGACGACGCCATCGCCCGCGATCCGCTGCTCGGCCATGCCGAATTCGGTCGCGCGGTGCTCGACGAACATGTCGAATTCCTCGAACGAGCCTTCGTCGAGGAGAACGTCGAGCCGCTCGCGCGCGGTGAGTTTGCCGCGCTTGTGCTGTTCGGCGACCCGCCTTGCGCCGCCGCCGGCGCGCGCCTTTGCCCGGCGTGCCTCGAGCTCCGCCAGAATCTCCTTCATCGTCCGTCCCCCCGCATCTCGCGGAGAATGAAGGCTGCCGCGTCATATTCGAGCCTGCGCGCCGCGCGCCGCCGCATGGCCATGCTGTCCTCCCCCCATTGGCGCATCTGCCAGTCTTCGTCGACATGCGCCGCTTTCCACCCTGCGTCGGCGTCGATCCCGCCCAGGGCGATGGCTAGCGCGATGATCGCCGATCCGGTGATCGTGGTGATGACCGAAACGGCCGTCAGTTCGAGCGGATCGAAGGCTGCGACCGCCCTCGCGATGGCGGCGATCGCCTCGGGCCGCTGCATGGCATGGACGATCCCGCTCGCCACCCGCAACCGGGCATCGAGTCGGTCGCGGGCGAAGGCGAGGAGCGGTCCCCACGCCTCCTCTTCGATCGCCACCAGCTCTGCCGGCCCTTCGGCGCGGTAGCAGAGGAGATCGCTGCCGGCGTATTTGACGATCTCCCCGCGCACGGCATCGGGGTTGTCGGCGACGCTGTCGATGGCGGCATTGACGATACGGGTCAGCGGCATCGTCGCCGGATCGATCCTGACCGATTGCGCGTCCCATTCGCGCGCGATGGCCTCGGCCAGCCGGACGGATGGCGCGGCCAGCTTTCGCTTCAGCGGCGTGCGCGCCGGGCGCCCGTCGAGCGTAACGGCGAAGGCATCGCCCTCCCCGCGCACCGCGACGTGCTTGTAGAAACGCTTCGGCAGCTCGCGGCGCGCCAGCCGCTGCGCCGTCTGGACGGGGCCGGTCTGTTCCTTGCTCAAATCTCGAGCAGCTCGTTGGTTTCGCCGACCACCTCGTACCAGTCCTGGCGATCGAGCGGATTGTTGACGGCGCGGATCGCGTCCTCGATCCGCTCGCGCTTGCCCGAGCCGATGATCGGGACGCCGCGCGCCGGATGCCGGGCGACGAAGGCGATGGCCGCCTCGAACGCGCCCCCCCGGCGCTGGGTCCGCTCGGCGATTGCCGCCAGGCGATTGTGGATTCGGATGGTTCGGTCGTCGGTAGCGTTGAACAGCGCACCGCCGCCGACCGGCGACCAGATCATCGGCACGTGGCCGACGCGCATGGCGAAGTCGAACGTGCCGTTGCTGATCGGGGCCAGATGCCTCGGGGAAAACTCGACCTGGTTGGTGACCAGCGGCGACTTCATGTGCGCCGACAGCAGCTCGAACCGGGACGGACTGAAATTCGAGACGCCGACGTACTTCGTCTTGCCCTTGGCGACGAATTCATCGAGCACCGCGGCGGTCTCCGCCGGCTCCATCAGGTAGTCCGGGCGGTGCAGGAGCAGTACGTCGACATGGTCGACGCCGAGCTTCTGCAGCGACCGGTCGAACGAGCGCGCCAGTTCCTCCCGGCTGAAATCGAAGTGGCGGATGCGGTTGTCCGGCCGGAG
>DASRGK010000115.1:0-10594 GCA_035651055.1 Bauldia sp.
GACGGCGTCTTCGAATATGCCCTCCTCGACTTCGCCGGGACGCGCGTGTTCCTGACCCCGAAGACCGTGTTCGAGGACAGGCTCGGGACGCCGCTCGCCAACGGGCTGACGCACGCGGTGTTCGAGGTGGCCGACGTCGACGCCGAGCTTGCCCGCCTGGTTGCGCTCGGCACGGAGGTGTTGATCCCGCCGACCGAGATCGACGCGGGGGTGGGCACCCGCCGGATCGCCTTCTGCCGCTCGCCGGGCGGCCTCGTCTTCGAGGTGATGCAGATCCGCGAGAACCGGGTCTAGCGGCGGGCTCCGGGCGCGCCGCCGCGATCCCGCGCGCCTTGATGCGCCGGGGGATGAGCCGCGTTCCCCTCCTCCTCACGTCTCGCCTTCGCGCAACAAGCGAAGGGGTGGCGGGCGCTCGAAGAGTGCCATGCCGGGTAGTCTGATGGGGCGCTCACCGAGCACCCGCCAGTGGCTGCTTCCGGCCTACCGCTTTCGCTCTCCGCGGCGCGCAGCGCGCGCGCCGTTTACGGTGGGCAGAACCCACAGCCGGTCGTAGTGCCGGCGGGCTACTTGCGAGCGCCGGCCGGGGCACGGGACTGCGAGTCCCGCCGGCCAGGTCACCCCGGCCGGCGCCTCCGAGGAGGCAGCCGCGGCGCCACGTCTCCCGGATCGCTCCGGGTCCTACCCCGGAGCGTCCGGGGCAGGGCTCGCTCCGCAAACTGGTCGCCACCGGTTGGCGCCCCTTCCCGAGCGAGGACGCGATCATTGTCGCCGAGGTTCGGCGAGCGGGGATAAGTATTTTTGTGTCTCCGGTGCCCACGCCGGGCTTGGGCCGGGTGATGTCAGCCCTTTGCTCTGACAGCCCCAACGCACCACGTCATGCCCGGGCCTGACCCGGGCATCCACGCGAACACGACTTGGCAGAACAAGACGTGGATGGCCGGCACAAGGCCGGCCATGACGTGCTGGGGGGCGGCACTGGCCAGACGCGCCCACCGTTTCGACGCGGCGCCGCGCGTTGAAGGAAGGCGCCGCGCAATCCGGCTGAGCCGGATTGCTTCGGCTAGTTGTCGAGGAATGAACGCAGTTTGCGACTGCGCGACGGATGCTTCAATTTCCGCAGCGCCTTCGCTTCGATCTGGCGGATGCGTTCGCGGGTGACGCTGAACTGCTGGCCGACTTCTTCGAGCGTATGGTCGGTGTTCATGCCGATGCCGAAGCGCATGCGGAGAACGCGTTCCTCGCGCGGGGTGAGCGAGGCGAGGACACGGGTCGTCGTCTCGCGGAGGTTCGACTGGATCGCCGCGTCGATCGGCAGGATCGCGTTCTTGTCCTCGATGAAATCGCCGAGGTGGCTGTCCTCCTCGTCGCCGATCGGCGTCTCGAGGCTGATCGGCTCCTTGGCGATCTTGAGGACCTTGCGGACCTTCTCGAGCGGCATGGCGAGCTTCTCGGCAAGTTCCTCCGGGGTCGGCTCGCGGCCGATCTCGTGGAGCATCTGGCGGCTGGTGCGGACGATCTTGTTGATCGTCTCGATCATGTGGACGGGGATGCGGATCGTGCGCGCCTGATCGGCGATCGAGCGCGTGATCGCCTGCCTGATCCACCAGGTGGCATAGGTCGAGAATTTGTAGCCGCGGCGGTACTCGAACTTGTCGACCGCCTTCATGAGGCCAATGTTGCCTTCCTGGATGAGGTCGAGGAACTGCAGGCCGCGGTTCGTATATTTCTTGGCGATCGAGATGACCAGGCGGAGGTTCGCCTCGACCATCTCCTTCTTCGCTTGGCGGGCCTCGCGCTCGCCCTTCTGCACCATGTGGACGATGCGGCGGAACTCGGTCGGCTCGAGGCCGGTTTCGGTGGCGAGCGTCTGGATCTCCTTCCGGAAATCCTTGATGCGCTCCTTGTCCTTGGCGACGAATTCCTTCCAGCCGCGGCCGGAGAGGTTGGAGATGCGGCGGAGCCAGTTCGGGTCGAGCTCGGCCCCCTGGTATTCCTTGAGGAAATCCTCGCGGCCGACGCGGTGGGATTCGGCAAGGCGGAGCAGCCGGCCTTCGTAGCCGATCAGGCGCTTGTTGATGTCGTAGAGCTGCTCGACCAGCGCATCGATGCGGTTCTGGTTGAGCGACAAGGACTTCACCGCCGCGACGATCTCCTCCTTCAGCTTCTTGTAGCGGCGCTCCTGGGAGGGGGAGAGCGAGGTGTTCTTCAGCTTGAACTCGACGTCCTGGTCCTGCAGGCGACGGAGCTTCTTGTAGAGGTCGGCGATGTTGTCGAAGGTGGCGACGACGCCCTCCTTCAGCTCGGCCTCCATGGCGGCCAGCGACATCGCGTTCTCGAACTCGTCCTCGTCGTCCTCTTCCGCGGCAAGGCGGGCGCGCTCGGCCTCGACCTCGTCGACCTCCTCGCCCTCGGCAAGCGGCGGCGGCGCCGGACGGCTGGCGGCGGCGGCGGCCTTGGCCTCGCGCGCATGCTGCGCCTCGGTCTCGCTCGCCGGCACGCCCGGAACGCCGGGGACGATCTTGGCGTCGGGACCGGCATAGGTGGCTTCGAGGTCGATGATGTCGCGGAGGAGAATCTTCCCGGCGTTCAGCTCGTCGCGCCAGATGATGATCGCCTGGAAGGTGAGCGGCGATTCGCAGAGCCCCGCGATCATCGTCTCGCGGCCGGCCTCGATGCGCTTGGCGATGGCGATCTCGCCCTCGCGGGAGAGCAACTCGACCGAGCCCATTTCGCGCAGATACATGCGGACCGGATCGTCGGTGCGGTCGGTCGGCTCGCGCGCCGGCTTGGCGACCGCGGTCGAGGCGGCCTCGGTCAGCTCGCCGCCCTCCGGCTCGTCCTCGGCCTCCTCCGCCTCCTCGACCTCGTCGGTCTCGATGACGTTGATGCCCATCTCGGAGAGCTGGCCGAGCACGTCCTCGATCGTGTCGGAGGAATTGACGTCGGAGGGCAGGACCCCGTTCAGCTCCTCATAGGTGACGTAGCCGCGCTTCTTGGCGACCTTGATCATCTTCTTGACCGCGGCGTCGGAAAGATCGAGGAGCGGGCCGTCGGCCGTCTCGGCCTGGGCCTCCGGCGCTTCTTCGTTTTCCTGGACCTTGGTTGCCATAAGATGCTCTCCGCCGGGCGGAACCCCTGTCGCTCGGGGGCGCCGCCGAAATGATATGTCCGTGACCGGTTTCAGTTCCGCCTTCCGGCGCCCGATTTTTGCGCCGGTGCCGATTCCCCTTGATGATTCCTAGCGTTGCCGGCTTAAGGCCCGCTTAACCCTGCCGGCCCCGCTCACAGCACCCGCCGCTCCCGTCCCGCGCTTCCGAACCCCTCGACCAGCGCCTCGGTGCCTTCCGTGCTCGCCATCTGTCTCTGAATGTCGACAAGACGTGCGAGGCTTGCCTCGTTCGGGTCCCGGGCGAGGGCGGCCTCGGCTTCCTTGAGGTCCTTATGTAACGTCCGCTGGCGCCGGTGCAAGGTCAAAGCCTGCGCCCAGCCTTCCGCCGCGTCGCGGTCGTCGGCGCCGGGCAAAGCCGGCCACAGGCCGAGGGCGCCGAGTTCCCGGTCGAGCCGCCGGATCAGCGGGGCAAAACGCCCGGATTCCAGGGTTTCGCGGAGGTTGGCGGCCTCGCCATCGCCATGCGCGAGGAGGTCGAGGACGGCGCTCCGCAGGCCGTCGAGGTCCGGGTGCGACAATTCGAGGTGGGCGAACTCGTCGAGGCGGTCGGCGATGAGGCCGGGATGGTTGACGAGCGTCATCACCAGGACAGTCTCGCGGAGCGGCGGGGCGGACCGGGAATGGCGGAGCGAGCGGCGGAGTCGCTCCGAGACCGCGGTCGGATGGCGGAGGTCGGGGGGGTCGCGGCGGAAGCTGCCGGCGCCCTGGCGGAACTCGCCGCGGCGCGGCCGGGTGCGGCCCGGCGGTCGGCGGTCGTCCCTGCCCTCGCTCCCGAAGAAGCCGGCGACGCGCTCGGTGAAGGCCTGCAGGTAATGCCGGCGCACGCTTTCGTCGGCAATGGCGCGGGCGAGTTCGCGCAGCCTTGCCTCGAGCGCGGCGCGGCGCTCGGGCGTGTCGAAGACGCCGGCCTCGGTCTCGCGCATCCACAGGAGTTCGACCAGCGGCCGCGCGCCGGCGAGCACCGCGGCGACCGCATCGTGGCCGCCGGCGCGGACGAGATCGTCGGGGTCCTGGCCCTCGGGAAGGAGGGCGAAGCGGAGGCTCCTCCCCGGTTCGAGGAGAGGCAGGGCGAGCTCGGCGGCGCGGTAGGCGGCGCGGCGGCCGGCATTGTCGCCGTCGAAGCAGAGGATCGGCTCGTCGGCCATCCGCCAGAGGATCTGCATCTGGCGCTCGGTCAGCGCCGTGCCGAGCGGGGCGACGGTGTGCGGGAAGCCGGCCGCGACCATCTGGATCACGTCGACATAGCCCTCGACCGCGATGACCGTGCCGCTGTCATAGGCGGCCTTCCGCGCCTCGGCGCCGTTATAGAGGAGCGAGCCTTTGTGGAAGAGGTCGGTCTCGGGCGAGTTGAGGTACTTGGCCGGCACGTCGGCCGACAGCGCCCGCGCTCCGAAGCCGACGATCCGCCCCTTGAAGTCGGTGATCGGGAAGGTGACGCGATCGCGGAAGCGGTCGAACGAGACCGCGATGTCGTCACCGGAAACGAGGAGGCCCGCGGCGATCATCTGGTCCTGGCCGATGTTCTTGCCGGCGAGGAATTCCTTGAGCGCGGCGCGGTCGGGACGCGCGTAGCCGATGCGGAAGCGGCGCTGCAGGTCGGGGCCGAGCGAGCGGTTCAGAAGATAGCCGCGGGCGGCCGCTCCGGCCCGCGACTGCAGGCTCTCCTCGAAGAAGCGCGAGGCAAGGTCGAGGACGTCGTTGAGGGTCGAGCGTTCGGCTTCGCGCCGCTCCATCTCGGGATCGCGGGCCGGCATCGGCACGCCGGCCTCGCCGGCAAGCCGCTCGACGGCCTCGGGGAAAGAGAGGCCCTCGGTCTCCATCAGGAAGGTGAAGATGTCGCCGTTCTTGTTGGCGGAGAAGTCGAACCACTTGCCCTTCTGGTCATTGACGAAGAAGGAAGGCGTCTTCTCCTGGTTGAAGGGCGAGAGGCCGGCGAACTCCCTCCCCTGCTTCCGCAGTTTCACGCGCCGCCCGATCACCGCCGAAGGCGGCAGGCGGGCGCGAATCTCTTCGAGGAAGGACGGCGGGAATCGCATGGGGTGATTCGGGTTAGCCGATGATTCGTGCCTAGCCTAGGCGGAATCGGAAACGGACAGATCCCGGCGTTTGTCCAAGGGATTCACAGGGGGCGGTGAGGAACATCCCCGAAACCCGGCACCCCGCTTCCCCAAACCAGACCGGGTTACCGCTATTGACCCTCAAAATACATCTGTATATACAGAGTGGCTGAAGCCGAACAAAACGGACCGGAAGCCGTCAAGAACTGAAGAAAGCGGCGGGCGGAATCTGAACTGCGGTGAGCGCTTCGACCCCCTCGCAGCGAACCCTCGGCCGATACAGATGTGTCGAACCGGGGTGTGGGTCCGCTCGCCATGACGGACGTCGAAGACATCGGAAGTCTGATTGCGCGCATTCGCGCGTTCGGATGGCATGAGAAGAAACGCGAAGCCAATCTGCGCATTCACAACATCGACTTCGCGGACCTGAAAGGAATATTCGACGGCTACACTCTCATCCGTCGATCGGATCGCCATGGCGAAACCAGATACCAAGTCTTCGGCTACGTCCACGGGCAGGAAGTCGCCGTCGCGTTCACGATCCGCAGCGATGTCTGCTGGCTCATCTCCGCACGGCGGGCACGCAGGGACGAGCGACGAAGATATTACGATCGTTTCGAGGGACGACCGCCGGCCGGGAAAGACTGACTGGGCACGCGTCGCCGCGCTGACGGACGAGGAAATCGAAAAGGCGGTTCGCGAGGACCCCGATGCCGTGCCGCTCGATTTCGACTGGTCCGAGGCGGTGCTTGTAGCTCCGCCGGCGAAGCAGCCGATTTCCATCCGCGTCGACGAGGACGTGCTCGCCTTCTTCAAGGCCGGTGGGGCGGGCTACCAGAAACGCATCAACGCCGTGCTCCGCCACTTCGTCAACGCGCAGAAGAAGCAGAAGAGCAAAGCGCGGGCGTAGTTTCCGCTAGCGGCAGGTGGGCGCGTATCCCTTCAAGCAGGAAGGCCGACGGCGCCGTTTCTGCGTGGCGATGTCCTCTCGACCGCTCGTCCCCGCGCACGCACGCGGGGACCGAGCCGGGTTCTGGCAAAGCGTGGTGCCAGGTTGCGGAGGATTCCTCCGGCGACTTTGCCGATCGCTATTGGCACTTGATGGACTGGGTCCCCGCATGCGCGGGGACGAGCGATGCTGGGTCCCTGCTTTTGATTGGACTCGGGCGGGCTGACCCAGGGCCGCGTCTACTGCACGCCGCCGGCGGGGGGCGGGTTGGGAATCGGCTCGGGCGGGATCGGGACTTCCTCGTCGATCCGCTCGTCGCCCGAAACCGGCGCGGCGTCCGCGGCGGCCGGGTCGAGCGTGATCGGCGGCGGCTCCGTGCCGGGGGGAAGCGCGCCGGCGCCCGGTGCAGCCGTGCCGAGCGCGGAGGGACCGGGCGCCGGCTGCAGCGTCGGGTCGTTGTCCGGGGTCGAGGCGAGAATCTTCTCGATGCTCTTCACGTAGTTGCTGTCGTCGGCCGGCGGGGCGGCGGCGGTCGCCGGCGGCGCGAGCGGCGCCGGGCCGGGAGCAAGCACCACCGGCGCGGCGGGCGCCGCATCGGTGAAGCGGCCCTCGACGACGGCGGGCGCTACCGGGACGACGTCGGGGCGCGCCCGCGGAACCGGCGGGATGGCGGCGACCGAAGTCGCCGCGGGTTCGGCCACCGGCTTTGCGAAGGTCACATCGCGCGTTGCCGGCGCATCGGCGGCAGGCTCGGTCGATACCGCGTTCGCCGCCTGCGACTCTTCGAGGTCGGTCAACTGCTTCCGCAGTTCCGCCGTCTTCACGCGCGCGGCCTCGACCGTCTCCTCGGTGGTCCGGGCGAGGTCGTCTATCTGCTGGCGAAGCTGGAGGATCTGGGCCGCGATGTCGCCGGCGGGAGTGGTGACGGGCGCGGCGGCATGGTCGCCCGTCCCGAGCGGCACCATAGCAAGGACGCCGATGCCAACCGCAACCACCAGCACAGCGGCGAGCGCGGCGATGCCGAGCCAGCGCGGGCGGCGCGGCGCGGAAAGCGCCTCGACCGCCGCGTCGACATCCTCGATGCCGTAGAGATCGCCGCCGTCGAGGCGGTCGGCAGCCCCGACATGGGGAACTTCCTCCGCCGTCAGATGCGGTTCGATCCGGCCATCCTCGACCCGCGCCGAGCCACCGCCGGGCGCTTCCCGCTCCGGCGGGATTCGCGAATAGGTCACGGCGGGACCGCGCGCGTCCGGTATCTGCCTGCGGTCGTCGCTCAACGGGTTCCCCTCGATGTTCTGCACATGGCCGTAGAGACCAGCGCATTGCGGACCTTTCGTGGCACAAGTCGGCCGCTTGTGGGGCCATTTTTGTGCCCCGACGATGGCCGCCGCGCTATTCTGCAGCGGCGACTTCCCCAGCGACGGACCAGGTCATGGCTTACGAATTGTACTACTGGCCGGGAATTCAGGGCCGCGGCGAGTTCGTCCGTTTGGCCTTCGAGGCGACTGGAACCGCCTTTGCCGATGTCGGGCGCGGCCCGAACGGCGTGAGGAAGCTGATGGCCGTGCTCTCGGGCAAGGGCGTCCCTCACGGCAATTTCGCGCCGCCGGTGCTGAAGCACGGACGCGTCGTCGTCGGCCAGACGGCCAACATCCTCTTCTACCTCGGCCCGCGCCTCGGTCTTGTGCCGGCGGCCGAGAGCCTCCGGCTGTGGACGCACCAGATCCAGTTGACGATCACCGACCTCGTCGCCGAGGCTCACGACACCCATCACCCGCTGGGGCCCGACCTCTATTACGAGGACCAGAAGCCGGAAGCCAAACGCCGCGCCGAGCTTTTCCGGAAGAACCGGATGCCGAAGTTCCTCGGCTGGTTCGAGGAAATCCTCAGCGCGAACGGACGCGGACGGCATCTCGTCGGCAACCGCCTCACCTATGCCGATCTCTCGCTCTTCCAGGTCGTCGAAGGGCTGCGCTACGCATTCCCGGAGACGATGGCAAAGACGGAGAAGGACTACCCGCTTCTGGTTGCCCTCCACGGGCGCGTGGCGGAGATGCCGAATATCGCCGCCTACCTCGCCAGCCCGCGCCGGTTGCCGTTCAACGAGCATGGGATATTCCGGCACTACCCGGAGTTGGAAGCCTGAGCCTCAAACAAAGGCCGGGCCGTCGAAGGCCCGGCAGTTGTGCCGCAGCGGGAACGCTCCGCGCGACTTTCCAGAGGGAACAGCCGGCCCGACCAATCGATCGCAGGGAGGAGAAACGACCGAATCACCGTGCCGACGCTGAGAGTTTAGGCTTCGAGTGCCGAATGTATCGGCAATATGAAACGATGATGAAAGTTTCATCCCGCCGAGACAAATCTGCAACAGAACGGGTCACCGGCGGTCAATACGACCAGTTCTGCGCTTTCGACAGGATGAAATCGCGGAAGACATGCACCCGCGCCGAGTTCTTCAGTTCGGCGGGATAGACGAAATAGGCGGCAAAACTCGGCACATCGGCCTCCGGGATGAGGCGCTCGAGCTGCGAGTCGTGCTCGACCATGTAGTCGGGCAGGACGGCGATGCCGATGCCCCGCGCCACCGCATTCTTGATCGAGAAGATGTTGTTGATGCGGAGCACCGGCGTGCGCGGATCGTTGCGGTCGCGCCCTGCCGTCTCCAGCCAGTTCACGTCGCGCAGATATTGCGGGATGGGCTGGCCGTAGCTGACGATCCGGTGCTGGTCGACCTCGGCGATCGAGGCCGGCCGTCCGTGGGTGGCGAGGTAGGACGGATGCCCGTAGACGTGCATGTGGACGGTGAAGAGCCTCCGCTGGATGAGGTCGGGCTGGACCGGCTGGCGGAGGCGGATCGCCACGTCCGCCTCGCGCATGCCGAGGTCGAGTTCGCCGTCGTCGAAGATGAGGTGGACGTTGACCCCGGGGTGGAGGTCGACGAATTCGTGGATGCGGTCGGTGAGCCAGGTCGAGCCGAGGCCGACCGTGGTGGTGATGCGAAGCGTCCCCTCGGGCTTCTCGTTGGAGGCCGTCAGCCGCGAGCGCACCGCCTCGAGCTTGGCCATCACCTCGCTCGCGGCGCGGAAGAGATGCTCGCCCTGCTCGGTGAGGATGAGGCCGCGGGCGTGGCGGTGGAAAAGCGGCACGCCGAGGTCCTGTTCGAGCGCGCCGACCTGCCGGCTCACCGCCGACTGGCTCATGTTGAGCGCCTCGCCGGCATGGGTGAAGGACCCCGCCTGGGCGGCCGCCTGGAAGATGCGGAGCTTGTCCCAGTCCATCGCTAGTGTTCCGCGCCTGGCGGGCTGGAAGACGACGCGGCGCCGCCACGCCACGCGCCTCCCCGATAACCGGGGAGGGAGCGAGCAGCGCCGATGGCCCCTGCCCTCTGCCGCAAGCGGCCTTGATGCTTCGATCGCCGGCCCGATGCCATCGCAATATGAACCATCACCGGCGGCAGCCTACTCCGCCGCTTCGGCGTTCACGTGCTGGTGCGCGAGGAACTTTTCCGTCTCGAGCGCGGCCATGCAGCCCTGCCCGGCGGCGGTCACCGCCTGGCGGAACGTGTCGTCGGTGACGTCACCCGCGGCAAAGATTCCGGGCACGCTGGTCGCGGTCGAATCGGGCGCGGTCCAGATGTAGCCGTTCGGCTTCATCCTGAGCTGGCCGCCGACGAGCGCCGTCGCAGGCGCGTGGCCGATGGCGACGAAGACGCCGTCGGTCTTCAGTTCGCTGACCGCGCCGGTCTTGACGTTCCTGAGCTTCACCGCCCGCACCACCGGCGGCGGACCGGCTTCGCCGATCACTTCCTCGACGACGCTGTCCCAGACGACGTTCACCTTGTGATTCGCGAAGAGCCGCGCCTGCAGGATCTTCTCGGCGCGAAACTCGTCGCGGCGATGGACGAGCGTGACCCTGGAGGCAAAGCGGGTGAGGAAGAGCGCGTCCTCGACGGCGGTGTTGCCGCCGCCAACCACCACCACCTCGCGGCCGCGGAAGAAGAAGCCGTCGCAGGTGGCGCAGGCGGAGACGCCGAAGCCGCGGTAGAGGCGCTCCGAGGGAAGCTCCAGCCACTTGGCGGTGGCGCCGGTGGCAAGGATCACGGCATCGGCGGTGTAGGTCACGCCGCTGTCGCCGTGGAGACGGAACGGACGCAGGTTGAAATCGACCGAGGTGATCGTGTCGGTGACGATGCGGGTGCCGAAATGCTCGGCCTGGAGGCGCATCTGCTCCATCAGCCACGGGCCCTGGATGACGTCGGCGAAGCCCGGATAGTTCTCGACGTCGGTGGTGTCGGTAAGCTGGCCGCCGGTCTGGACGCCCGAGATCATCACCGGTTCGAGCATGGCGCGCGCGGCATAGATGGCGGCGGTATAGCCGGCCGGGCGGCAGATTTTCTCCCCAACCTTCCGCGCCATCGAC
>DASRGK010000116.1:0-7249 GCA_035651055.1 Bauldia sp.
GAAGGCTCGATCCGCAAGGCCGGCAACCGCGTCCGCATCACCGGCCAACTGATCGACGCAGAGACCGGCGCCCATCTCTGGGCGGAGCGCTACGACCGCGAACTGACCGACATATTCGAGGTCCAGGACGAGGTCACCAAGCGCATCGTGGATGCGCTGAAGGTGACGCTGACGCCGAAGGAGAAGGAACTTCTCGGCGCCGGCGGCACGACCATCCCCGAAGCGCATGACCTCGTCCTGCGCGCCCGCCAGCTTCTCCTCAAGTCGTCCAAGAACCGCTCGACGTTCGACGAGACGGTCCGCCTGCTCGAAGATGCGATCCGGCACGACCCGGCCTATTCCGACGCCTATGCCGCCCTCGGCATGACCTACGGCATCGACTACAACAACCGTTGGTCGGACGATCCCGACGCTTCGCTGGAAAAAGCCCGGCTCTATGCCGAGAAGGCAATCGCCGCCGATCCCAAGCAGGCCTTCGGCCACTACGTCGCGAGCGTCGTCTGGTCGTTCTCGCGCGACCACGACCGGGCCGCGGCGGAAGCCGAGAAGGCGCTGGCGCTCAGCCCCAATTACGGCCTCGCCGTCAATTCGCGCGGCGTCACCAACCTCTACCGGGGCGAACCCGAGAAGGCGATTCCCGATATCGAGCGCGCGATCCAGCTCGATCCGCAATTCGCCCACCAGTACATGCACTTCCTCGGGCTGGCCCACTACCTGCTCGGGCACTACGAGACCGCGGCGGCGCATTTCCGCGAGCGCATTCTGCTCGCTCCGGAGACCGACTTCAGCCGCGCCTATCTCGCGGCGAGCCTCGGCCAGCTCGGGCGGATCGAGGAAGCCCGACAGGTCTGGGCGGAACTGATGAAGGTCAATCCGGGCTACTCGCCCGCCCAGCACCTCAACCGGCTGCCCTTCCGCAACCGGAACGACGCCGACCGCATCCGCGAGGGCCTCGAGAAGGCGGGGCTGCCGAGGTAGGCGCGTCGGCCGTCTCCTGGGTTGGCTGAGGCGCCGAACGCGGGCGAGACGGTGGACCCGCGGATACCTTCGCAGCCCGGCTCGTTTCCCAAAGGCAAGACGTGGATGGCCGGGACAAGCCCGGCCATGACGTGTTTTGGGCTTGCGTCGGGCTCACAGGCCAGATGTCGCGTGTTCTCCCGGCAATCGTGTTAAGGCAAACAGCGACGTCATGGCCGGGCTTGTCCCGGCCATCCACGTCTTTCTTCACTGCACGCGGTCGGCTGCACTGAAGAGCGAAGCCCCGAGCCAGGCGCAGTCCGGTGCCGCATCCGCGAGAGCCTGGAGAAGGCGGGGCTGCCGAGATAGGCGCGGCGGCCGTCTCCTGGGTTGGCCGAGGCGCCGAACGCGGGCGAGACGGTGGGCACCTGCCCGCGGATATCTTCGCATCCAGGCTCGTGTCCCAAAGGCAAGACGTGGATGGCAGGGCTTGGCCCGGCCATGACGTGTTTTGGGCTTGCGTCGGGCTCACAGGCCAGATGTCGCGTGTTCTCCCGGCAAATCGCGTTAGGCCAGAGGCGCCTACTCGAAATGCCCTGGGACGACCTTTCCGTTCTCGACCCTGGCGGGGACGTAGTGCCGCGAAATGGGCTTGCCGCTGGCATTGGTGTCGAGGCGCTCGGTATCGAACTGGATGAAGGCGAGGACCGCGCCGACCATCAGCAAGGCCCCGCCGATGGCGAGGTAGGTGATGATCCGCATCGACCATTCGCCCCGCCCGCCGACATGGCCGCGGGTGGCGAACAGCCAGCCCGCATAGATCAGGAAGGGCAGGAGGAAGAAGACGGCATCGAAGGCAACCAGCCTGGCCATCAGGCAAATACCCGTTCGTAGAGCGCGCGGAGAATTCCCGCGGTCACCCCCCAGATATAGCGGTTCTCGAACGGCATCTCATAAAAGAGGCGATTCTTGCCGAGGTGAAGGCGCGAGCCCCGGCGATGGTTGGCCGGGGTCATCAGATAGGAAAGCGGCACCTCGAACGCATCCTCGACCTCGTGGACATTGAGGTTGAGCGCGAAAGACGGATCGACGCGGCCGAGCACCGGAACGATGCGATAGCCGGTGCGCGTGAGATAGGGCTCGAGATAGCCGATCAGCCGGACCTTGTCCGGGGCAAGGCCGATCTCCTCCTCCGCCTCGCGGAGCGCCGCGGCCCCGGCCGAGGCGTCGGCCGCGTCGATCTTGCCGCCGGGAAAGGCGATCTGACCGGCATGCGAGCGCAGGTGCGGCGTGCGCTGGGTGAGGAGGATCGTCGCCTCCGGCTCGCGCGCGATTGCCGGAATGAGCACGGCCGCGTCGCGATAGGCGATATCGTCGGCCCGGAGATCCGGGTTGAGCGCATGGTCGCCGAGCCGGCCGCTGCCCGGCGGCGGCTCGGGGTAGAGCCGGTCCGCGGCGCGCGCGAAGAATCGCTCCGGAGAGAAATCGCCGGCCCCGGTCATCGGTGCTGCCGCCGCTTCACATTCGGGTGAATGACGAAAGCGCCGCGGATGGTTACCGGGGCGGTACCGACGGGCGCGGCGGGAACGATTTTCGCTGGTTCAGCCATGCTTTCGCCGCGCTTTCCCGCTTGCTTCCGTTTCACCCGGGCAGCGGAGCGCCGCGCGGGGATCAGGCGACAATCCCCTATTGCGGCTCCCCTGCCCGTGCAACACTCGGCGGTAATACCCGCATTTCGCCGCCAGACCGGAGTAGCCGCCGCACCATGAGCGCACTTCTCGACCCGCAGACGCCGGACGCCGACCGCATCATCGCCGAAGCCGAGGGGGCGATCGGCGCCATCAAGGCGGCCCGCGCCGCGATCGCCCGGGTCATCTACGGCCAGGAAATCGTGGTCGAACGGACGCTGATCACGATCCTGGCCGGCGGGCATGGCCTCCTCATCGGCGTTCCCGGCCTTGCCAAGACCAAGCTGGTCGAGACGCTGGGCACGGTGCTCGGCCTCTCGACCCGCCGCATCCAGTTCACGCCCGACCTGATGCCGTCCGACATTCTGGGCTCGGAAGTGATGGACGTCGGCGCCGACGGCAGCCGCAGCTTCCGCTTCATCCGCGGCCCGGTCTTCGCCCAGCTTCTGATGGCCGACGAGGTCAACCGCGCCAGCCCCCGCACCCAGTCGGCGCTCCTCCAGGCAATGCAGGAGCACCACGTCACGGTTGCCGGCACCCGCCACGACCTGCCGGCGCCGTTCCACGTGCTGGCCACGCAGAACCCGCTCGAACAGGAGGGCACCTATCCCCTCCCCGAAGCGCAGCTCGACCGGTTCCTCCTTCAGATCGACGTCCGCTATCCCGACCGCGAAGCGGAACGGCGGATGCTTTTCGAGACGACAGGCGCGACCGAAGCGACCGCCGAGCCGGTGCTCGACGGCGAGCGGCTGCGCGCGATCCAGCAGCTCGTCCGCCGCATGCCGGTCGGCGAATCGGTGGTGGAGGCGATCCTCAATCTCGTCCGCTCGGCGCGGCCGGAAGGCGGCGACGCGAAATTCGCCAACTCGATCGCCTGGGGTCCGGGCCCGCGGGCGAGCCAGGCGCTGATGCTGGCGGCGCGCGCCCGCGCGCTGATCGACGGGCGCTATGCGCCCTCGCTCGACGACGTGCTCCACCTCGCCGAGCCGGTCCTGCAGCACCGCATGGCGCTCGCCTTCGCGGCGCGGGCCGACGGCCTGACGGTCCGCGACGTCATCGCCGGGCTTAAGGCGAAGATCGGATAGGCATGGCGACGGCCGCAAGCAGCAGCGCCCGCGACGTTCCGTTTCATCGCCTCAGCGAAGCGAAGGGGCTTGCGGCCGGGCTGCCCGACCTGCTCATCGAGGCGCGCCGCGTCGCCGCGACGGTGCTTGCCGGCTGGCACGGGCGCCGCGTCGCCGGGCGCGGCGAGACGTTCTGGCAGTTCCGCCCCTTCATGCCGGGCGAGACGGCGGCCGGGATCGATTGGCGCCGCTCGGCCCGCGACGACCACTTCTATATCCGCGAGAAGGAGTGGGAGGCCTCGCACCTCGTCTGGCTGTGGCTCGACCACTCCGAGTCGATGAATTTCCGCTCGCGCCTGGCCGCGGTCAGCAAGCGCGACCGCGCCACGGTGCTGATGCTGGCGCTCGCCGACCTGCTCGCCACCGCCGGCGAGCGCGTCGGCCTCATCGGCGAAAGCGAGGCGATCCTCGCGCGTAACGCCGCCGAGCGGATCGCCGAGCACCTGCCCCATGCCGCGGCGCGGCCGCCCCAGACCCGCATCCTCCGCCGCTTCGCCGACCTCGTCATGTTCGGCGATTTCCTCGATCCGGTCGAGGAAACCGAAAAGGTGCTGGACGAGATCGTGCGCTCCGGCGCCCGCGCCCACCTCGTCCAGGTCGTCGATCCGATCGAGGAGACCTTTCCCTATTCCGGCCGCACCGAGTTCGAGGACCCGGAGACCGGGACCCGCTACCTCGTCGGCCGCGCCGAGCAGTACCGCGACGACTACCGGGCGCGGCTGGCGGCGCTCCGCGAGCGCCTGTCGCTGCTTTGCCGGCGGCTCGACTGGACGTTCCTTGTCCACCGCACCGACCGGCCGGCGACCGAGCCGCTGCTCTCGCTCCATGCCCGCCTTGCCGACCGCCAGGCGCAGGCCGCCGCGTTCGGAACGGGGTTCGCGGCATGATGGGGCTGCCGATCGCCTTCACCTATGCGCCGGTTCTGATCGCGCTCGCCGCCCTGCCGGCGATCTGGTGGCTGATGCGGGTCTTCCCGCCGCGGCCGCGCACCGAAGTGCTGCCCTCGACGCGGCTTCTCCTCGACATCGCGCGGAAGGAAGAGGAGCCGGCGCGCACGCCCTGGTGGCTGCTCCTCATCCGGCTGCTGCTTACCGCGCTCATCATCATCGCGCTGTCCGGCCCGGTCTATCGGCCGAGCGCCGAGGTGGCGCCGGGATCGGGGCCGCTCCTGCTCGTGGTCGACAATGGCTGGGCGGCGGCGCCGCGCTGGAAGGCGATCACCGAGACGGCGCACCGCATCAACCGGCTCGCCGCCGAAGCCGGCCGGCCGGTGGCGCTGGTCGCGACCGCCGACGGCGGCGACCAGGTGCTGACCCCGACCGATGCGGCGGCGGTCGAGAAGCGGCTCGACGCGCTCGAACCGCGCCCCTATGCGTCGGATTACGCCGCGCTCCTCCCCGGGCTGACGGCGGCGCAGAAGGCGACGCCCTTCGGCGGCGTCGCCTGGCTCTCCGACGCGCTCGGCGGCGACGGTCCGGCGGCGCTTGCCGGGTTCCTAACGCTCCAGGTGGCGGCGCCGGTCGCGGTCTATGCCGACGCGCGCTCCGACCTCGTCGGACTCCTGCCGCCGGTCGGCACGCCGGACGCCCTGGTCGCGCCGCTCGTCCGCCGCGACGCCGCGGTGCCGGCGGCGGGGTTCGTCCGCGCCAGCGACCTGAAGGGCCGGCCGATCGGCGACGTGCCCTTCACCTTCGCCGCGGGCAAGACGACCGCCGAGGCGAAGATCGCCCTGCCGGTGGAACTGAGGAACGACATCGTCCGGCTGGAAGTGGTGGGCGCCGAGACCGCGGGCGCGGTGCAGCTTCTCGACGAGCGCTGGCGGCGGCGGACGATCGGGCTTCTCTCCGGCGCGTCAGCCGATACCGCCCAGCCGCTGCTCTCGCCGCTCTACTACATCTCTCGCGCCGTCCAGCCCTTCGCCGACGTGCGCGAGCCGCGCGACGCCAATGCCGAGACCGGCGTCAACGAATTGATCGAGGGCGGCGTCAGCGTCATCGCCATGGCCGATATCGGCACGGTGCCGCCCGACGCCGAGGAGCGCCTCGCCAACTGGGTGCTGCAGGGCGGCACGCTCGTCCGCTTCGCGGGACCGCGGCTCGCCGCCTCGACCGACGCGCTGGTCCCGGTGCGCCTCCGCCAGGGCGACCGCGTGCTTGGCGGCAGCCTCACCTGGGCGCAGCCGCAGCCGCTCGGCAGCTTCTCCGCCGACAGCCCGTTCGCCGGCATGGCGGTGCCCGACGACGTGCTGGTCAAGCGCCAGGTGCTGGCCGAGCCGGACGGGACGCTGAGCGAGCGCACCTGGGCGGCGCTCGCCGACGGCACGCCGCTGGTCACCGCCAGCCGCTCGGGCAAGGGCTGGCTGGTCCTCTTGCACGTCACGGCGGACACGAGCTGGTCGAACCTGCCGCTCTCCGGCACTTTCGTCGACATGCTCCGCCGGATCGTAGCGTTCTCGAGCGCGGCGCGGACGAAGAGCAAGGACGCGTCGGGGAAGCCGGTGACGGTGGCGCCGTTCCGGCTGCTTGACGGCTACGGCCGTTACGTCACGCCGGGACCCGAGGCCGAGCCGATCGCCGCCGACGCCGAAGTCAGGGCGAGCGCCGCCCATCCGCCCGGCCTCTACGGCACCGAGGACGGATTCACCTCGCTCAACCTGCTTGACGCCAGCAGCACGCTGCCGGCCTTCGATGCCTCGCTCCTGCCGCAGGCTCAGATCAGCCCCTACCCGACCGAGGCGCCGATCGAGATCCGGCCCGCGCTTTTCGTCGCGGCGCTGGCGCTCTTCCTCCTCGATGCGCTGGCGGTGCTGTGGCTGAACGGCGGGCTGACGCTCCGCCGCCGGCGTGCCGCCGGGGCGGCCGCCGCGATCCTCGCGCTGGCATTGGCCCTCCCCTTCCCGCACGACGCCAGCGCCGACGAGGAGACGGACAAGTTCGCGCTGTCGGCGGTCGACGAGACGCATCTCGCCTATGTCATCACCGGCAACAGCGAGATCGACGCCAACAGCAAGGCCGGGCTGCACGGCCTGTCGCAGGTGCTTGCCGAGCGCACCGCGCTCGAACCGGGCGACCCGATCGGGGTCGACCCGTCCAAGGACGAGCTGACCTTCTTCCCGCTCCTCTACTGGCCGATCGATCCGGACGCGCCGCTGCCGAGCGCCGCCACCATGGCGCGGATCGACGCCTACATGCGCCAGGGCGGCTCGGTCCTCTTCGACACCCGCGACCAGCTCGAACGCTCGACCAGCTTCGGCTCGCTCTCCGGCACGCCGGCGGTCGAGCACCTGCGCGAGATGCTGGCGAGCCTCGACATCCCGCCGCTCGAACCGGTCCCGGCCGACCATGTGCTGACCAAGGCGTTCTACCTGCTCAACGACTTCCCCGGCCGTTACACCGGCGGCCCGCTCTGGGTCGAGGCCACCGACCAGAGCGCCAACCGCAGCGACCGGCCGGCACAGGCCGGCGACGGCGTCTCGACCAT
>DASRGK010000117.1:0-16792 GCA_035651055.1 Bauldia sp.
ATGCTGACCGCAAAGCTGCCGCCGCGCTTCGTCATGGTGAACATTCCGGCGGCGCAGGTTGAGGCAGTCGAGGGCGGCGTCGTGGTCTCGCGCCATGCCGCGATCGTCGGCAAGGTCGACCGGCCTTCGCCGATCGTCAACAGCAAGATCTACGAGATCAACTTCAACCCGTACTGGACGGTGCCGGCCAGCATCATCAAGCGCGACCTGATCCCCAAGATGCAGGCCGACCCGCAATACACGGCCAAGTTCCACATCCGCATCTACGACCAGAAGGGCAACGAACTCGACCCGAAGAACATCAACTGGAACAGCGACGAGGCGACGAAGTACCTCTTCCGGGAGGACCCGGGCGACACGAATTCGCTCGGACTGGTGAAGATCAACTTCTTCAGCAAGGACGGCGTCTACATGCACGACACGCCGTCGAAGGGCCTTTTCAACAACGAGTTCCGCTTCGACTCCTCGGGCTGCGTGCGCGTCCAGAACGTCCGCGAGCTGATCACGTGGCTGCTTCGCGACACGCCCGGCTGGGACCGCCAGCACATCGACGAGATGTTCAAGAACGGCCAGCGGCTTGACGTGAAGCTCGCCCAGCAGGTCCCGGTCGTGTGGATCTATGTCACCGCCTGGGCGGTCACCGACGGCGTGGTCAACTTCCGCAACGACATTTACGGGCTGGACGGGCTCGACCAGATGGCAACCGGCGATCCGGTTCCGGTCGCGCCGGTGAGCGTGCAGCAGTAAGCCCTCATCGCAACCGCCATGGGCCGGTCGTTGACCGGCCCTGATTGCCCGTTCAACGCCAGCGTGCAACATGCCGGCGGGCCCCAGACCACAGGTGCGCCGTGACAGCAGATTCGACGGGCGTTGCCCACCCCGAGCGGTGGCCGGAGGGCCGCTCCCCGGTTCGCCGCGATCCCGAAATCGAGGCCTTCGTCGCCGGCGTTCTCGGCCGCATGACGGTCGAGGAAAAGGTCGGGCAGATCATCCAGGCGGACATCGGAACTGCCAGGCCGGAAGACCTGCTTCGCTATCCACTAGGCTCGATACTCAATGGCGGCGATTCCGGCCCGAACGGCAACGACCGCGCCCCGGCCGCCGACTGGCTGGCGCTTGCCGACGCGTTCTACGACGCAGCCCTGCGGCGCGGGGGAACCTGGGTCCCGCTTCTCTGGGGGATCGATGCTGTCCACGGCAACAACAACATCCCCGGCGCGACGCTCTTTCCGCACAATATCGGGCTCGGCGCCACCCGCGACCGCGAGCTCGTCCGCCAGATCGCCGAAGCTACGGCGGTGGAAATCCGCGCCACCGGCATGGAATGGTCGTTTGCGCCAAGCCTGGCGGTGGCGCGGGACGACCGCTGGGGGCGGACCTACGAGAGCTACTCCGAGGATCCGGAGATTGTCGCGGACTTCGCCGGCGCGATGGTGGAGGGCCTGCAGGGGAGGGTAGGGACCGGTACGTTCCTGGCCGCCGGGAAGGTCCTTGCCTCGGCCAAGCATTTTCTCGGCGATGGCGGGACGACCAGCGGCAAGGACCAGGGGGACAATCCGGCATCCGAGGAAGAGCTTCGCGACATTCACGGCCGTGCCTACACCGTCGCGCTTGCCGCGGGCGCCCAGACCGTGATGGCCTCCTTCTCCAGCTGGCGCGGCGCCAAGATGCACGGCAATCGCAGCCTGCTGACCTCGGTGCTGAAGGAAAGGATGGGCTTCGACGGATTCGTCGTCGGCGACTGGGCGGCACATTCCCAGCTGCCCGGCCGTTCCGAGGCCCACTGCCCGGACGCGATCAATGCCGGGCTCGACATGTTCATGTCGCCGTTCGCCTGGCGGGAACTCTTCGACAATACGCTGGCCGACGTCCGCTCGGGCACCATTCCGATGGCGCGCCTCGACGACGCGGTCACGCGGATCCTGCGGGTGAAGGCCCGGCTCGGCCTCTTCCGGGCCCCGCGCCCGTCCGGGCGGGAAGGGGCCGGGCGCTTCGGGGTTCTGGGCAGCGCCGAACATCGGGCCGTGGCGCGGCGCGCGGTACGCCAGTCGCTGGTCCTCCTGAAGAACGCGGGCGGCGTGCTCCCGATTCATCCCGGCAAGCGGATTCTGGTGGCAGGAGCGGCGGCCGACAGCATCCCGCGGCAGTCCGGCGGCTGGACGCTGAGCTGGCAGGGCACCGGCAACACGAATGCCGACTTCCCGAACGCCCAGTCGATCCTCGCCGGCCTGCGGGAGGCGGTGGCCGGCGGCGGCCAGGTGATCTTCAGTCCCGACGGCAGCTTCACCGAAAGGCCCGACATTGCCGTCGCTGTCTTCGGCGAAGTTCCCTACGCGGAGTTCAACGGCGACCTGAAGACGACCGACTATAGCGCGCTTTATCCTGAGGATCTCGCGCTTCTCCGGCGGCTCACGGACGCCGGCGTTCCGGTGGTTTCGGTCTTCATTTCCGGGCGCCCCCTGTTCACCGGTCCCGAGATCGACCTATCCGATGCGTTCGTTGCCGCCTGGCTCCCGGGAAGCGAGGGGGGCGGCATTGCCGACCTGGTCATCGCCGGCCCCGACGGCGCGCCGCGGCACGATTTTCGCGGAAAACTGGGGTTCTCCTGGCCCCGCTTCGCCGATCAGGTCGTCAATCGCGGCGATCCCGGGTACGCTCCGCTCTTTCCCTATGGCTACGGGTTGACCTACCGGTAGGCAGGCCTGCAGCGCGAGCGGGGCAGGCCCCCTCGCGGCGCGATCCTTGGCGGGTCGGCCGTCCCGTGTTAAGGCGGGTTTTCCCGTCGACAGGGTCAATGCCACATGTCCATGACCGACCGTGCCCAGAGCAATGCTCCCGGGTTCTTCTCGGCATCGCTCGCCGAATCGGACCCCGAAATCGCCGATGCGATCGGCAGGGAATTGTCCCGGCAGCAGCATGAAATCGAGCTGATCGCGTCGGAAAACATCGTCTCGCGCGCCGTCCTCGAGGCGCAGGGCTCGGTGATGACCAACAAGTACGCGGAGGGCTATCCCGGCCGGCGCTATTACGGCGGCTGCGAGTTCGTTGATATCGCCGAGACGCTCGCGATCGAGCGGGCGAAGAAGCTCTTCGGGGCAGGCTTCGCCAACGTCCAGCCGAACTCCGGCAGCCAGATGAACCAGGCGGTCTTCCTGGCGCTCCTCGCGCCCGGCGACACGTTCATGGGGCTCGACCTCGCGGCGGGTGGACACCTGACGCACGGTTCGCCGGTCAACATGTCGGGGAAGTGGTTCAAGGTCGCGCCCTACGGCGTGCGGCGGGAGGACCAGTTGCTCGACTACGACGACATCCAGAAGAAGGCGGAGGCGGCGAGGCCGAAGCTGATCATCGCCGGCGGCACGGCCTATTCGCGCATCTGGGACTTCAAGCGCTTCCGCGAGATCGCCGACTCGGTCGGCGCCTACCTGATGGTCGACATGGCGCATTTCGCCGGTCTGGTCGCGGGCGGCGTCCATCCCTCGCCGATCCAATACGCCCATGTCGTGACCTCGACGACGCACAAGTCGCTCCGCGGCCCGCGCGGCGGCCTGATCCTCACCAACGACGAGGAGATGGCGAAGAAGATCAACTCGGCGGTGTTCCCCGGCTTGCAGGGCGGGCCGCTCATGCATGTCATCGCCGCCAAGGCGGTGGCGTTCGGCGAGGCGCTCCGGCCGGACTTCAAGATCTACGCGAAGAACATCGTCGAGAATGCGCGCGCGCTTGCCGAAACGCTGCGCAGCGCCGGCTTCGATATTGTCTCCGGCGGCACCGACAACCATCTGATGCTGGTCGACCTTCGACCGAAGCGCCTCAAGGGCAATGTTTCGGAGAAGGCGCTCGTCCGCGCCGGTCTCACCTGCAACAAGAACGGCGTTCCCTACGATCCGGAGAAGCCCTTGGTGACCAGCGGCATCCGCCTCGGCACCCCCGCCTGCACGACCCGCGGATTCGGCATTGCCGAGTTCCGGCAGGTCGGGCAGCTGATCGCGGAAGTGCTCGACGCCGTCGCGCAGTCGCCCGACGGCGCCGCGCCGCTGGTCGAGGAGAAGGTGCACGCCAAGGTGAGGGCGCTTACCGACCGCTTCCCGATCTACCAGTAGGGCGGCGCCCGGATGCGGTGTCCCTATTGCGGCAATCCCGACACGCAGGTGAAGGATTCGCGTCCCTCGGAGGACAACACGGCGATCCGGCGCCGGCGCGTCTGCCCGGATTGCGGCGGCCGCTTCACGACCTTCGAGCGCGTGCAACTGCGCGAACTGATGGTGGTAAAGAAGAGCGGCCGCAAGGTCGCCTTCGACCGCGACAAGCTGATGCGGTCGGTCCAGGTCGCCCTCCGCAAGCGCGCGGTCGACCCGGACCGGGTCGAGCGGATGGTCAACGGCATCGTCCGGCAGCTCGAATCGCGCGGGGAGAGCGAGGTGTCGAGCGACCAGATCGGGCACCTCGTCATGGACGGGCTGCGCGGGCTCGATACGGTCGCCTATGTGCGCTTCGCCTCGGTTTACAAGAACTTCCGCGAGGCCAAGGATTTCGAGGCATTCGTCGGCGAGCTGGCCGGCGAGGCGGTGAAGGGCAAAGACGACGAGTAAGATGGCAGCGACGGCCAGACACGATGCGGAACTCGACCGCCGGCTGATGGCGGCGGCGCTAAGAATCGGCCGCCGCAACCTCGGCCAGACCTGGCCGAACCCGGCGGTCGGCGCCCTGATCGTGCGCGACGACGGTGGCTCGCCCGTCGTCATCGGCCGCGGATCGACCGCGGTCGGCGGCCGCCCGCATGCCGAGACGGTGGCGCTGGCGGAAGCCGGCGCGGCGGCGCGGGGTGCGACTGCCTATGTGACGCTGGAGCCGTGCGCGCATGAGGGGCGGACCCCGCCCTGCGCCGATGCGCTCATCGCTGCCGGCGTCAGGCGCGTCGTCACGACGATCGCCGACCCCGACCCGCGCGTGAGCGGGCAGGGGCATGCCGCGCTCGAGCGCGCCGGCATCGAGGTGACCGTGGGCGTGCTCGCCGAGGAAGGAAGCCTCGCCCATGCCGGCCACATTTCGCGGATCGTGCGCGGCCGGCCCTATGTCATCCTCAAGCTTGCGGTCTCCGCCGACGGCATGATCGGCCGGCGCGCCGGCGAGCGCATGATGATCACCGGCAAGCCGGCGCTGGAACTGGTCCAGGCGATGCGGGCGGAATGCGATGCGGTCGCAATCGGCATCGGCACGGTGCTCATCGACAATCCGCGGCTGACGGTCCGCCTGCCGGGCCTGCGCGAGCGCTCGCCGAGCCGAATCGTCTTCGACGCGAAGGCACGGCTGCCGCTCGAATCCAACCTCGTCGCCTCGGCGCGGGAAACGCCGCTGGTCGCCGTCGTCGGGCCCGAGGCGCCGCAGGCGCAGCGCGACGCGCTGGCCGATGCGGGCGTGCGGATACTGGCGGTCGGCGAGGGATCGGGCGGGCTCGACCTCAATGCGGCGCTGCAGGCGCTCGGCGCCGAGGGCTTCACCCGGGTTCTGGTCGAGGGCGGCTCGGCGATCGCCTCGTCGCTGGTTTCGGCGGACCTGGTCGACGAGGCCTGCCTCTTCCGCGCTTCGGTCGTGGTCGGGGCCGACGGCGTGCGCGCGCTCGGCGGGCTGGCGCTGTCGGCGATCGAGCGGAGTCCGCGGTTCCGCCAAATCGAGGCCGCAATTGTCGGGGACGACACGCTCAGGCGTTACCAGAGGGCGGCGTGAATATGTTCACCGGAATTGTCACGGGTATCGGTGCAGTCGTTGCCACCGAAGAGCGGAACGATGTTCGCCGGATTTCGGTGTCGTGCGACTACCGGATCGAGACCATCGACATCGGCGCGTCAATCCTGCTTGCGGGCATCTGCATGACGGTGGTCGCCAAGGAGGAGGCCGGCGGCAAGACGGTGGTCGAGTTCGAGGCCGGGCCGGAGACGCTGAGGGCGACGACCGTCCGCGACTGGGAAGTCGGCAAGCGCCTCAACCTCGAGCGGGCGCTGAGGCTCGGCGACGAATTTGGCGGCCATGTCGTCTCCGGCCATGTCGACGGCATTGCCAGGATCGTCAGCCGCGAGGATTTCGCCGAGACGACGCGCTTCGTCTTCGAGGTGCCGCACGATCTGGCCCGTTTCATCGCGGCCAAGGGCTCGGTCGCCCTCGACGGCACGTCGCTGACGGTGAACCGGGTCGACGGCGACCGCTTCGACTGCGTGCTCATCCCGCACACGCTCAAGGTAACCACCTGGAACGAGCGCAAGGCGGGGGACAGCGTCAACCTCGAAGTCGATCAGATTGCGCGCTATGTTGCGCGCCTCATGGCGGCCGCTTGACCGCCGGTCCGGCGGGAATCCATGGCGTCGCATCTGCTCATCATCGAGGCGCGGTACTATGAGGAACTCGCCGACGAGCTCCTCAGGGGCGCCGTCGCCGCGCTCGACAGGGCCGGCGCGACGCACGAGGTCCTGACCGTGCCGGGAGCGCTCGAAATCCCGGCGGCTCTGGCCATGGCGGTCTCGGCGGTCAAGTCGCGTCGCGCGCGCTACGACGGCTACGTCCTGCTCGGCTGCGTCATCCGCGGCGAGACGACCCACTACGACATCGTCGCCGGCGAGTCGGCGCGCGGCTACATGGATATCGCGATCGCCGAGAGGATCGCCGTCGGCAACGGCATTCTCACCGTCGAGAACGACGAGCAGGCCTATGCCCGGGCGCGGGTCGGCGGGATGAACAAGGGCGGCGGCGCCGCCGAGGCGGCGCTGGCGATGATCGCGGTGCGCAGGAAAATGGGGCTCGCCGGCTGATGGCGGGCAACGGACAGCCCAGGCTGGCCAACCAGCGCGGCGCGGCGCGGCTGGCCGCCGTGCAGGCGCTCTACCAGATGGACCTCGCCGCCGCGACGCTGCCCGAAGTGCTTGCCGAATTCGAGACGTTCCGCCTCGGCAAGGAGCTCGACGGCGTCGAATACCGGGATGCGGACGCGGACTTCTTTCGCGATATCGTCGGCGGCGTGGTGCGCGAGCAGACGCGACTCGATCCGGCCATCCACGGCGCCTTGTCGCCGGGCTGGCCGCTCGCCCGCATCGACGCGACGCTGCGCGCGATCCTGCGTTCCGGCGCTTACGAACTGGCGGAGCGGAGCGACGTCCCGGCCAAGGTCGTGATCAGCGAGTATGTCGACGTGGCCAAGGCCTTCTTCGATGCCGATGCCGCGGCGATGGTCAACGGCGTCCTCGACCGGCTGGCGCGGCAACAGCGGCCGGCAGAGTTCCTGGCGCCGGCGCGGACCTGAAGCGATGGCCGCGCGGCCGGGCGAGTTCGAGCTGATCGAGAAATATTTCAGGCCGCTGGCGACGGATGCCGGCGCGCTTGGCCTGTCCGATGACGCCGCGTGGTTCCGGCCCGCCGCCGGCGAGGAAATCGTGCTCACCACCGACCTGATCGCGGCCGGCGTGCATTTCTTTCCCGGCGATCCGCCGGAATCGATCGCCCGGAAGGCGCTCCGCGTGAACCTCTCCGATCTCGCCGGGAAGGGCGCGCGCCCGCTCGGCTACCTGGTGGCGCTGGCCTTGCCGGAGGACTGGACCGAGGCCTGGATCAGGCGGTTCGCGCGGGCGCTTGCCGACGACCAGCGGCGCTACGCGATCTCGCTCTTCGGCGGCGACACCAGCCGCGCCAGCGGCGGCCTCACCATCGCCGTCACCGCATTCGGCACGCTGCCACGCGGGACGATGGTTCACCGCGACGGCGCGCGGCCCGGCGACCTCGTCTATGTCTCCGGGACGATCGGCGACGCGGCGCTCGGCCTGCTCGTCTGCCTCGGCCGGGTGGCCGGCAGCGTGCCGGCGGCGGCGCGCAAGGCGCTGATCGACCGCTATCGCCATCCGCAGCCGCGTGTCGAACTGGCGGTGGCGATCCGGCGATATGCCACGGCAGCGATGGACGTGTCCGACGGGCTGGTCGGCGATCTCGGCCATATCTGCCGCACTTCCGGCGTCACCGCCGAGATCGACGCGGGGTCGGTGCCGCTGGCGCGGGCCGCGAGGCAGGTTGTTGCGTTGGGCCCGGACTACCTCGTGGCCGCGATTACCGGCGGCGACGACTACGAGATCCTCGCAACCGTGTCGCCGCAAAACGGTCCTGCCTTCGAGCGCGCCGCGGCAAAGGCCGGCGTCGCCGTGACCCGCATCGGGCGGATCGTTGCCGGGAAAGGCCCGCCGAAGGTCCGCGACGCAGGCGGAGAGGCCCTCCGTTTCGACCGGGCGGGCCACACGCACTTCTGATCGGAGGCCACTTCCGGCCGAAACCCAGAGGGTCTAAGCCAATTGGCGGGAGGTCCCCTGGATGACCGCTATCGACGCTGCACCGGCCGCTGCCCCGGACATCCGGCTGGCGCGCAGGAACCTGTTCGTGCTTGCTACGGCCAGCGCGGTCGTGGGCTCGGTGCCGTCGGTGGCGATCACGCTCGCCGGCCTAGCCGGCAGCTATCTGCTCGGACCCGACAAGTCGCTGGCGACCCTGCCGGTCACGGCGATGAATCTCGGCGTTGCCCTCGGCGCCATTCCTGCCGCAGCCATCATGCGGCGCGTCGGCCGCCGGAGCGGCTTCATGCTGGGCGCGCTGATCGGGACCTGCGGCGGGCTCCTCGCGGCGCTCGCGATCTTCGCCGGTACATTCCTCGGATTCACCGCGGCACTTCTCGTCATGGGCTGGGCCGGCGCCTTTACCCAGCAATACCGCTTCGCCGCCGGCGAGGGCAGCAGCGAGGCGCTGCGCGCCAAGGCGGTATCCTTCGTGCTCGCCGCCGGCGTGGCGTCGGCGGTCATCGGGCCGCAGACCGTCATCTTCACGCACGACCTGTTGCTGCCGACGCCGTTCGCGGGTGCCTTCGTCGCGGCGGGCGTTCTCTTCCTGATCGGGCTGGCCGCCGTGTCCTTCCTCGGCGGCGCGGCGCGGCTGCCCCCGCCCGTCCACGCCGCAGCCGGCGGCGGGCGGCGGCTTCGCGTGATCGTGCTGCAGCCGCGGTTTCTCGTCGCCGTACTGTGCGCGATGAGCGCCTACGGGCTGATGAGCCTGGTCATGACCGCGGCGCCGCTGGCCATGATCAATTGCGGTCTCTCGGAGAGTAACGCCGCCCTCGGCATCCAGTGGCACGTGATCGCCATGTATGCGCCGAGCTTCGTCACCGGAACGCTGATCGCGCGCGTCGGCAAGGCGCCGGTCATCGTCGCCGGGATGGTCCTGCTCGCCGGTTGCGGGGTCGCCGCGCTCTCCGGGCTCGACATCCTCAATTTCTGGGTTGCGCTGGTCTGCCTCGGGGTCGGCTGGAACTTCGGCTTCATCGGCGCGACGGCGCTGCTGGCGGAGACCTATCGCGTCGAGGAGCGGGCTCGGATCGAGGGGCTGAACGATGCCCTCGTCTTCGGCATCGTGGCGCTGGCGTCGCTTTCCTCCGGCTCGCTCCTCAGCTTTGCCGGATGGAACGCTGTCAACCTCGTCATCTTCCCGGTGGTGGCGCTGGCGCTGGCAGCCCTGGCGTTTGGCGGAAAGCGCCGCCAGCCGGCATGAGCGCCGCCGCCCGGCGCCCGTAGAGGACGCCGGGCGGGCGACTCGCCCCGGGTTGGCGGCCTACCGGCGGAGCGCCGTCGCCAGCATGACGTAGCCCCAGCCGGTGAAGAGGAGCGAGATGCCGGCGAGCGTGCCGAGCAGATAGACGGCCGAGAGCGGCCACTGCAGGAAGATCAGCACGCCGACCAGGATCGAGACCACGGCGGAGAGGATGATCCAGCCGACGCCGGTATGCGGTCGCGCCTGCGCGGCGAGGAGGAGCTGGAAGACGCCCTTGGCGACGAACATGATCGCGACGAAGAGCGTCAGCGTGATCGCCCCTTCCAGCGGGTTCAGCCAGATGTCGAGGCCGGCCAGCAGGAGCACCACGCCGATCAGTACCTGCCACAGGAACCCGCCCCAGGATTCGCGCATCTGCCAGGCCTGGATGAGCTGCATGACGCCGGCGATGGCGAGCCAGACGCCGATCAGCGAGCTGACGAGGAGAGAGGGAATAAGCGGCGTCGCGATGGCGAGGATGCCGCCGATGATGAAGACGATTCCGAGGAAAAGGAACCAGCCGGAATGCGGCTTCAGGCCCGATTCCGATGTCGCGGACTGCATGGTCATGGTTGCCTCCTTCCGCATGCTGTCGCGGCGTCAATGTAGCCGAGTCCCGCGGAAATGGCTCGGCTTTCCGACCCCGCCGGCCCCGGCCGGGCGGACCGGTCTGCTTGACCCGGATCGGGGCGCGGGCGTAGCAGCACGCCGGTCATGAACGAGCCAGCCCAACCCCCGCCTGGCCAGCCGGCGATCATCCTCTGCGAGCCGCAGCTGGGCGAGAATGTCGGCACCGCGGCGCGCGCCATGGCGAATTTCGGGCTCCGCGACCTCCGCCTCGTCAATCCCCGCGAGGGCTGGCCGAACGACCGCGCCCGCGCCGCGGCGAGCGGCGCCGACCACGTCATCGATGCGGTCCGGGTCTATCCGAGCCTCAAGGAGGCGATCGCCGACCTCCGTTTCGTCTACGCGACGACCCGGCGCGAGCGCGAGATCGGCAAGCCGGTCGCCGGACCGCGCGAGGCCGCCGCGCAGATGCGGGCCAGCGCGGCCGCCGGCAGGCCCTCCGGCGTCATCTTCGGGCGCGAGCGCACCGGGCTCACCAACGACGACATCTCCTACGCCGACGAAATCCTGACGCTCCCGGTCGATCCCGATTTCGGCTCGCTCAACGTCGCGCAGGCGGTGCTGATCGTCGCCTATGAGTGGCGGATCGCCGGCATCGCGGACGAGGCGGCGGCGCTGCCGTTCCGTTCGCCTGGCGACGGGCCGGCGCCGCGGGCGGAACTGATCCGCCTTTTCGAGCAGATCGAGGGCGCGCTCGAAGCGGTCAACTTCTTCCGGCCGCCGGAAAAACGCCCGCATGTCGTGGAATCGATCCGGTCGATGCTGCAGAAGGCGGCCCTGACCGAGCAGGAAGTGCGCACGCTCCGCGGCGTCGTGGCGGCACTCGAACGCCGCCCGACGCGGCCGCGGAAGCTTCGCGACGGGACGATCACCACCGAGCGCGGGAAGTTCGATTGAGCCGGCTTCTGGTCTTCGATTCGGGCGTCGGCGGCCTGTCGGTGGCACGCGAGATCCGCAGGGCGCTGCCCGGCGCCGAGATGACCTATGTCGCCGACGATGCCGGGTTCCCCTACGGCGACTGGCCGGACAGGGCGCTCAGCGGCCATGTCGTCGCCCTGGTCGGGCGGCTCATCGCGCGCTTCGACCCGGCGGCGGTGGTGATCGCCTGCAACACGGCGTCGACGCTGGTCCTGCCGCCCCTCCGCGAGAGGTTCACGCTGCCATTCGTCGGCACCGTGCCGGCGATCAAGCCGGCGGCGGAGCGGACCAAGTCCGGCCTTGTCAGCGTCCTCGCCACCTTCGGCACGATGCAGCGCGACTATACGCGCTCGCTCATCCAGAGCTTCGCGCAGAGCTGCAGCGTGCGGCTGGTCGGCTCCGCCAACCTCGCGCCGCTTGCCGAGGCGCATATGCGCGGCGAGCCGGTCGACGAAGCCGCGGTGTTCAACGAGATCGAGCCCGCCTTCGTCGAGCGCGACGGAAAGCGCACGGACATGATCGTGCTCGGCTGCACCCATTATCCCTTCCTCCTGCCGATCCTGGAGCGGCTGGCGCCGTGGCCGGTCGAGTGGATCGACCCGGCCCCGGCGATCGCCCGGCGGGTGGCGACGGTGGCGGGGAACGCCGTGGGCGCCGGCGGCGGCGGTGGCGAGGCCTATCTCACGACCGGGAGGAAATGGCCGGAACGGCTTGCGCCGACGCTGCTGGAGATCGGCCTCGCGCCGATGAGCGGCCTCAGCGAGCCCCGCGCCGCCGCGGCGATTTGACAGAAACCGGCGGGAAGACTATCTCAACCGCCGTCAGGGCGGGTCCTTTCGGGCCCGCTTGGCTTTCATGCGACCCGCGGAAATGCCGGAGCTTCCGGACTTTCCTGTCGTCCGGGCAACCGGAAGAGGAGGGCGCCTACCGAAACGAACTGAAAGGTAAGCGATGACCAAGCGCATCGCGGCGAAGCACAAGCTCGATCGCCGCCTCGGCCAGAACATCTGGGGCCGGCCCAAGAGCCCCGTCAACCGCCGTGAATACGGCCCCGGCCAGCACGGCCAGCGCCGCAAGGGCAAGCTCTCCGATTTCGGCACCCAGCTGCGGGCCAAGCAGAAGCTGAAGGGCTACTACGCCAATATTTCCGAGCGGCAGTTCAAGAACATCTATTACGAGGCCATCCGCCGCGCCGGCGACACCTCGGAGCACCTGGTCAGCCTGCTGGAGAGCCGGCTCGACGCGATCGTCTATCGGGCCAAGTTCGTCCCGACCGTCTTTGCCGCCCGCCAGTTCGTCAGCCACGGCCATGTCACGGTCAACGGCAAGCGGGTCAACATCGCGAGCTACCGCTGCAAGCCGGGCGACGTGATCGCGGTCAAGGAAAAGTCGAAGCAGATGGCGCTCGTCCTCGAGGCGAGCCAGCTCGCCGAGCGCGACGTGCCGGACTATATCGAGGTCGACCACAACAAGATGTCGGCGACCTATGTCCGCCGTCCGGCGCTGACCGACGTGCCCTACCCGGTGCAGATGGAGCCGCACCTGGTGGTCGAGTTCTACTCGCGCTAGCCCGGCACCGCCGAATCTCAAAAAAGGCCGCCCAGGGGCGGCCTTTTTTGTGCCGGATCGCGGGTCGGCGGCCATGCCGCCAGCCGCGCTTCGGATCCGCGAAACACCTCGGGGCGAAGCATGTGCCCCCCCGGCGCGCAGCAACCGGCAGTTCAGGTTCCGCCGGAAGAGGCGGGACGGCGCCTGCCCGTTCAGGCCGCCGGCGACGGCTCCGCGACGGCAACGCCCTTGCTCGTCAGGAGGGACTGCAGCTCGCCCTCCTGGAACATCTCCCGGACGATATCGCAACCGCCGACGAACTCGCCCTTGACGTAGAGCTGCGGGATGGTCGGCCAGTTGGAATATTCCTTGATGCCCTGGCGGATTTCCATGTTTTCCAGGACGTTCACGCCTTTGTACTCGACGCCGAGATAGTCGAGAATCTGGACCACCTGGCTCGAGAAGCCGCATTGCGGGAAGGTCGGCGTGCCCTTCATGAACAGAAGCACGTCGTTGCTCTTCACCTCGTTGTCGATCCAGGCCTGAATTTCGCTCATGACGAGTCCCAAGGTTCCTGCGATTGGTTGAGGTATATGAGCTTTCCTGCAGGTTTTGCAACGCTACTCGGCGCCGCGCGGGTCGATGCAGCACTCGGCGTCCGGCCGGGTCGAGAAGTTGCGGATGAGGAAGGTGACGAGGTTGAGCAGTTCCGCCGCATTGGCGGTCGGAACGAAGCACTCGACGACGTAGAGCCGGCCGGCGTCGACCGCCTCGGCCCGGTAGATGTTGAGGGGGACGCCGCTCGGGTTCTCGCCGGTCTCGCCCCAGTAGAGGAAGGCCGGCCCGCTCTGGAACGAGGTCAGGCCCTTCTGCCGCGCCTCGAAGCGCGGAAAGGTCTCGCGCCACATCGCTTCCGCGGAGGCGACGTCGAAGGAGGAAAGCGCGTGCTCGGCGGTCCACCCGGCTTCCGTGTCCGGCCTGACCAGAACCTCGCATTGCAGCGGGTGGCCCGGATAGTCGAGGTGGAAGGCCGAGCCTGACAACGTCGCGCCCCGCACCATGAAGTCGGGATAGATCACGGTGAAAGGCTGGTCGGGCCGCAGGCTGTGCGCGACCTCGAACCGGATGTCTTCTGCCATCGCCTCCGTCGTGCCCGCCGCAGCGAGCACGGCCGCGGCGAGCAGGCCCGCCCGTCGTCCCTGCCGGTCAGTCCGGCGCACTGGTCTGCAGCGCCAGTGCGTGGAGCGCGCCGCCCATGCTGCCGCCGAGCGCGGCATAGACCATCTGGTGCTGCTGCACCCGGCTCTTGCCGCGGAACGACTCGGAGACGACCTCGGCGGCGTAATGGTCGCCGTCGCCGGCCAGATCGCGGATGACGACCTTCGCGTCGGGAAGCGCCGATTTGATCAGCGTTTCGATCTCGCGCGCATTCATCGCCATGGGGCCACGCCTCCGCCGGGGCCTAGAGCCTGCCGGCCATGTAGGCCGGGAACCAATATTCGTGGGCTTCGCGCAGCTTTGCAACGGGGACGGAAACGACCTCGCCAAGCCGCAGGTCTGCACCCCCGGTTGTACCGATCCACGGCATGAGGATGCCGGCCGCCTCGGCGCGCTCGTGAAGCTCGTCCAGCGCGTCGCGCGAGGCGGTCAGGACATAGCGGCCCTGGTCCTCGCCGAAGAAGACTTCGACCGGCGACACGTCGTTGAGCTCGGTCGTGGTCGCGCCGATGCCGCCGGCCATCGCCATTTCGGCCAGCGCCACCGCGAGGCCGCCGTCGGAACAGTCATGCACCGCGCTGACCTTGCCTTGGCGGATGAGGCCGCGGACGAAATCGCCGACGCGCTTCTCGTGGGCGAGGTCGACCGGCGGCGGCGGCCCGTCCTCGCGGCCGAGGATTTCGCGGAGGTAGATCGACTGGCCGAGGTGGGCGCCCCACTGGCCGGGAGCGCCGGCGAGAAGGATGACCTCGCCTTCGCGCTTGAAGCCGATCGTGGCGTAGCGGGCGAGATTGTCGATCAGCCCGACGCCGCCGATGGCAGGGGTCGGCGGTATCGCCCGGCCGTCGGTCTCGTTGTAGAGCGACACGTTCCCAGAGACGACGGGGAAGGCGAGGGCGCGCGAGGCCTCGCCGATGCCGCGGATGGCATCGACCAGTTCGCCCATGATTTCGGGGCGCTCGGGATTGCCGAAATTGAGGTTGTCGGTGAGCGCCAGCGGCTCGGCCCCCGCGGCCGTCAGGTTCCGCCAGCACTCGGCGACAGCCTGCTTGCCGCCCTCGTACGGATCGGCGGCGCAGTAGCGCGGCGTGACGTCAACCGAGAAGGCAAGCGCGCGAGTCGAGCCGTCGATACGCACGACCGCGGCATCGGCGCCCGGGCGCACGATGGTGTTGCCGCCGATGATGTGGTCGTACTGCTCCCAGACGAAGCGCCGCGAGGCCATGTCGGGCGAGCCGATGATCTGCAGCAGGGCCGCGCTGCAGTCGCGCGGCGCCGGAACCGGGGGCACGGGCGCCGGCTTCGGCCGGCTGACATGGGGACGGTCGTATTCCGGGGCCTGATCGCCGAGGTCCTTGATCGGCAGGTCGGCCTCGACCTTGCCGCGGTGGAGGACGCGGAAACGGAGGTCGTCGGTGGTCCGGCCGACGATCGCGAAATCGAGCCCCCATTTGCGGAAGATCGCCTCGGCCTCCGCCTCCTGCTCGGGACGGAGCACCATCAGCATCCGCTCCTGGCTCTCCGACAGCATCATCTCGTAGGCGCTCATCCCCGCTTCGCGGCACGGCACCTTGTCGAGGTCGAGTTCGATGCCGAGGTCGCCCTTGGCCCCCATCTCGACCGCCGAGCAGGTCAGCCCCGCCGCGCCCATGTCCTGGATGGCGACGACGGCGCCGCTCGCCATCAGTTCGAGGCAGGCTTCGAGGAGGAGCTTCTCGGCAAAGGGATCGCCGACCTGGACCGTGGGCCGCTTCGCTTCGCTCCGGGCATCGAACTCGGCCGAGGCCATCGAGGCGCCGTGGATGCCGTCGCGGCCGGTCTTCGAGCCGAGATAGACGACCGGCAGGCCGACCCCGGAGGCCTTGGAATAGAAGATCGCATCGCTCCGGGCGATGCCGGCGGCAAAAGCATTGACCAGGATGTTGCCGTTATAGCCGCGGTGGAAATTGACCTCGCCGCCGACGGTCGGCACGCCGAACGAGTTGCCGTAGCCGCCGATGCCGGCAACCACGCCCGACACGAGATGCCGCGTCTTCGGATGCGCAGGGTCGCCGAAGCGGAGCGCGTTCAGCGCCGCCACCGGCCGGGCGCCCATGGTGAAGACGTCGCGAAGGATGCCGCCGACGCCGGTCGCCGCGCCCTGATAGGGCTCGATGAAGGAAGGGTGGTTGTGGCTCTCCATCTTGAAGACCACGGCGAGCCCTTCGCCGATATCGACGACGCCGGCATTCTCGCCCGGCCCCTGGATGACGCGCGGCCCGGTCGTCGGCAGCGTGCGCAGCCATTTCTTCGAGGACTTGTACGAGCAATGCTCGTTCCACATTGCCGAGAAGATGCCGAGCTCGGTAAGGCTCGGCTCGCGGCCGATCAGCGTCAGGATGCGCCGGTACTCGTCGGGCTTCAGGCCGTGCGCGGCGACGAGGGCAGGGGTGATTGCCGGGGAAACGTTCAACGGAAAGGGACGCCTGGCTGGCGGAATCTCGCGCGTGCGAAAAGACCAAAGAAGACGGGCGGAAGCAAGGTTAAGCGGCGCCCGTTCACCGCATCCCGGCCGCGTTGTTACGGCCGGTTGCGGAATGTGATATCAGGCTCCGGGGTTAGTGAATTCCATCAAAGGCATGAGAGAGGGAGTTGCCATGCGTCTCGTTCGTGGATTCGTTCTGGCAGTCGCCGTCTGCGCCCTGCCGGCGCTGAATGTCGGTGCTGCGGCTTCGCCGGAAACATTGATCGCGCAGGCCACGGACACGCCGCCCGGGCCCCCGCCGACCAACCCCCAGCCGGACAATCCGACGCCGCCGCCGGCGGTCACTCCCGGCCCGACGACACCGGTCGCCCCGCCGGCCGTACCGCCGCCGCTGCCGGCCCCGCAGCCGCC
>DASRGK010000118.1:0-39943 GCA_035651055.1 Bauldia sp.
AGCCGGTCTCCGGATCGCGCCAGACGGGCTGCTCGGCGCGCTTCAGAAGCGGCGAGGCGGACGCCGCAGCGAAGAGGGCGGACAGCGTCATCCCGAGGCCGCCGCAGAGCTTGTCGAGGACGACCGCGCTCGCATGCACCTCGCCGCGCTCGATCCGCGAGACCATGGCGCGGCTGATCGCCGAGCGTGCGGCCACCTCGTCGAGCGACAGACCGAGGGCGGCGCGCCGCGCCGCGACGCGCCGGCCGATCGCCAGCGGCAGACCATCCGGGGCATCTTCCATGATACGAGAATATTCTCTCCTATCATGGAATGGCAAGGTCCCCTGGATGTTTCCCTAACCGGAACGGCTTCCACAGTCCTGACGTTTTCCCCGACGAGGATCAAACGCTGCGGCGATGGTTCGAGGAGATCGATCGTGAACAAGCCTTTCCTGGGTGTCGGCGCGCTGGCGCTCTCACTCGCGCTGCTGGCGCCGGCCGCGCCGGCGGAGGCATCCGACGTGCGGCCGCACTCAAAAGGGCTGAGCTGCTTCGCGCTGTCGAAATCGATGCCGAAGAGCCAGATCTGGCACGCCCGCTTCTATGGCGAGCGGCAGGAGTTGGGCTTCCGGCCGCCCGACTTCGACGTCACCGCATCGACCCGGCAGGCGCCCTGCTTCAAGACCAGGGCGACCTGCGAGAACTGGCTTTACTGGATGATGAGCGAGTGGCCGGACATGCAGCGCTTCCAGCGCTGCCGTCAGGGCCTCAAGGGCATCTGGTAGCCGCTCCGCGCCATCCTCCGCTGAAGCCCGGGGATGTTCAGAACGACGGCCTGAAACGAAAGAGACCGCTCGCCACGCCGACGAGCGGTCCCGGCAGTTCTGAAGGGCTAGTCGGCTGCGGGCTTACGCGCGCGCCATCGCCTTCTCGTAGAGTTCCAGCACGTAGTCCCAGTTGACCAGGCTGTCGACGAAGGCTTCGAGATACTTCGGCCGGGCGTTCCGGTAGTCGATGTAATAGGAGTGCTCCCACACGTCGGCGCCGAGGATCGGCGTGGCGCCGTGAACCAGCGGGTTCTCGCCGTTCGGCGTCTTGGAGATTTCGAGCTTGCCGTTGCGCACCGAAAGCCAGGCCCAGCCGGAACCGAACTGGGTGACGCCGGCCTGGATGAAGTCGGTGCGGAACTTGTCGTAGCCGCCGAGATCGGTCTCGACCGACTTGGCGAGGGCGCCGGGGAGTTTCTTGCCGCCGCCGTCCTTCTTCATCCATTTCCAGAAATGGATGTGGTTGAAGTGCTGGCCGGCATTGTTGAAGAGGCCGGCATTCTTGGAATAGCTCTGCTTCACCACTTCCTCGAGGCTCCTGTCCTCGAGGCCGGAGCCCTTCAGGAGATTGTTGCCGTTGGTGACATAGGCCTGGTGGTGCTTGTCGTGGTGGAACTCAAGCGTCTCCTTCGACATGAACGGCTGCAGCGCATCGTAAGCGTACGGAAGGGGCGGCAGTTCGAAAGCCATGACAAGCTCCTTTGGCGTCTCGGAATTTCGTGGTTGCAAAAATCGGCCACCGCGCCAGGGCGCGGCGTTTCGGACGGGAACATAGGCCCGACGGCACCGCCCGACAACAGGCAGGCCCCGTCTGATGCACCGCATCATATTCGCGTGAACGGACACCGCGCAGCCTTGTCAGCCCCTCTTCCGGCAGGACACCATCGCCGCCCTTTCAATCTCCCCGGAGGATCGGATGAGGATCAGACTAGGACTGGCCGTCGTGGCGCTCGCAACGACCGCGGCAACCTTCGCCTTCGCCCAGGAGGAAGTCATCAAGCTTCGCCAGAAGGTGATGGACGTGAACGGTCAGGCGGCGGGCGTCGCGGTCGGCATGATCCGCGGGCAGATTCCCTTCGACCCGGTCGTGGCTGCGGCGGTGGCGAGGTCGATCGCCTCCGACAACGAGATATTCCCCGATCTCTTCCCCGCCGGTAGCGACAAGAGCGAGGGCGAGACGACCACCAAGGCGGCGCCGGCGATCTGGGAGAACATGGCCGACTTCAAGGCGATCTCGGTGAAGATGGTCGCCGACGCAACCGCCGCGGCGAAAGCCGCGGCGCAGGGCAAGGACGCCTTCGCCGCCGCCTTCAACGCGGTCGGCCAGAACTGCGGCGCCTGCCACTCGAAATTCCGGCTGAAATAAAGCCGGGGCCTCCCGGCCGCTCCCGCTTTCGGGCGGGGGCGGCTGCCGCCTCCTGCCTATCCCGCCAGCGCTTCCAGCACCCGTGCCCACGAGCGGATGCCGCGGTGGAAGCTCGACATCTCGTATTTCTCGTTGGGCGAATGGATGCGGTCGTCGTCCTGACCGAAGCCGATCATCAGCGAGTCCATCCCGAGGATCTTCTTGAACTCGCCGACCACCGGGATCGACCCGCCGCCGCCGATAAGCGCAGCTTCCTTTCCCCATTCATCCCGCAGCGCCTTCCGCGCGCTCGCAAGATAGGGACCGGTCAGCGGCAGCCGGATCGCCGGGTTGCCGCCGTGCGAGACGAACTCGACCTTGCAGTCGGCTGGAATGCGGGACCGGACGTAGGCCCGGAACGCCGCGCTCACCTTCGCCGGGTCCTGCTCGCCGACGAGGCGGAACGAAACCTTGGCGGAGGCCTTTGCGGCGATCACCGTCTTGAAACCGGCGCCGGTATAGCCGCCGGTGATGCCGTTCACCTCGGCCGTCGGCCGAGCCCAGATCTGCTCCAAGACCGAGCGTCCCTTCTCGCCCGCCGGAATCGACAGGCCGACATCGCCGAGGAACTCGGCCGCGTCGAAGCCCAGTCCGTCCCACTGCCGCCTCACTTCCGCCGGCAGTTCGGCAACGCCGTCGTAGAAGCCGGGCAGCGTCACGCGCCCGTCGGGGTCGTGCAGGCCGGCGAGGATATCGGCGAGCACATGGATCGGATTGCGCGCCGCGCCGCCGAACAGGCCCGAATGCAGGTCGCGCGAGGCGGCGGTGACGGTCACCTCCTCGCCGACAAGGCCGCGCAGCATCAGCGTGATCGCCGGCGTATCGCGGTCCCACATCCCGGTGTCGCAGACCAGCGCGACATCGGCGGCAAGCTCCTTCGCATTCGCCTTGAGGAAGGGCGCGAGATTGGCGCTGCCCGACTCCTCCTCGCCTTCGAGGCAGATGGTGACCGCTACCGGAAGGCCGCCGCCCGCCTCCTTCCAGGCCCGGCACGCCTCGATGAAGGTCATCAGCTGGCCTTTGTCGTCGGCGGCGCCGCGGGCGAGGATGCGCTTGGTTCCGTCAGGCATCGTTTTCACGTGCGGCGCGAAAGGCGGCGATTCCCAGAGCGAAAGCGGGTCGACGGGCTGCACGTCATAGTGACCGTAGAATAGAACGTGCGGCTTCTGCGGCGGCCGGTTCTGGTCGTGCGCAACGACGACCGGGTGGCCGGGTGTTTCGCGCAGGCCCGCCGCGAACCCGAGGCCGGTCAGTTCGCGGGCAAGCCACTCGGCCGCCTTGCGCACCGAGTGCTTGAAGACCGGGTCCGTCGAAATGCTGTCGATCCTCAGGAGCTCGAACAGGCGTTCGAGGCTCGCGGGCATTCCCGCATCGATCTTCTTCAGAACTGCGTCGAGCATGTTTCCCTTCCGTCGGCATGGCCCTACCATCCCTCATAGCCGAAAAAGGACGGACCGCGAGTATGGACGAGCTTGCCGCCGAGGTTGCCGCCGCCACGGGCTTCGACAAGTCGATCGCCCGCGCGGCGAGCGTGATCATGGTCCGTTTCCTTCTCGCGGAAGCGAAGTCGCCGAAGACCGCTGAGGTCGTCGATGCCATTCCGGGTGCGCGCGGCGCGGTTGCGGCAAGCGGCGCGGCGACGCCGGGAATGATGGGCGTGCTCACCGACCTCCGCGTCGCCGGCGTCGGCCTGATGAGCATCCAGAGCGTGGCGAAGGCCTTCATGAGGGCCGTGTCCGCCCGCGCCGGGCAGGCCAACGTCGAGGAGGTGGCCCGCTCGGTGCCCGGGCTCGCTCAGTTCATGTGAGCGGCGGCCAGACCGCGATCTGCCCGTATCGCAGCGCTTCGACGACCGTCTGCGTCTTGTTTCTCGACTTCAGCTTGTCGCTGGCATTCTGCAGATGGGCGTGGACGGTGCGCCGGGAAATGTCGAGGTCGGCGGCGATCTGGTTCGCCGTCTTGCCGGCAGCCGAGAGGGCAACCACCCTCCGTTCCCGCGCCGAGAGGTCGCCCGGCCGTTCGCCGCTGAGCACGCCCAGATCGAACAGCCGGCGGAACGCTTCTACGGCGAAGATATCGGCAGCGAGGACCCGCTCCGTGTCGACGGCGAGGTTGCGGCCGGCAGCGATCACGACGGCCTGGTAGGGACGGAAACACTGGAGCGGAACGACGACCAGACGCATCTGGCCCGGCGGGCCCGCCAACCGCGCCAGCGCCGATCCCTCCGCCAGGCGCGCCTCGTCCTCGCCGCTTGCCGTGAAGACGCGATGGCAGGCGATCGCCTGGTTGAGGATCGCGTCGTTCGGGTCGATGCTGCCTTCGTGCAGCCGTTCGGTCCTCAGGTCGCCCCAGTTCGCCCGCAGCACCAGAGGTTCGACCGCCCGCCCCGGCAGCGGCAGGCCGGTGGCAAGAAAGTGCGAAGAGCCGAATGAATGGAATTGAGATTCCAGATGGTCGAGCACGCGGGGACCATCCGGCAAATCGCGAAAGCGATCCGCCTCCGCGACAATACTGCTCGCGATCAACATGCTTCGATAATTCCCGTCCCCCGCACCAGCATGGTCAGGTTCGGGGCAGGTTCAATTGTGGAAAGTGACAGGCGGACGGTGCAGATCACTGAAATTCCTTCGCTTTGTGACGTTTGCACCCGCTTCGGCCGCAAGGTGTAAGGCTGGTTCGATGCCCTCGAAGGCCGGACGGAGATGTCTGACTGCCGTGGACGATGGCGCCCGGGTTGCTGGCGCCGAGCGGCCGCGCCTATAAGCCCCGCATGACCGAAGCCCGAGCAGACCGGTCTTTTCCCGTATTCAGCGAGCACGCGTGGCGCAACCTCGTCCGCGAATCGACCGGCGGAAAGAGCGTCGAGGATTTCGCCTTCCGCACCGAAGATGAAATACTCCGGCTGCCGCTCTACGGGCAGACCGCCGCTCCGCGCCTCCTTCGGCGGCAATCCCCGGCCTGGACCATCGTCCAGCGGATCGACCATGGCGAGATCGCGGACGCCGCACGGCAAATCGCCGACGACCTCGCCGGCGGCGCGGACGGAATCGACCTCGTCTTTGCCGGCAGCCCGGTAGCGCATGGGCGCGGTCTGCCGGGAGCGCCCGCCGCCGCTGATCTCATCTCCGCCCTGCCCGGCAATGTCGCCGTCCGCCTCGACGGCGGCGAGGCGACGCTGACGCTTGCCGCTCCTGCGGTGGGCAGCCGCCCGCTCGCCCTTGCCGCGGACGTTCCCACGATTCTGGGCGCGCAGGGCTTTCTCCGGCGCTCCATCGCCAGTCACGAGGCGGAGATCCTGGCCTTCGCAGCGGCGCTGGAAAAGGCCGACGCAAGCGGCGTCCTCGTCGCGGATGGGCGGGTCTGGCACGCCGGCGGAGCTTCCGAGGGCCAGGAGCTTGCCGCGGTCCTCGCCGGCTTCACCGCCATACTCCGCCTTCTCGTCGAGCGGGGCGGCCTGCCTCCCGTCCGCGCCGCCGGCCGCCTCGGCATCTGTCTCAGTGTCGACGCAGACCGGCTCGCCGGCGTCGCCAAGCTTCGCGCCGCCCGGCTTCTCCTCCGGCGCGTCCTCGAAGTCGCCGGCATCTCGGGGGTCACGCCGCCGATCCACGCCGAATCGTCCTGGCGGATGCTGAGCCGCCGCGACATCCACGTGAACGTCCTCCGCTCGACCGCCGCGGCGCTTGCCGCGATCGTCGGCGGCGCCGACTCGCTGACCGTCCTGCCGCATACCTTGGCCGCCGAGGAGCCGGATCCGCATGCGCGCCGGCTGGCGCGCAATCTTCAGGCGATCCTCCTCCATGAAGCCCGCCTCCATCGCGTCGCCGACCCGGGGTCGGGCTCCGGCGCGGTCGAATCGCTGACCGGCGCGCTGGCCGAGACGGCGTGGGAGAAATTCCGCGCCATCGAGGCCGCGGGTGGCATCCTCGCCGCGGTTCTTTCCGGCAGCCTCCAGGCCGGGATCGCCGCGACCCGCGATGCACGCGCACGGCGCCTGCGCGATGGCAAGACCCAGCTCGTCGGAACGACCCTCTTCCCGGCAGAGCCTGCGGCGGCGGCGAGCTTCTCTGCCGCGGTCCCGCCGGCGGCATCCGCAGTCACCGCGCCGCCGCTCGTCTTCGCCCGCCTCGCCGGCCCATACGAGTCGGAAGCGGGACAACTTGACGCGGGCGGTCAACGTGGCCGAAATGACCGCGTCGCTGTCGAGGATTCCCCGCCGATGCTGGAGGCTGGATGACGCGGTCGCGCTGGCCGGCCATCGTCGCGCTGGTTGCCTCTCTTGCGGTCTTCACTTCTATCGAAGCCCAAGCCCGCAATCCCTATGACGGCATCTGGTCGATCTTCATCACCGGGACCCCCGGCGCCTGCTTCTTCGGCTACAGCTTGTCGGTGCGGGTGAAGAACGGGCTGGTGGTCTGGCGCGGCCAGACCTTTTCGCGCGCCGCGATCGGCATCGGGTCGAGCGGCGCGGTCGCGATCCGCCTCAGCGACGGCAAGCACACAGTGACCGGCAGCGGCTCGATCAGCAAACGCCTCGGCAACGGGCACTGGACCGCGCCATCGTTCCGCTGCACCGGACGATGGAGCGCCTACCGGCGCTAGGCCCGATGGCCCGCATCCCGGACTACGCGGCGATCCCGTGGCGCGAACCGGCCCCGGCCGCCCCTCCGGCGCCCGCCGCTTCCGACTGGCTGACGCCCGAGGGCATTCCGATCCGGCCCGCCTATGGTGCGGCCGACCGCGCCGGGCTCGCCCTTAACGACTGGCCGGGCCTGCCGCCCTATCTCCGCGGCCCCTACCCGGCGATGTATGTCGAGCGGCCCTGGACGATCCGCCAATATGCCGGCTACTCGACCGCCGAAGAGTCGAACGCCTTCTACCGGCGAAACCTCGCCCAGGGGCAGCGCGGCCTCTCCGTCGCCTTCGACCTCGCTACCCACCGCGGCTACGACTCGGATCACCCGCGCGTTGCCGGCGACGTCGGCATGGCCGGCGTTGCGATTGACTCGATCGAGGACATGCGGACGCTCTTTTCCGGCATCCCGCTCGGCGAGATCAGCGTGTCGATGACGATGAACGGCGCGGTGCTCCCGGTGCTGGCGCTCTACGTCGCGGCCGCCGCCGAACAGGGCGTCGGCGAGGACCGGCTTTCCGGCACCATCCAGAACGACATCCTCAAGGAATTCATGGTCCGCAATACCTACATCTACCCGCCCGGACCGTCGCTGCGGGTCGTCGCCGACATTCTTGCCTATACCGCCGCGCGCATGCCGCGGTTCAACTCGATCTCCGTCTCCGGCTACCACATGCAGGAGGCCGGAGCGACGGCCGACCTCGAACTCGCCTATACGCTTGCCGACGCCCTCGAATATGTCCGCGTCGGGGAAACGGCCGGCCTCCCGGTCGACGGGTTCGCGCCGCGGCTTTCCTTCTTCTTCGGCATCGGCATGAACTTCTTCATGGAGGTGGCGAAGCTGCGCGCCGCCCGTCTCCTCTGGGCGACCCTGATGAAGGAGCGCTTCAACCCCCGCGACGAGCGCTCGCTGATGCTCCGCGCCCATTGCCAGACCTCGGGCTGGTCGCTGGCCGCCCAGGACGTACCGAACAACATCGTCCGCACGGCGGTCGAGGCGATGGCGGCGGTAGACGGGCATACCCAGTCGCTCCATACCAATGCGCTCGACGAGGCGCTGGCGCTCCCCTCCGATTTCTCGGCGCGGATCGCCCGCAACACGCAGCTTTTTCTCCAGTACGAATCAGGGGCGACCGAGGTGATCGACCCGTGGGGCGGTTCGGCCTTCGTCGAGCGCCTGACTGCCGACCTCGCCGCCCGCGCCCGTGGCCATATCGCCGAGATCGACGCCCTCGGCGGCATGGCGAAGGCGATCGAGAGCGGCCTGCCGAAGCTGCGGATCGAGGAAGCCGCCGCCCGCACGCAGGCGCGGATCGATGCCGGCGAGCAGGTGCTGGTCGGCGTCAACCGCTACCGTCCGGCAAACGAGCCGCCGCTCGAAACGCTCCGCGTCGACAACAGCGCGGTGCGCCGCGCGCAGATCGAAAAGCTGAAGCGTCTCCGCGCGACGCGCGACCCTGCCGCCGCCGAGGCTGCGCTTGCCGCGCTCAGCGAGGGTGCCAAGGGCGGCGCCAACCTCCTCGAACTCGCCATTCGCGCGGCGCGCGCCAACGCCACCGTCGGCGAGATCAGCCAGGCGCTCGAGAATGTTTTCGGGCGTTACCGCGCCGACCCCCGCATCGTTTCGGGCATCTATCGCCGCGAGATCGGCGAGAACGCCGCCGCGCTCGCCGAGGCCGCCGGCCTCGTCGCCGGCTTCGAGAAGAACGACGGCCGCCGGCCGCGCATCCTCGTCGCCAAGCTTGGCCAGGACGGCCACGACCGCGGTCAGCATGTCATCGCCTCGGCCTTCGCCGATATCGGCTTCGAGGTCGATGTCGGCCCGCTCTTCCAGACGCCGGAAGAGGCCGCCCGCCTGGCAGTCGACAACGGCGTTCATGTCGTCGGTGTGTCGACGCTGGCGGCGGGCCATCTCGCGCTCGTCCCGGCATTGAAGCGGGCGCTTGAGGCGAACGGCCGCCCCGACATCATGGTCGTGGTCGGCGGGGTCATCCCGGAACGGGACCATGCGGCGCTGCGCGAGGCCGGCGTTACCGCCATCTTCCCGCCCGGAACCCCAGTCGCCGAGGCGGCCGTGACCCTCATCCGCGCGCTCAACCAGCGGCTTGGCTACGAACCGAGCGAGCGCGCCAACTTTCCGCCGGGTCCGGTCTGATCGCGTCCCGATCCGGGACGCGATCCGGGCACGAAACTTGAGTGGCTCCGCCCGAAGGAGATCGGGATGGACCGCCGCCGCTTTATGACCGCCCTTGGCCTTGCCGCTCTTGCGCCCGCCGCAGCCCGCGCGGAGGTCGCGCCGCCGGCCATGCGCGGCTCGATCGATGCCGCCGCGGAGGGCGTCGTTGCCGGCGCGATGCTCGATACCAGCCGCTCGTTCCAGAACCTCCTCAACCAGGCGGCGCGCGAGAACCGGCCGGTCTTCCTCAACGGCGGCCGGTACCTCGTCTCCAACCTCGTCCTGCCGCCCAGGACGCGGATTTCCGGGGTCCCCGGCGCCACTATCCTCATGTTCGCCGGCGACGGCCACATGATCAGCGCCGAGAACGCCGAGTCGATCGCGCTCGAGGGACTGGTCATCGACGGCAACGACCAGGCGATCGCCGACTACGTCGGCGGCCTCGTCCACCTCGCCGGCTGCGCCAATGTCGCCATCGATGACTGCATCATCCGCGGCAGCACCAGGTCCGGCCTTTCGCTCGAGCGTTGCGGCGGACGCGTCACCCGGTCGGCCTTCACCGGGGCGCACGAGGCCGGCATCGCGGCGATCGAGTCGAGTGGCCTGTCGCTTACCGACAACACCGTCGCCGATTGCGGCAATGCCGGGATCCGCGTCTGGCGTTGGAATCCGGGCGATGACGGCACGCTCGTCACCGGCAACCGCATCGAGCGGATCGGCGCCGCCGACGGCGGCACCGGCGAGAACGGCAACGGCGTCAACGTCTTCCGCGCCGGCGGGGTGATCGTCTCCAATAACCGGATCAGCGACTGCGCCTTCACCGCCGTGCGCGCCAATTCCGCCGACAATGTCCAGATCACCGGCAACAATTGCCGCAACCTCGGCGAGATCGGTCTCTATGCCGAGTTCTCCTTCTCCGGCGCGGTCATCGCCAACAACATCGTCGACGGCGCGGCGAGCGGGATCAGCATCGCCAACTTCAAGGAAGGCGGCCGCATGGCGACCGTCTCCGGCAATGTCGTCCGCAACCTCACCGGCAAGGCCCCCTACCCGACCGAGCGACCGAGCTTCGGCGTCGGCATCGCGGTTGAGGCGGACGTCGCCGCCACCGGCAACGTCATCGACGGGGCACCGCGTTTCGGCATGATGCTGGGCTGGGGACCGTATCTGCGCGACGTCGCCGCCACCGGCAACGTCGTCCGCGGCGCGCCGATCGGCATTGCGGTGAGCATTGTCGAGGGCTCCGGCTCGGCGGTAATCAGCGACAACCTGATCTCGGGCGCGACCGCCGGCGCGGTCATCGGCATGCGCTGGGATGACGCCGCCTCGGGCGACCTCGCCCGTGCCGGCGCCGAGACCTTCCCGCACCTCACGGTCGAGCGGAACCGGATCGGCTAGCCGGCCCGGATCGCGGCGACGAGGCCCTCGGCCGGCCGGATTTCTCCGACCTCGACGTTCTTCCGGCTGAGCACCGGCTTTCGCGAAAAACGCCCGTCGGCCTCCGGCAGCAGCGCCTCGATCACCGCGGCCATCGCGATGTCGGCGGCACGGCCGGCGCCGTCGTCGCATTTCAGCGCCACGCCGAGCCCGAGCCCCTGAAACGCGGCGCAGAACACGCCCTCCGCTCCGGTTTTGGTGAAGACCTTGCCGGGCATCGCCGACATGACCTCGGTATCGAACCGGGCGGTGCCGGCGACCATGAACGGGTCGGCCGTGCACGCTTCCGCCAGCCGGCGCGCCGCGACCGCCCGCGCTGGCGACAGGCGCTCGCCGGTGATGAAGCGGGCGAAGGCGACCGCGAGCCGGTCGAGGGGAATGGCGTAGGTCGGGATCGAGCAGCCGTCGACGGCCCGGTTGGAATCCTCGAGCCGCGTTGCCGTCATGGCGGAGAGGGCCGCAGTGATCTCGCGCTGTACCGGGTGCTCAGGCGCGACATAGCCCTTCGGGTCAATGCCCTGGTGGCAGGCGAGGCAAACGAAGCCGGCATGCTTGCCGGAACAGTTATTGTGGAGCGCCGTCGGCTCCTTCCCGGCCCGTATCAGCTGGCGCATCGCCTCGTCGGCGATCGGCATGTGCGCGCCGCATTCGAGATCGGCGACGCCCCGGCCGGCCTTGGCCAGCATTGAGGCCGCCGTTTCGGTATGCCGCCGCTCGCCGTTATGCGAGGCACAGGCGAGCGCCAGCTCGGCGTTGCCGAACCCGAACGCATCCGCCGCGCCGCTCTCGACCAGCGGCAGTGCCTGCAGGGCCTTCACCGCCGAGCGCGGGAATACGGCCTGCTCGACGTCGCCGATGGCTGCACGCCGCCGCCCCGACGCGTCGGCGATGACGATCGCGCCGCGGTGCCGGCTCTCGACGATCGTCCCGCGCGTGACCTCGACCAGAAACGGGTCGGGCGCCATTCAGGCCCGGGCGCGCGCCGGCTGCGCGATCCAGTGCGACAGGCGCTCGACAGCGCCGTCGAGCACCTCGTCGCGCTTGGCGAAGCAGAAACGGATGAAGTTCGTCGGCGGGTTCTCGGTATAGAACGCCGAGACCGGAATCGCGGTCACGCCGGCCTGCACGGTGATCACCCGGCAGAGTTCGGCATCGTCGCCGAGACCGAGCGGCGTCACGTCGGCGGTGAGGAAATAGGTGCCGTCGCAGGCGGCGACGTCGAATCCCACTCCGGCAAGGCCGGCGGAGAACCGGTCGCGCTTCACCTGCAGGTCGCCGGCGAGCGCCTTGTAATAGTCGTCGCTCTTGGCGAGCCCTACCGCCACCGCCTTCTGCAGTCCGGCCGGCGTGGTGAAGGTCGTGAACTGGTGCGCCTTGGTGACCGGCTCGAGCACGCGCGGCGAGGCGGTCAGGTAGCCGACCTTCCATCCGGTCAACGAGAATGTCTTGCCGGCCGAGCCAATGCGGATCGTCCGCTCGCGCATGCCCGGGAATGTCATCAGCGGGATGTGCTTCGCATCGCCGAAGACGATGTGCTCGTACACCTCGTCGCAGATCGCCAGCGCGTCGTGCCGGATACAAAGCTCGGCGATGAGTTCCAGTTCGTCGCGGGTGAACACCTTCCCGGCCGGGTTCATCGGATTGTTGAGGAGGATCGCCTTGGTCTTCGGTCCGAAGGCAGCGGCAAGCGCCGTCTCGTCGAGCCGCCAGTCGGGCGGCGTCACGCGTACCAGCCGCGGCGTCGCCCCTGCCCGCTTCACCAGCGGCAGGTAGCAGTCGTAGAGCGGCTCGATCAGCACCACCTCGTCGCCCGGCACGATCAGGCCGGCCATGCAGTCCGACAGCGCCTCGGTCGCGCCTGATGTGACCAGCACCTCGCTCTGCCAGTCGACGTCGAGTCCGTAGAAGCGCCGGTTGGCGTCAGCGACCGCCTTCCGCAGCTCCGGTATCCCCATCATCGGCGGGTACTGGTTGAGCCCGTGGACGAATTCCTCCGCCGCGATCCGCTTGATGTCCTCCGGCCCGTCGACATCGGGAAAGCCCTGGCCGAGGTTGATCGAATTGTGCTCGCGGGCCAGCCGCGACATGACCTCGAAAATGGTCATCGGCAGGCCGGTATAGACGGGATTGGTCGGCTTCATTCCTGCGCCCTCCGGGCGGACCCTATCACGCGCACGCACCCCCCAGCGAAGCGGGTTCTAGCACAGGATTCCGCATTCACGGCTTCGTGATCGCGACCTCCGCGACGCCCTGAAACTCCGCGCGAGCGGCCTCCGTAGCTCTCCAAGTCTTCCGGTTCGCGGAAGACACCAACACCCCGAAAAGGAGAGGAAGACCCCTCATGAACCAGAAGCTCAGCGCGATCCTTCGCGCCACCGCCCTCGCCGCGATCGTCGCCACCGCCAGCGCCTACGCGGCGGCGCCCGCCTTCTCGGCCGAGATGACCGTCGAGGTCGGCGGCGCTCCGATGTATCCCTCGAAGAACATCATCGAGAATGCGGTCAACTCGAAGGATCACACCACGCTCGTGGCCGCGGTGAAGGCCGCCGGCCTCGTCGACACGCTTTCCGGCAAGGGGCCGTTCACGGTCTTTGCGCCCACCAACGAAGCCTTCGCCAAGCTCCCGGCCGGCACGGTCGATAACCTGCTGAAGCCCGAGAACAAGGCGATGCTGACCAAGGTCCTGACCTGCCATGTGCTCCCGGCGGCAGCGACCTCCAAGGACGCGATGGCGATGATCAAGAAGGACGGCGGCAAGCATGAAGTCACCACCGTCGGCGGCTGCAAGCTCTGGCTCGCCATGAACGGCGACAAGCTCACCGTCACCGACGAAGCCGGCGGCACCGCCAACGTCACCATCAAGGACGTGATGCAGTCGAACGGCGTCATCCACGTGGTCGACGCGGTCCTCCTGCCGAAGATGTAGTCGGACTTCCGTCGCCCGGGGCGGTCCCGTCCCGGTTTCCTGCCCCAGACGGAAGAGCGGCCCCGCGGTGACGCGGGGCCGTCTCGATTCAAACGCTCGCCAAAGGGCAGCCGCCGGGCGCCCTGGCCGCGGGCGACCTATTCCGTCGGCAGCAGCGCGCCGGTGAAGACGACCGGCCCGGTCGGGGCGCCGGTCTTCGAGCCGCCCTTCGGTTCAAGGCTGATCGCGAACGTATAGTCGCCCTCCGGCTTCAGCCCGATCGGCTTGCGATAGCTCGCCTGTTCGACGACGCCCAGCGATTGCGGGGCGCCGCCCGGCGGGATTGCCCAGAGTTCGTAGCTCTTGTCGGCGGGGGCCTCGGCCACCACGCGGCGCACGGTGATCGTGCCCTTGGCGGTATCGATGCTGGCGACGAAGGCAGGCTTCGCGCCCTCGGCCGTCAGCACGGCGACGAACTCGGACTGCGGCGCGGCCGTGCGATCGAGAACGACGATGCCGGCCAGCACCGCCGCCGCGGCGCCGACGATGGCCGAGGTTATCCGCCAGCGGGTGACCGACCGGCGCAACGCAATGACGTTGCCGCCCGCGCCGGCCGCCGCCGCCGTCGCGGCGATCCGCGCCAGGATGCGGTCGAAAGTCCTGGCGGACGGCTGCCCGGCGCCCGCCGCATCGGCGAGCGGCTGCAGCCGCCGCTCCCATTCCGAGACGGCACGACGGAAATCCGGATCGGCGCGATAGCGGGCTTCGGCGGCCGCGCGCTCCGCGCCCGCCAGCTGGCCGAGGACGTATTCGCCGGCCAGGGCGTCGATCTCGCGATCTTCGAGCTCAGCCACCGAGGCATTCCTTCAAGGCGATGAGCGCTCGTCGCAACAAGGTCTTCACGGTCGCGACCGGCCGCTTGAATCGTTCCGCCAGTTCTTCCCGGCTCCAGCCATAGCTATAGGCGAGCACCACCATGGTCCGCCGTTCTTCATCGAGGCCGTTGAGACAGCCCGTGAGCCCGCGTCCGCCGCCGGACGGGATCGTGGCCTCCGCGTCGGCGAGGCGGTCGGCGAGGTCGGCATCGATCGGATTGGCGGCAGAGGCCACCCGCTCCGCGCCGCGACGGAGCGAGTCGATCGCCGCGTGGCGCGCGATCGTCGTCATCCAGGCGATCGGCGAAGCAATGCTTCGGTCGAAATCGCCGGCGCGCCGCCAGACCCTGACATAGGCTTCCTGCACTGCATCCTCGGCCGCAGCTTGATTGCCCAAGATACGGCGGACGCTGGCGAATAGTTTCCCGGAAGTCCTGGCGTAGAGACGGCCGAAGGCCGCACGGTCGCCGCCGGCGACCATTGCCACAAGGTCGGCGAGGTCCTCGCCGGCATCGCTCGATGCGCCCCTGTCCAAGCGGCCCGATCTCCCTCGGCGCGGCCCGTGCCGCGCCCATGCCAACATTTCCCCGCAGATTCTGACGAGGTCAATGGAGAGTTCGCAAAGGCCACGGGGACGGCCGCTGGAAACCATGCTGTGTGATCTTGGCCACACTTGCCCCGCGACCTGCGACTTTTGTGTTGGGATTGTGCGACGCAAAAGCTATATCAGCCCGGGTTTGCCCCGAATTGGCGAGCGGGCACGGTTCCCAGCAATTCTGGCGGGTATAAGCAATGGCTTCGCGCATCTTCAGGCCAAGTCACATTCTCGCGGTCGCGTTGGTGGCCGGAGCAGGCTTCTGGATCTTGTCGGGCCAGGTCGGCAGTCCGGCGGGCGAGACCGCTCCGGCGGCACCCGCGGGGCCCGCGGCGCCCGCGCCGGTCCCGGTGCAGAAGGTCAGCGTCGCGACGGCGACGCCCGAGCAGCATAACCGCAGCGTCATCCTGTCCTGCTTCACCCAGTCGGACCGCCGCTCGATCGCGGTGGCGCGCACCGGGGGCGTGATTATCGACCTGCGGGTCAGGCGCGGCAGCCGCGTTTCGTCCGGCGACATCGTTGCCGTCCTCTCCGACGAGGGCCGCAGCTCGGCGGTCGCGCAGGCGGCCGCGCTGGTCGACCAGCGCCAGGCCGAATACGACTCGAACAAGCGGCTGATCGACCGCGGCGACCAGCCGCGCAACAACCTGCCGGCGCTGGAAGCCGGCGTCGCCGCGGCCAAGGCCGCTCTCGCCGCCGCCGAGGCCGAGGCCGAGAAGTCGAACATCCGGTCGCCGGTCGCCGGGATCGTCGATACCGTTCCGGTCGAAGTCGGCTCGGCGATCCAGCCGGGCACCGAGATCGCAACCATCGTCGGGCCCGACCCGATGCTGGCGGTGGGCGCGGTCAGCGAGCGCCAGCGCGGCCTCCTCCAGACCGGCCAGGCGGCCAAGGTGCGCTTCATCGACGGCGCGACCTTCGACGGCACGGTCAGCTTCGTCAGCCTCAGCGCCGAAAAGGCAACGCGCACCTACCGCGTCGAGGCCCGCATCGCCAATCCGCTGGCCAAGATCGCCGACGGCGTCACCTGCGAAATGGCGGTGACGCTGGCGCCGATGGAAGCGGCCGCCGTGCCGCGCTCGGCGCTGGTCTTCTCCGATCGCGGCGAGCTTGGCGTTCGGGTTGCCGACGAGAAGAATCTCGCCAGGTTCGTTCCGATCTCGATCGTGGATGACGAGCGCGATTCCGTCTGGGTGACCGGCATCGACAAGCCGATGCGCGTCATCGTCGTCGGCCAGGATTTCGTCAAGGACGGCGATCCGGTGGAGGCGGTCAGCGCCGCCGAGGCCGCAACCGGGATGGAGCCGCCGGCATGAGGCGCATCGTCGAGTTTGCGATCGGCCATGCCCGGCTGACGCTCGCGTTCCTGGTCTTCATCGTCGTTGCCGGGCTGAGCGCCTACGGGTCGATCCCGAAGGAAGCCAATCCCGACGTCAAGATTCCGATCATCTACGTCCAGCTGTCGGAACGCGGCATCTCGCCGGAAGACGCGGAGCGGCTGCTCATCCGACCGATGGAGACCGACCTGAAGTCGGTCACCAACGTCAAGGAAATGCGCGCCGCGGCGTTCGAAGGCGGCGGATATGTCCTGCTCGAATTCGAGGCCGGCTTCGATTCCGACGTCGCGCTCCAGGACGTGCGCTCCAAGGTCAACGACGCCAAGCGCAACCTCCCCACCGACGCCGACGAGCCCGGCGTTTTCGAGGTCAACCTCAGCCTCTTCCCGGTCGTCGTGGTGGCGCTCGGCGGCGACCTGTCGGAGCGCGCGCTCGACCGTATCGCCCGCGACGCGCAGGACGGCATCGAGCAGGTCCCCGGGGTTCTCTCCGCCACGCTCCGCGGGACCCGCGACGAGGTCGTCGAGATCATCGCCGAACCGATGCTGCTCAAGAGCTATGGCGTCGCGCTCGACCAGTTCGCCGCCGTCGCCTCGTCGGGCAACAGTCTGGTCGCCGCCGGCGCGCTCGAGGGCCCGAAGGGCCGCTTCGCCGTCAAGGTCCCGGCGCTCATCGAATCGCCCGAGGATGTGCTCAACATCCCGGTCGCGGCGTCCAACGCCGCCACCGTCACGCTCGGCGACGTCGCCACCATCCTGCCGACCTTCAAGGACGCGACCTCGATCACCCGCGTCAACGGCCGCCCGGCGGTGACCATCGAGATCGCCAAGCGGAGCGGCGCCAACCTCATCGAGACCGTCGACGGGGTCAAGGCCGCGGTCGCGCAGATGCAGAAGGCCTGGCCGAAGCAGGTTCAGGTCCAGTTCCTGCAGGACCAGTCCAAATTCATCAAGCAGATGCTGGGCGACCTGCAGAACAGCGTTCTGACCGGCGTCCTCCTCGTCGTCGTCATCATCCTGTTCATCCTCGGCGGTCGAGCCGCCATCTTCATCGGCATCGCCATACCGGTGTCGTTCCTGGCCGGCATCCTCGGCCTTTCGCTCGCCGGGCTGACGATGAACATCGTCGTCCTGTTCAGCCTGATCCTTGCCGTCGGCATGCTCGTCGACGATGCGATCATCGTTTCGGAATTCGCCGAACGGCGGATGAGCGAGGGGATGAAGCCGCGCGAGGCCTATGCCTTCGCGGCAAGCCGCATGGCCGGTCCGGTCATCGCTGCTACCCTCACCCGCATCGCGGCGTTCTCGCCGCTTCTCTTTTGGCCCGGTATCGTCGGCCAGTTCATGAAATACCTGCCGATCACGCTGATCGCGACGCTGTCGGCCTCGCTGGTCTCGGCGATGATCTTCACGCCGACTCTCGGCGCGCTGATCGGCAAGCCGCACAATGTCGAGCGCGACGCCGCGCCGCGCGAGGGCGGTTACATGAAGACTGTCCGCCTCGCCATCCACCATCCGTGGATCACCCTCTTCCTCGCGGTGGTGATGCTGATCGGCGTTCCGGTCGTCTATTCGCGGGTCGGCTCGCCGGTCGAGTTCTTCCCCGACGTCGAGCCCGATGCCGGCGTGGTGCTCGTCCATGCGCGCGGCAACATCTCGCTCGCCGAGAAGGACCGGCTCGTCCGCACCGTCGAGCAGCGCCTCCTCGACATGAAGGAACTGTCCAGCGTCTATGCGCGCTCCGGCGACATGTCGCAGGGTTCCAGCGACGTCACCGAGGACGTGATCGGCCAGATCCAGTTCGAGTTCGTCGACTGGCAGGAACGCCGTCCCGCCAAGGTCATCATGAACGAGGTCCGCGCCAAGACCGCGGACATCCCCGGCATCCGCGTCGAGGTGACCGCGCCGCAGGCCGGGCCGCCGACCGGCAAGCCGATCCAGATCGAGCTCGCCAGCGACTATCCGGATGCGCTCACCGCGGCGGCGCGGAGCGTCGCCGCCGAGCTCGGCAAGCGGCCCGAGATCCGCGACCTCGACAACGGCCTGCCGATGCCGGGCATCGACTGGAAGCTCGAAATCGACAAGGCCGAGGCGGCCAAATACGGCATCAGCGTCGGCGCCGTCGGCTCGATGGTGCAGCTCGTCACCAACGGCATGAAGATCACGGACTACCGGCCGCAATCGAGCGACAAGGCGGTCGACATCATCGTCCGCGTGCCCGAGGAAAGGCGCACCCTCACCCAGATCGACGACCTGCAGATCCAGACGCCGGCCGGGTCGGTGCCGATCGGCAACTTCATCAAGCGCGTACCGGCCGAGCGCGTCGGCCTCATTCACCGCGTCGACGGCAAGCGCGTCGTCACGGTCACCGCCAACGTCGCCGCCGGGGTCGCCACCTCGGTGGTGCAGCAGGCGATCACCGAGCAGCTGAAGAAGACCGACTTCAAGGGGCTGGTGACGTGGAAGCTGAAGGGCGAGGACCAGGAGCGTGACCAGGCGGGCGCCTTCCTTGCCAACGCCTTCGGCGCCGCCATCTTCCTCATCTTCGCGGTGCTGCTCGCCCAGTTCAACAAGCTGTCGAGCGTCGGATTGGTCCTGTCGGCGATCGTGCTTTCGACGATCGGCGTGTTCATCGGCCTCATCGTCATGCACCAGGGCTTCGGCGTGGTGATGACCGGCGTCGGCATCATCGCGCTCGCCGGCGTGGTGACCAACAACAACATCGTGCTCATCGACACGTATGACCGATTGCGGCGCGAGGGCGTCCCGTTCGAGGAAGCGATTCTGAGAACCTGCCGCGAACGCGCCCGGCCGGTGCTGCTTACCGCCGTGACCGCCATCCTCGGCGTGCTGCCGATCGCGTTCGGCCTCAATGTCGATTTCGTCAACCGCGAAGTCACCTACGGGGCGCCGTCGACGCAGTGGTGGATCCAGCTTTCCACCGCAATCGTCTTCGGCCTCGGCTTCGCGACGATCCTGACGCTGGTGGTCACGCCGGCCTCGCTCGCCGCGCTCGCCCATATCCGGAATTTCTTCGGCCGCATCGGCCAGCGGCGCCGCGACCGGCGGGCCGCCCGCGCCGCCGCCCGGGGAACCCCGCAGCCGGCGGAGTAGCGCTTCCCGGGTCCCGGGGCCGGCTTCGCCGCCCTCAACTAGGTCATGGGCGGGCTTCTCCCGGCCATGACGTGTTTCATGAAACTCAGTGTCGTCCGGCTCCCGACCTCTCCCCACCGGGGAGAGGTAATGCGAACGCCCGAGGAGTTCGCTGCACGGTTTCCGTCGCGAGCCCTGCCCCCGACCTGATCGGGGGTCGCATCGCGTGCGGAAGCAGGCGATCCGTGTGAGGTGTTAGAGCCGTTCCGACGAGGTCAGCCCCCTCAGCCGGATGCTTCGCATCCGACCTCTCCCCACCGGGGAGAGGTCATGCCAACGGCCAGGCGCGATCGCAGCCAAAGGGTTGCCGACCGACCGCCCCTACTCCGCCGCTTCGGCGACCGACGGCCTCGCCTGGATGCGGCCGCGCGCAACCGCCGCGCGCTGGCGGTACTGGGCGAATTGCTGGTCGGCGAGTACCCCGATCAGAATGACCGAGCCCATCACCGCGAAGTTCAGCGACGAGGGAATGCCGAGGAGGTTGACCAGGTTCTGGAGGATCTGGAGGAGGATCGTGCCGAGCACCACGCCGATGATCGAGCCCTCGCCGCCGCGAAGCGAGAAGCCGCCGAGCACGGCCGCCGCAATCGCGTAGAGTTCATAGAAATTGCCGTGACCCGAGGGCAGGATCGAACGGGTGTACATGGCAAAGAAGATCGCCGCGAACGCCGCCGTCGTCGTGCAGATCACGTAGGCCGCCACGATCACGCGGGTCGTGCGGATGCCCGAGTAGCGCGCCGCTTCCTCGTTCTTGCCGACCGCATAGAGATAGCGGCCGAAGACCGATCGGTGCAGGACCACCCACATGATCGCCGCAAGAACCAGCATGATGAAGAATGCATGCGGAATCGGGATGGAATGGGCCGATCCGCCGGTGAGCAGGGCGACGATATCCGTGCGTCCGGTGGTGATCGTTTCGAGGTCCGGGAAATTGACCCCGAACGGAAAGCCCGCGGTCGCGTCCTTGGTGTAAAAGCGCGCAACCCCGCGGTAGATGAGCAGGCCGCAGAGCGTCACCACGAAGGGCTGCAGCTTGGCCTTGGTGATCAAGAGGCCGTGAACCAGCCCCATCACGAAGCCGATCGCCAGCACCACCACCGCTGCCAGCGGCCACGGCACGCCCTTGTTGGCGATGAAATCGATGAAGATCACGCCAAGGATCGCGATGATCGAGCCCACCGAGAGCTCGATGCCGCCGGTAATGATGACGAAGCCCTGGCCGATCGCGAATATGCCGAACAGGCCGACCAGGTTGGCGGTATTGGCGATGTTGATCGGAGACAGGAACAGCGGCTGCCTGATCGCCGTGATCGCGCCGATCACCAGAATCAGAACGAAAAGCCACAGGTCCTTCTTCTGCATCTACCAGATCCCCTAAGCCGAAATCCGAGCCTCGACCGGCTTGCCCACTGCCAGCCGCATGATGTTTTCCTCGCTGCACCGGGAACGGTCGAGAATACCTTGAATGCGCCCCTCATGCATTACCGCGACACGGTCGGAGACTCCGATCACTTCCTCCAGGTCGGACGAAATCATCAGGACGGCGACCCCCGAATCCGAGAGCTTCCGCATGAGGTCGTAGATTTCCGCCTTGGCGCCGACGTCGATGCCGCGGGTCGGCTCGTCGAAGATGATGGCCTTTGGTTTCATGGCCAGCCACTTGGCGAGCACGACCTTCTGCTGGTTGCCGCCGGAAAGCGATGCGGTGCGCTGCGCGACGTTGGCGGTACGGATGTCGAGCTCGCGCCGGCTGCGCTCGGCCTGCTCCAGCTCGGCGTCCTGCGCAATGATGTTGCCGCGCGCATAGGCCCTGAGGTTGGGGAGCGAGATGTTCTGCGCGATCGACAGGTCGAGGAGGAGACCGGCGCTCTTGCGGTCCTCCGGGACGAGGAAGACGCCGGAGCGCACCGCGTCCGCCGAGGTCGCAAAGTGCATCTTCTCGCCGTTCAGCGTGATGCTCCCGCCGTGCGGGCGGTCGATCCCGAACAGGACCCTGGCGAGCTCGGTTCTCCCGGCGCCGACGAGGCCCGCCAGCCCGAGAATCTCACCCGCCTGGAGATCGAGGTCGATCTGGTGGGTCGGGTAGGTCGTCGTGCACACCCCCCTGATCGAAATGACGGTTGCGCCATCACGGATCGCCGGCGGGCGGTGGTCGACCTTGAGTTCGCGGCCGACCATCATCCTCACCATGATGTCGTGGTCGATCGCATCGCCTTCGAGCGTGCCGACCAGGTTGCCGTCACGGAGGACGATGACGCGGTCGGAAGCGACGACAACCTCGTTGAGGCGGTGGGAAATGAAGATGACCGAGATGCCCTGCGCCTTCAGCCCGGCGATGACCTCGAGCAGCCGCTCGGTCTCCGCGATCGGCAGGCTGGACGTGGGCTCGTCGAGAATGACCAGCCGCGACTTGAGGCTCAGCGCCTTCGCGATCTCGACCATCTGCTGCTGCGCCAGCGAAAGCCGCGACACCGGCGTATCGGGCGAAAAGGTCGCACCGAGGCGGTCGAGATAGGGCTGGACGGTCTCGAACAGCTTGTCGGTATCGACGAGCTGGAGAAAACCGAATTTCGTCGGCTCGCGGCCGATATAGACGTTGGCCGCAACGCTGAGGTTGTCGAAGAGGTTCAGTTCCTGGTGGACGAAGGCGATCCCCGCATTGATTGACTGCGAGACTGTCAGCGCCTTGTGCTCGACCCCGTCTATCTCGATCGTGCCCTGGTCCGGCTCGACCACCCCGCCCAGGATCTTCATCAGCGTCGACTTGCCGGCGCCGTTCTCGCCGACGAGGCCGATGACCTCGCCGGGGCGCACTTCCATGCCGAAATCAGCCAGCGCGACGACGCCTGGATAGGTCTTGCGAAGTCCCGACAGCCTCAGGAACGGCGCGCCGGACGGCTGCGAGCGAGCCACGGACGATACGGGCGCTGTCATTGCGCTAGGTAACCAGCACGGAGCCGCAGGGAGAAGAAGTCCGCAGCCGGGCTTCCCCGGCTGCGGATCCTCGAGGCCGGCTTAGCCGCCAGCGAGCTTCTTCTTGAAGTCTTCCTGGAACTGCTTGACGTTTTCCTTGGTCAGCGTCAGGCCCGGGATGATGATCACCCCGTCCGGAGGAATCTTCGACTTGTCGCCCTTCAGGTAGTCGGCGATGAGGTGGGCGCTCTGGATGCCCCACTCATAGGGGTTCTGCACGACCGTGCCGGCGAACGAGCCGTCGGCGACGGCGCCGAGCGTGATCGGATCTTCGTCGAACGCGACGACCGTGATCTGGCCAAGCTTGCCGGCATCCTTCAGCGCCTCGTACATGCGGGGCGGGTTATAGGAATAGAAGCCGACCATGCAGTTGACTTCCGGATGGGCGACGAGGACGTCGTCCACGTTGGCGCGCGCGCGGGTCTGGTCGATGTCGTCGCCGCGCACGTCGATCAGCTCGAGGCCCGTGCCCTTGACGGCGGCGTTGTAGCCGTTGATGCGCTCCTTGGCGTTGTCGGCGCCCGGAAGGCCGACGAAGCCGATGCACTTGCCCTGCTTGCCCGCCATCGCCTTCTTCATCAGCTCACCGGCCATGGTGCCGAGCTGGGTGTTGGACGAGCCGACATAGGCGATGCGCTTCGACTGGGTCGCGTCCGAGTCAAACGTGAAGACCGGAATCTTCGCCGCGACGGCGTTCAGCGCATCGGTCGAAGTCGGCGGATCGACGACCGACACCGAGATGGCCGCCGCGCCGGCAGCCACGAGATCGTCCAGCATGCGGCGCTGAACGGCCGCGTCGGCGCGCTCGGGGTATTTGAACTGAAGATCGACGTCCGGCAGGTCCTTCTGCGCGTGGGCGACGGCCGCTTCCATGATCTTCCAGAAGTCGGACGGTCCGTTCACAACGAAAGCGATCATCGGCTTGTCGGCCGCATTGGTCGCGGTCCCGACAGAAAGCGCGACAGCGGCGGCAAAGCCCGCCACCAACAAACGTTTCATCAAGCTGTTCCTCCCGTGATTGCACGCCCGGCGGACCGACGCAGGACCTGCAGTCCCGCGCTCCTCCAGCCCGTCAGGTGGGCGCATATCATCATATTAATCAGTCCCAAGGCAACCGCTTACAGCAACAGAAGAGCGAATAGTCCGCGCCGAATGCGCGCGGTCGCCGAGCATCGCGAGGCGAACCTTCGCTCCCCGGTTGACGGCAGGCCGCCTAAGGCCAGCGGGTTCCGCTCCATTTCCCTTTCCGTTCACGCGCTGTTCGGAGGCGGGTTAAGTCCGGTCCCGAATTTCAGGGTAAACCGGTCGAGACTCGCTAACGGAACCGAACGGATCGCACTTGCCGGTGGATGTTCACCGGAAGTTCATGGAAACGTCTGGCAAACGCGACGAGAATCGGTCAGTTTTTGAGCAATGCCAGACGAAGCCGGTGGGCACGGTCGGCAGGGCCGCATGTGTACGGAGTTACCCGGAACAGGGGGGCGGCAAACAGGTGGCCAGCCGATACCGTCGTAAAGACGGATCGCTCACGGTCAAAAAGGGGGAGGCAGGGAACTTGGTTCAGGCGTGATTGCCGTCGGCCCTTGCCCGGAAGCGCGTTTTTGTCGGTTCCGAATTTGCAGGGTTGGCCACGCTCGAACCGGAGGCTGTGTCTCCCCCTTCGCCTGCCCGGCGCGCCTACTCCTCAGCTCCTCGGCTCGGCAAGCGGCGCCCGTTCCGCGGCCGGAAGCGCCAGCAGCGCATCCATCGACACCTTCTGAACCTCCGTCGCCATCAGGTCGAGTTCGGCCCGGATGTCCCTGAGCTTGGCGTCGATCGCGGCGCGGTCCGGCTGCGGCGCCGCGACGAGAATGCCCAGTTCCCGCCGGAGCTGGCGCACCCGGTCGAGCCTCGCCTCGGCCCGGGGGCGGGCCGCGTCGATGGCACTCCGCACGCGCTCGAGAGAGGCGTCGCTCAGCCGCCCCTGCAGCCAGCGCAATTCGAAGCTGACCGCCCGCTCGCCATGCGGCCGGAACATGTCCGTGATGCCGAGGAACTCGGTCGCGACGACGCCGACGAGGAACGCATTCACGGCCAGCGAGGCGATCAGCGCCACGACGAGGAAGCGGCGGCGCCTGGCACCGGGCGCGGCCGGCGAGACGATGGCGGCGGTCATGGCGTGGCTTCCTCCGCCAGCCCGATATTGAAAGCGTCGAGTGCCACCACGTCGTTGCCCGGTCGGCCGGCCGGCGACAGCACGGTCAAGTCGAAGAGCCCGCCCAGCCCGACGGCGGCGAGCAGGATCGCCGCCACCGCTAGCCGGTTGAGCCGGCGCATCGGCCGGGCGCGGAGCTGTTCGGCGAGGGCGGCCGCAATCCTTGCGGCGGCGCCGTCGGCGGCGATGTCGGCATCGACCGCCGCCCGGACCCGGAGGAGGCCGCGCGCGAGCGCCAGCGCCTCGTCGCGATAGGCGCGCAGCGACCGGTCGGCGAGAACCGCCTGCCGCGCCTCGGCGGCGAGTGCCCGGTCCTGCCAGGCATCGAAATCCGGGCCGTCCGCGTCGATCGCATCCAGAATCGCGCGACGGCGGGTGGCATCGCCGTTGCTCATGGCTCCCTCCCCTTCTCTTCCTTGAGGAGCAGCGCGCGCAGGCCGCGCCGGGCGCGCGCGAGCAGCGACTCGTAAGCCGCCTCGCCAAGCCCCATAACCTCGGCTCCTTCCGCCTGGCTCAGCTCCTGAAAATGGCTGAGCACCAGCGCCGTGCGCTGCCGCTCGGGCAGCCGCGACATCGCATCGCGGACGGCAGCAACGTCGTCGATCCGCATCAGCCGCGTCTCCGGGTGCGGCACGCCGGCATCCTCGATCTCGGCGACCGATTCGATCGCGACCGACGGACGCAGGCGGCGGAGCGCGTCGATTGAAAGCCGGTAGGCTACCCGATGCAGCCAGGTAGCAACCTTGCCGTCCGGACGCCACGCCTCGGCCTCGCGCCAGAGCCGGATCAGCGCCTCCTGGACGATCTCCTCGGCTTCCGCCGGCCGGGCGGAGAGGAGCGAGCGCGTCAAACGGAGCAGGCGCGGCGTCTCGTTGGCAACCAGGATGGCGAAGGCCGCCTGGTCGCCCTCGGCAATCCGCGCCATGAGTTCCCCGTCGAGGCGGATGCGCTCGCGATCCGGCCCTTGGGCCACTCCACCTCTCCAGGTCGCGCCCGCGTGCTGACCCCGCCGACCATACCGGATCGCGGCTGTTCCCGCACGGCGCGGAAATGCCCCGGCCGCGGCGCGCCGGGAGGCATCGATACGGGCAAGGACGGCAAGCATCGCCTCCTACTCCGCCGCCACCGGGAGTTCCCGCAGTCCGCCCTCCTCCTCCGCGGTCGGCCGGAAGCCGCGGACGTCGCCGGCTTCGGCGAGTTCGCGCCGCAGGCGCTGCTCTTCTGCGACCCGCGGCTTGGAGAAGCGGGCGAGCAAGTCGAAGACGACCGGCGTCAGGAACAGGGTGGCGATGGTCGCGAAGCCGAGGCCGCCGACGATGATCCAGCCGAGGGCGCTCCGCGATTCGGCGCCGGCCCCGGCGGTGAGGAGGAGCGGCAGGCCGCCGAGCACGGTTGCGATCATGGTCATGACCACCGGACGGAGGCGGATCAGCGCCGCGTCGTGGATCGCCTCGCGCACCGACGCCCCGCGGTCGCGCAACTGATTGGCGAATTCCACGATCAGGATGCCGTTCTTCGCCATCAGCCCGACCAGCATGACGAGGCCGATCTGGCTGTAGATGTTGAGCGACCCGCCGGTGAGGAGCATCGCATAGACCGCCGCGGCGAGGCCGAAGGGCACCGTCGCCATCAGGATGAAGGCGCTCATGAAGCTCTCGAACTGCGCCGCGAGGACGAGGACGACGACGAGGAGCGCGAAGGCGAAGGTCTGGGCGACGCCGCTCGAGGCCGTGTTCAGCTCCTTCGCCTCGCCGGTATAGACGATGCTCATTCCCGGGGGCAGCGACTTCGCCGCGATCGCCTCGAGGTGGTTCATTCCGGTGCGGAAATCGACGCCGTCGGCGAGGTTCGCCGACATCGGCACCGCGCGGCGCTGGTCCTGACGCTGCAGGCTCGGGGCAACCGCCGTCTCCTGGTAGCTGACCAGCGAGGAGAGCGGCACCATCTTGCCGCCGGCCGTGCGCAGCTGGATGCGGTCGAGCCCGGACGGATCCTGGATCATCCCGTCCGGCGCCTGCGCTTTGATGTCGATGGCATCCTCGCCGATGTAATAGGTGCCGAGATCGCGCCCGGAGAGAAGCGTCTGCAGGACGGTGGTGATCGCGTCGAGCGAGACGCCCATATCGGCGGCGCGCGCCCGGTCGATCTTGATCGAGAGCTGCGGCTGGGTCGTGTCGTAGTTGAGCCGCACCGTGGTGAAGACCGGGTCGTCCTGCATCGCCGCCATCAGGTTGTCGGCGGCGTCGGAAAGCGTGTCGTAGTCGGTCCCGGTGATCGCGAATTGCAGGCCCTGGCCGCCGCCGCGGATGCCGAGGCTGTTCGAGGTGAAGGCGAAGACCTGCACGCCCGGAATGCTCTGCAGGCGCGCGTTGATGTCGGAGGTGATCTGCTGCTGCGTGCGCGTCCGCTGGTCCCACGGCGCCAGCGTCACGAACATGAAGCCGCCGCCGCCGCCGCCCTGCGCGGTTGCAAAGGTATTGACCACCTCGCCGCTCTTCACGAAGGGCTGGATGGCGCGCTCGACGATCCGCATCTGGTCGGCGGTGTAGTCGACCGTCGCGCCCTGCGGCGAGCGCACCGAGATCGGAATGAAGCCGCGGTCTTCCTGCGGCGTCAGCTCCGAGGGAAGGAGCCGGAACGCCAGCACCGCCCCGCCGGCGAAGAGAATCGCGGCAACGATGACGACCACCGGCGCGTTCAGCGCCGCGGTAAGCAGCCGCGAATAGAGCCGCTCGGCGGCGTGGCCGAAACCGGCCACCGCCCGGCCGATCGGGTTATGCGAAGGTTCGTGCTCCTCCGCGCTGATCCAGCGCGAGGCCAGCATCGGACAGAGCGTCAGCGCGACGAAGGCGGAGAGCATCACCGCGAAGGCGAGCACGAAGCCGAATTCGGAGAAGAGGCGCCCGGCGACGCCCGGGAAGAACGAAATCGGGATGAACACCGCGGCAAGCGTCGCGGTGGTCGAGAGGACGGCGAAGAAGACCTGCTTGGTGCCGAGCACCGCCGCCGCGCGCGGCCCGAGGCCGAGGCCGCGCTGGCGGGTAATGTTCTCGATGACGACGATCGCGTCGTCGACCACCATCCCGGTCGCCAGCACCAGCGCCAGCAAGGTCAGGATGTTGAGCGAGAAGCCGGCGAGGTAGATGGCGGCGAAGGCGCCGATCAGCGCAATCGGCACCGTGATCGCCGGGATGAAGGTGACGCGGATCGAACGCAGGAAGATGTAGATGATGCCGATGACGATCGCGATCGACAGGCCGAGCGTGAAGAGCACTTCCTCGATCGAATTGCGGATGAAGGTCGCATCGTCCGAGGTGATGATGAGGTTGAGCCCCTCTTTCGCCAGAGCCGCGTTCAATTCGGCGACGGCGGCGCGCACGCCGGTCGAAATGTCGAGCGTGTTCGACTTCGCTTGGCGGACGATGCCGAGTCCGATTCCGGTCTTTCCGTTCATGCGCAGCGTCGTCGAGCGGTCAGCGGGGCCGAACACGACGTCGGCGACGTCGCTCACCCTGGTCGTCTTGTTGATCGCGATCGCGCCGATCTCCTCCGCCGATTTGGCGCTGGCATCGGCGCGGACGAGCAGGGTCTGGTTGGCGTCGGAGACATTGCCGGCCGGCGCGTCGAGCGCGACGTTGCCGAGCGAGGCGACCAGGTCGCCGACGGTCAGGTGACGCGAGGCGAGCGCGTCCGGATCGATGATGATGCGCACGAGCGGATCGCGGTCGCCGTAGGTCTGCACGTCGGCGACGCCGGCGACCGCCGCCAGCCGGTCGATGACGCGGTCCTTGACCAGTTGCGTCAGCTGTTCGATCGGCAGGGTCGAGGAGGTCGCGGCCAGCCGCATGATCGCATCGGAACTGGTGTCGGCCTTGACGATCTGCGGAGGATCGGCGTCGTCGGGAAGCGTGCGCAGCCCGCCGATCGCGTCGCGGAGGTCGTTGGCCGCAGCATTGAGGTCGGTTGAATCGTCGAAGGTGATGGTGACGCGGCTCTGCCCGGCGCTGCTCTGCGAGGCGATCGACTGGACGCCGGGCGTGCGCGCCACCGCGCCCTCGATGATCCCGGTGATTTCCTTGTCGACCGTGTCGGGCGTGGCGCCGGTATAGGTGGTGCGGATCGTGATGACCGGCTGGTCAATGTTGGGCAGTTCGCGGACCTCGACGCCGGTATAGGCGGCAACCCCGGCGACCACGATGAGGAGGTTGAGGACGATGGCGAGGACGGGCCGGCGAACGAAGAGCGCCGCGACCTGACCGCCCTGGGTCGAACTGACTTCGGAAAGGGTGCTCATCGCGGCCTCGTTCAGGTCTTGGGCGTCGCCGCCGCCTCGCTCGCGGCGCCGGGCGTTGCCGGCTTGCCGCCGCCGTCGCGCGCAACCGGCGTTCCGCCGGCGGCCGGTGCCGCCGCTGGCTTGCCGCCAGCATCGTCGCCGCCGAGCTTGTTCACCTTGGCCCCTTCGCGGAGGCGCAGGACGCCCTCGACCACTACCTCGTCGCCCGCCTTCAGGTCGCCGGCGACCGTGACGACGCCGCTGTGGCGCGCGACGATCTCGACCGGCACGCGATGCGCCGCCGAATCGGTGATCCGCCAGACGAACGAGCCTTTCCGGTCCCACTGCACGGCGAGCGAGGGCACCGCCGGCAGCGGCTTGCCGGGGAAGGTCATCTGGACGGCGACCGCCATGCCCGGCTTCAACGCGCCGCTGTCGTTGGCAAGCGTCGCCTCGACGCGGAGCGTCCGGGCCTCGGGGTCGACGCGCGAGTCGACGGCGGTCACGGTGCCCTTGTAATCGACGCCCGGCGTGGCATCGCTCTCGGCCACTACCGGGCTGCCCTCCTTGAGGAGGGCCGAAACCCGCTGCGGCACGTCGTAGGAAACCTTGAGGCGCGTCAGGTCATCGAGCGTGGTGATTGCCTTCTGCGAGCCGACAAGGTCGCCGACCGACACCGCGATCAGGCCGACCGTCCCGTCGAACGGCGCCTTGATCGTCCGCTTGTCGAGGTCGAGCTGAGCGGTCTGCAGTGCGATCTCCGCCTGCTTTTCGGCGGTCTCAGCATCCGAGAGGCTGCTCGCCGGTGCGTTATTGGTATTGACCAGCTTCTCGGCGCGCTGGCGCGCTTCGGTGGCGCTGGCGAGCGTGACCTTCGCCTTCTCGACGGCAACGCTCTGGTCGGCGCTGTCGAGTTCGATGATCGGCTCGCCGGCCTTGACGGTCTGGCCCGGCTTGACGTCGACCTTGGCGACCGTGCCGGTCGCCTCGGAATAGAGCGTCACCTCGTTTGCCGCCGCGAGGGTTGCGATGGTGCGGATATCGGTCCCGCTCGAATCAATTGTCACGGCCGCAACCGTCACGGGTGCCGGGCCGCCGAAGGCGCCACCCGGCCGCCCTCCGCTGCCGGCCCCCGGGCCGCCTCCGCCGACATTCGCCCCCGGTCCGGGCCCTGTCGGACGGATTCCGGCCACACCGGGGGCCAATCCCGGTCCCCCCGGACCCCCCGTCGAGGCCGTCGTGGCACTGCCGCCGACGCCCGGGAGCAGATCGCGATGGGCGATGGCAAACCATGCCAAGGCTATGAAAATCATCGCGAAAACGACGACGGCTACCTGTTTGACAACCGACATGGTCCACCGGGCCTGCTGCAACGCAATGCCTTGAAACGCCGGAATCCGGCAATTCCGTCGGAGCAGCCAGAAATTCTTCCGCACCGCCGCGAGGTCGCGTGCGTTCCCGCCATCAATTCTCCTCGAAGCCCTTCCTTTACATCCGGGAGTTTGCCAAATTCGCGGCCCGGAAACGCCAAGTGCCCGGCAGAGGCAACGAGTGTCGATAACGCCGTACGTCTCCGGGGGCTTTCGCCCCGGTTGGTGCGGATCGCATCGCGCCAGGAGACGGTAGAAAGAATGTCGGAGACAGCCGACTTGGTTTCGCGTGCCGAGGCAGCGCCCGGCATGCCCGAGACCGACATTGGTAATCCCGCCTATTTCCATAAGGTCGTCGACTGCCAGTGGGCATGTCCGGCGCACACGCCGGTTCCCGAATACATCCGGCTCATCGCCGCCGGGCGTTACAGCGACGCCTACATGGTCAACTGGTATTCCAACGTCTTCCCGGGGATCCTCGGCCGAACCTGCGACCGCCCCTGCGAGCCGGCATGCCGCCGCGGCCGGGTCGAGGAACAGCCCGTCGCCATCTGCCGGCTGAAGCGGGTGGCCGCCGACAACAAGAACGATGTCACCGGCCGCATCCCGCGCGCCGGCGCGCCGAACGGCAAGCGCGTCGCTCTCGTCGGCGCGGGGCCAGCATCGTTGACGGTGGCGCGCGACCTGGCGCCGCTCGGCTACGAGATCGTCGTCTTCGACGCCGAGCAGCGGGGCGGCGGCATGATCCGGAGCCAGATCCCGCGCTTTCGCCTGCCCGAATCGGTGATCGACGAGGAGGTCGGCTACATCACCGGAATGGGCGGCATCGAGACCCGCTACGGCACGCGCGTCGACAGCCTGGCCGGCGTGCTCGCCGAAGGCTTCGACGCCGTCTTCGTCGGCACCGGCGCTCCGCGCGGCCGCGACCTCGACATTCCCGGGCGGAAGGAAGCCGCGGCGAATATCCACATCGGCATCGACTGGCTGTCCAGCGTCTCCTTCGGCCACATCGACAGGATCGGACGCCGGGTCATCGTGCTCGGCGGCGGCAACACCGCGATGGACTGCTGCCGCACCTCCCGCCGCCTCGGCGGCGACGACGTCAAGGTCATCGTCCGCTCCGGCTTCGACGAGATGAAGGCCTCGCCCTGGGAGAAGGAGGACGCGATGCATGAGGGCATCCCGATCCTCAATTTCCTCGTGCCGAAGGAATTCACCCATGCCGGCGGCAGGCTGACTGGCGTTCTGTTCGAGAAGGTCGCCGCGGTCTACGACGATCGCGGGCGGCGGCGCCTCGAGCCGACGGGCGAACCGGACCAGCATTTCCCCTGCGACGACGTGCTCATCGCGGTCGGCCAGGAGAACGCCTTCCCGTGGATCGAGCGCGACATCGGCATCGCGTTCGACCGGCACGGAATGCCGGTCGTCGACCCGGTCACATTCCGGTCAACCCACCCGCAGGTCTTCTTCGGCGGCGACGCGGCCTTCGGGCCGAAGAACATCATCTGGGCGGTGGCCCACGGCCACGAGGCTGCGATCTCGATCGACCGGTTCTGCAAGTCCGCCGATATCGCCGACCGCCCGCCTCCGTTCACGACGCTCGTCAGCCAGAAGATGGGCATCCACGAATGGAGCTACGACAACGACATCTCGCTCGATCGGCGGAAGAAGGTGCCGCTCCGCGATCAGGCGATCGCGCTGGTCGACGTCAAGGCCGAGGTCGAGCTCGGCTTCACGCCGGAGCTCGGCTACGCCGAGACGCAGCGCTGTCTCAACTGCGACGTCCAAACGGTCTTCTCGGCAAATCTGTGCATCGAGTGCGACGCCTGCGTCGACATATGCCCGATGGACTGCATCACGTTCACCGAGAACGGGCCGGAGGCGGACCTGCGCATGCGCCTCAACGCGCCGGCGCCGAACCTGACCCAAGACCTCTACATTTCGCGCCCTTTGAAGACTGGCCGGATCATGGCCAAGGATGAGGACGTCTGCCTGCATTGCGGGCTCTGCGCCGAGCGCTGCCCGACGGGCGCCTGGGACATGCAGAAGTTCCTCCTCGACCTTGCCCACGCGCCCGGACCGGCCGGACATTACGCATGAACGCTCCCGTCGCCCGCCCGCCGCGCGTCAACGACTTCGTCGTCAAGTTCGCCAATGTCAACGGCTCAGGCTCGGCGAGCGCCAACCGGCTTTTCGCCCGTTCGATCATCCGCATGGGCGTGCCGGTCGCGTCGCGCAACATCTTCCCGTCCAACATCCAGGGCCTGCCGACCTGGTACGAAGTGCGGGTTTCGGAAGCCGGCCATATCGGACGGCGCGGCGGCGTCGACCTGAAGGTCGCGATGAACCCGCAGACCTGGGACCAGGACGTCCGCGAGATCGACCCCGCCGGCTACCTCTTCTACGACTCGACCCGGCCGATGCCGCGCTCGAAGTTCCGGGACGACATCACCGTTCTCGGGATGCCGCTCACCGAGATTTGCAACCGGCGCTACACCGACCCGCGTCAGCGCCAGCTATTCAAGAACATCATCTATGTCGGGGCGCTCTCCGAACTGCTGGGCATCGAGGCCGCCGAGGTCGAGAAGCTGATCGCCGAGCAGTTCAAAGGAAAGGACAAGCTGATCCCGCCCAACTACGAGGCCCTCAACATGGGCCGCGAGCACGCCCGCACCGAGCTTGGTTCGATCGACCTCAAGGTGCGCCGCGCCGACGCCGTCGGCGACCGCATCTTCCTCGAAGGCAACAACGCCGCCGGCCTCGGCGCCGTCTATGGCGGCGCTACGGTCGCGGCCTGGTATCCGATCACGCCGTCGACCTCGCTGGCCGAGGCCTTCGGCAGGCATTGCCGGCGCTACCGCGTCGACAAGGCAACCGGGAAGAACCGCTACGCGATCGTCCAGGCGGAAGACGAGCTCGCCTCGATCGGCATGGTCATCGGCGCCGCCTGGAACGGCGCCCGCGCCTTCACCTGCACGGCCGGGCCCGGCATCTCGCTGATGCAGGAATTCCTCGGGCTTGCCTATTTCGCCGAAATCCCCGCGGTCATTTTTGACGTGCAGCGGGGCGGGCCGTCGACCGGTATGCCGACGCGCACGCAGCAGTCGGACATCGTCAGCGCCGCCTATGCCTCGCACGGCGACACCAAGCACGTGCTCCTCTTCCCCGAGGATCCGCACGAGGCGTTCGAGTTCTCCGCCCTCTCCTTCGATCTCGCCGACCGGCTGCAGACCCCGGTCTTCGTCATGCTCGACCTCGACATCGGCATGAACGAATGGCTGTGCAAGCCGCTCGCCTGGGAGGAAGGCCGTACCTACGACCGCGGCAAGGTGCTGACCGCCGCGGAGCTTGAAGCCGGCCGCGATTTCGGCCGCTATCTCGACGTCGACGGCGACGGCATCCCCTATCGCACCTATCCCGGCACGCATCCCTCGAAGGGCGCCTTCTTCACGCGCGGCACATCCAAGAACGCGCGCGCCAAGTACAGCGAGGAAGGCGCCGACTATGTCGAGAACATGCAGCGGCTGCTCCGCAAGTTCGAGACGGCGAAGTCGGTCGTCCCCGCGCCGATCGAGCGCAAGGCGGCGGAGCGCAGCCGTTTCGGCGTGATCTACTACGGCTCGACCGCGCCGGCGCTCAACGAGGCGCTGGAGGCGCTGGCGCGGGACGGCATACACCTCGATACGCTGCGGGTTCGCGCCTTCCCGTTCGCCGACAAGGTCGTCGACTTCATCCTCAGCCACGATCTAGTGTTCGTGGTCGAGCAGAACCGGGACGCCCAGTTGCGGACGCTGCTCGTCGCCGAGTGCGCGCTCGATCCGGCTCGCCTGATGCCGATTCTGCACTATGATGGGACGCCGGTCACCGCGCGTTTCATCACCGATGCGATTGCCAGACAGTGGCGCGCGGTATCCGGCGTGCATCACCGCGACGCCGCGGAATAGGGTTCGCGATGCCGGTTGACACCAGCGTCATCATCCCCGTCCGCAACGGGGAGCGTTTCGTCGCCGAGGCGATCGGCTCGGTCCTGCCGCAGCTTGACCCCGATGACGAGATCCTGGTCGTCGACGATCATTCCACGGACGGGACGCGCGCGGTCCTGGCGACTTTCACCGACCCCCGCCTCCGGCCGATCGAGGGCAACGGCAAGGGCGTCTCGGCGGCGCGCAACATCGGCATCGCGGCATCGCGCGGCGAGTTGATCGTCTTCCTCGACCACGACGACCTGTGGATGCCGGGGCGCCACGCGGCGCTGCGTGCGGTCCTGCGCGCCGACGCCGCGCTCGGGGCGGCGTTCGGCCGGTGGCGCCTCCTCTACGAACCCGGCGCCGAGCGCTACGCGATGGACGCGCTCGACGGCAGCTTCGTCTTCCAGATCGGCGTCGGGACCTTCCGCCGGTGGGCGGTCGAGCGTGTCGGCGGCTTCGACGAAGGCATGCGCGTCGGCGAGGACGTCGACCTCCTGGTGCGGCTAGACGAGGCCGCCGTCCCGGTCCGGATCTGCGACCTGGAGACGATGCTCTATCGCCGGCACCGCGGCAATGTCAGCAACGATCGCGCAACCTTCCGGCAGGCGGCGCTCGCCGTTCTCCGCCGCCGGATCAGGCGCCGCCCGGCCGGGAGCGCGCCCGCCGACGATCCTTTTGCGCGGGCGAGCGCGCAGAACCTGGAACTTGTTCGGCAGACCCGCGAGCGCGTCAAATCCGCGCGCGCCGAAACGGGAAACCCATGATCCGAGATCGCCGATGACATACCTCCTCAAGCCGAAATTCCATCATCCCTCGCTGCCGAAGAACAAGCTAGGCTTCACCCACCGGGACTACGAGGGAGCCGTATCGACGCTCTGCGCCGGGTGCGGGCACGACTCGATTTCGGCGGCCATCATCCAGGCATGTTTCGAACTCGACCTGCCGCCGCACAGGGTGGCCAAGATGTCGGGGATCGGCTGCTCGTCGAAGACGCCGACCTACTTCCTCGGCCAGAGCCACGGCTTCAATTCAGTCCACGGCCGCATGCCGTCGGTGGCCACCGGCGCCAACCTCGCCAACCGCGACCTCGTCTACCTCGGCGTGTCGGGCGACGGCGACTCGGCCTCGATCGGCCTCGGCCAGTTCGCGCATTGTCTTCGGCGCGGCGTCAACATGGTCTACATCGTCGAGAATAACGGCGTGTACGGGCTGACCAAGGGCCAGTTCTCGGCCACCGCCGATGCCGGTTCGACCTCGAAGAAGGGCGTCGGCAATACCGACGAGCCGATCGACCTGGTTTCGATGGCCATTCTGCTCGGGGCGAGCTTCGTCGCCCGAAGCTTCTCCGGCGACAAGCAGCAACTGGTGCCGCTGATCGCCGCGGCTATCCGCCACAAGGGCGCCGCCTTCATCGACGTGATCAGCCCTTGCGTCGCCTTCAACAATCACCCTGGCTCGACGAAAAGCTTCGACTACGTGCGCGAGCACAACGAGGCGGTGAACGCCATCGACTGGATCGAAGGCAGGCGCGAGATCGCCGTCGATTACGCGCCCGGAAGCACGGTCGAGGTGACGCAGCATGACGGCAGCGTGCTGAAGCTGCACAAACTCCATGACGACTTCGATCCGACCGACAGGCGTTCCGCCATGTCGTACCTCCTGGAGCGCCAGGCGGCGGGGGAGGTCGTCACCGGTCTCCTCTACATCAACGAGGCGGCGGGCGACCTCAACGAGCGCATGAAGACGGTCGACGTGCCGCTCAATGCGCTGGGCACCCCGGAACTCTGCCCCGGCCCGGCGGCCCTCGCCGCTATCAACGCCGAGTTGCGCTAGCCGATCGCGCAGTCACAGAAGACCGAGAGAGCTCTTTCTCCGCGGACCGGCCTGCAGGAATCCCGTCAACCCGGCCGACCGACTGGGCGTTCGTCGAAATCGGTACTTGCCGCTCGCCATTTGCAATTCGGGATGCATCGCGCCATTCCATCGGCGATGTGCACAACTCGCCCCGGCGCCTGTCCGTGACCCGCATTCTCCTCGTCGGCCCGTCCTGGGTCGGCGACATGGTCATGGCGCAGAGTCTGGTCGCGGTCCTCAAGGCCGGCCGGCCGGACGCGGTCATCGATTTGGTCGCGCCCGCGTGGAGCGGACGGCTCGGCCCGCGTCTCCCCGGCATTGCCGAGACCATCCCGATCGAAACCGCGCATGGGCGCCTCGACTTCACGCATCGGCTCCGTTTTGGGCGTGCGCTCCGCGCGCGCCGCTACGACGAGGCCTATGTCCTGCCGAATTCGTGGAAGTCGGCGCTGGTCCCGTTCGCGGCGCGGATTCCGCGCCGGATCGGATATGTCGGCGAGTTCCGCTACGGCCTGCTCAACGATCTGCGGAGGCTCGACAGGACCGCGCTGCCCCGGACCGTTGACCGATACGCGGCGCTTGGCCGGCCGGCTGCGGCGCCAGCAAGCGCCGCTCCCTTCCCCGCGCTTTCGGTCGATCGCGACAACGGAATCGCGGTCGCGAAACGCCTCGGCCTCCCGGTGGGCGCCAGGACCGTGGCGCTCTGTCCCGGGGCCGAATACGGGCCGGCCAAGCAATGGCCGGCGCCGCACTTTGCCGCGCTTGCCGATTTGCTCGCCCGCCGGGGATACGCGACCTGGATTTTCGGCTCGCAAAAGGATGGCGCGATCGTCGAGCAGATCATCGCGCGGGCAGACGACCTCAATCCTGCCGCGCGGCCGGCGAACCTCGCCGGCAAGACAGGCCTTATCGACGCCATCGACCTGCTCGCGCTTTGCGACGCGGTCGCCACCAACGATTCCGGTCTGATGCACGTCGCCGCCGCAATCGGCCGGCCGCTCGTCGCCTTCTACGGATCGACGGTGTCGAGCATCAATCCGCCGCTGACGGACAAGGCGGTGGTGCTCGAACGCACCCTGCCCTGCCGGCCCTGCTTCAAGCGCGTCTGTCCGCTCGGGCACCTCAACTGCCTCAACCTCATCGGAGCGGAAGAGGTGGCCGGACACCTCGTCGCTCAGGTCGAGCGCACGACCTCGGTCAGCATCGCCTGAACCTCGCGCCAGACGGCATCGACCGCGATGCGGTCCATGCAGCAGCGGCCGCTCGCCTCGCGCCGGCAGCGGACCCGCTGGCACGGCGCCTCGGGGTGATCGGAACGGACCGTGCGCTGGCGGCCGCCATAGGGGCGGGCGTGCTCCGGGTCGGTCGGACCGAAGAGCGTGACGCCGGGGACGGAGAACGCCGCGGCGAGATGCGACAGCCCGGTTTCGAGGCCGACGAAGAAGGAGGCGTTGGCGGCGAGGTCGGCGAGGTGGTCGATCGAGAAGCGGCGGGGGAGAGGTTCGATGCCCGGCAGCCCGTTCGCGATTCGAACCGTCCGGGCGTGCTCATCCGGGGTTCCCCAAGACAAAACCACCCGCTCCCCTGCGGCTGAAAGGCGTTCAGCGAGTTGCCGCCACTCCTCTTCTCCCCAGAGCTTGGTCGGCCAGGCGGCGCCGCTCGCCAACAATCCGTAAGGCCTTTCGCTCAGCCTCGGCGGTGGCGTGAGGCCGGCTTGGCCTTTGCCTTTGGGCATCGAATAGCCGACAGCCGCGGCAAAGAACCGGCGGTTTTGCTCCACGATGTGGGGATGGCCGCCAAGCGGAATCTGCTTTTCATAGAGACGCGCCGCTGCCGGCTCGCGCGCCGTGGCGGCGTCGAAGCCGGCGACGGGAGCTCCGGCCAGCTTCGCCAGGATGGCGCTCTTCATCAGGCCCTGAACGTCGAGGACCAGGTCGTACCGGCGCGCACGGAGCGACCGTCGCAGCATAGCGCGATGGCGGAGAAGTCCCGGCCAGCGCCACGGCGGCCAGCGGAGCCGCCGGAGGGCAACCGGGTAGACCTCGGAAACGCCGGGATGCCGGCGGACGAGCCCGGCATAGGCCTCCTCGACCAGCCAATCGACCTCCACCTCCGGCCGCGCCGATTTGAGATCGGTCAGCGCCGGGAACGCGTGGATCACGTCGCCGAACGAGGAGAGCTTGACGATGAGGATGCGCATGGCCGCGCTTGGCTATAGCGGTGGCGAGCCGGACTGGGAAGCTTGCCGATACACGGCCCGGCCGATATCACCGGAGGCCTTTGCGGGCGCCCCGTGTCGCCCGCAACTCATACCAATCCGGACCCGCCGGCCGCGCATGGATGCTTCCCTCATCGACCGCCTGGCGCAAGCGAACGTGCTGGTCCTCGGCGACGTGATCCTCGACCGTTTCGTCGAGGGGAAGGTGACGCGGGTGTCGCGCGAGGCGCCGGTCCCGGTCCTCAAGTTCAGGACCTCGCGGGCGCATATGGGCGGCGCCTGCAACGTTGCGGCGAACCTTCTCGCCTACGGCGCCTCGGTCATCCTCGTCGGCATTTGCGGGACCGACGATGCAGCGGACGAGCTTGCCGCACTGGCGGCAGGCTTCCGGCGCCTCGATGCGCGCCTCCTGCCCGACTCCGGACGCCAGACCACGGTCAAGACCCGCTACGTCAGCGGCTGGCAGCAGCTGCTTTGCGTCGATGCCGAGGACACCCATCCGCTCCCCGAACCGCTCCGCCGCCAGCTCGTCGAGACGAGCCGGCAGGCGATAGCGCCGAGCAAGGCGCTCGTCCTCTCCGACTACGGCCGCGGCACGCTCGCGGCCGATACGATCAAGACACTGATTACGGACGCGCAACACGCGAGAATTCCGATCGTGGTCGACCCGCGCCACGCCGACCCTGCGGTCTTCGCGGGAGCGTCGGTCGTGACGCCGAACACGGCCGAGATGGAAGCCTTCACGGGGATTGCGGTCGACACGGCCGAGGCAGCCGTGCGCGCCTGCAATCTCGTCCTCGATCGCGCCGATATCGGCGCCGTCCTGCTCACCCGCGGCGCCGGCGGCATGACCCTGTGCGAACGCGGAAAGCCGCCGCTCCATATCGCCGCCGAGACACGGCGGGTTTATGACGTGAGCGGGGCCGGCGACACGGTGGTGGCGACGATCGCCGCGGCGATCGCCGCCGGCGCCCTGCTCGCCGACGCGGTCCGGCTGGCCAACACGGCGGCCGGCATCGCCGTCGCCAAGCCGGGCACGGCGACGGTCGATCCGGAGGAACTGCGCCGGGCGATGGGGCTTAGCCCCGCCTCCGACATTGCGCTCGGCCGCGCCGAGGCGGCGGAGCGGGTCGCGGAATGGCGGCGCAGCGGACTGCGCGTCGGCTTCACCAACGGCTGCTTCGACCTCCTGCACCGCGGCCACCTTCACTCGCTGGCGCAGGCCTCGCGCCGGGTCGACCGGCTGATCGTCGGGATCAATTCCGACGCCTCGACCCGGCGGCTGAAGGGCGAAGGCCGGCCGGTCCAGGATGCAGCGACGCGTGCGGCACTCCTCTCGGCCACCCGCTTCGTCGACGGCGTGGTGGTGTTCGAGGAGGACACGCCGGAAGCCCTCATCCGCGCCATCGTTCCCGACGTGATCTTCAAGGGCGAGGACTATCTCGGGCAGGATGTCCCCGGCGCCGCATTCATACGGGAGCGCGGTGGCGCGGTCGAGTTCCTCCCCCTCCTTTCCGGATACAGCACGACGGCGACCGTCGAGCGGCTGCAGAAGAAGGTGACCCGCGATGCCTGAGGCCGCCCTTGTCCGCCGGTTCGGGCCGATCAAGACCGATGTCGCGGTGGTCGGTCAGGGCACCTGGTATCTCGAACGCAGCCCGCGCAACGCCGGGATCGCTGCGCTCCGGCGCGGTCTCGACCTCGGCATGACCCACATCGACACGGCCGAACTCTACGGTTCCGGTGCGGCCGAGGAGATCGTCGGCGAGGCAA
>DASRGK010000119.1:0-11488 GCA_035651055.1 Bauldia sp.
CGATACCGGCTCGCGCAGCTGACTCTCGCGGAAGCCGATGCCGGGCCGCCGGTCGCCCCGAAGCTCGGGCAGGGCCGCGCGGAGTGCTCCTTTGTCGATCGCCAGCTCGCGTGCCTCGGCCCGCTCGATCAGCCGGTCGAACGGCGTCCCGAACATTGCCGGCGCGGCGGGCGCGTCGAGCGTGGTGCTGAACCAGTCGCGGAACTTGAACAGCCAGGTCTCGTCGGCGCTGTGCGAGAGCCAGACGAACGGCCGCCCGAAAACCTGGGCGAAGATGATGCCGTGCAGGCTCTGCGAGATGACGATCTCCGAGGCGATGATCTCCCTGATGAAATCGAGGCAGCCGAGCCGCGGGTTGATCACGGCGGTATCGGCGTGGCCGGCGATTTCCTGGATGTATTTGTGGCCGATCAGCCCGTGATGCGGGATGAGCGCCACCCGGCGCTTCCGCTCCGCCCGGGTGAGGTAGGCGCGGATCTCGGGTATCTCGTCGGCGAAGACGCCGGGATCGCCGAGCGGAACCGGCTTCGACAGGCCGTATCGCTCCCGGAGCACGCCATAGGTGAGCTTGCCGCGGACGGCATGGACTCGAGCCGGGGAGACCTGTCCGTAATCGGCATTCGGGTCGAGGATGCCCGAGCCCCAGATGTGCGATTGCGCTGTCGCCATGAAGAAGATGCTGCCGACGCCGAGCACGTGTTCGGCCGAGCCCGCGGACAGGTAGGTGGTCCGCCCGGCAACCGTCTCGAAGATATACGGGTTGATCTGGTCGCCGGCGTTCCGCACGTAGTTCCAGAAACGGATCGGCAGGCCGTTGCGCACGTCCGCCCGCGCCGCGCCCGGCGCTTTCGGCTGGGCGGGCGGCGCGGCGCTTGCCGCAACGCGCCGGTTCTCGGCCTCGCGGATGCTGGCAATGCCGAGGTGGCGGACCATCGGCCGCGACAGGCAGTAGGCCTTGAGGAGGCCGAGTTTCGGGATGAGCACCGGGTGCCGGTGGTAACGGATCACGCGCGCGATCCAGGCATCGCCGGCCAGCATCGCGAGGTCCTTCTCGCCGCTCGCATATTGGAGCAGACGGCCGTCGACGTGGCCGTAGTAGAAGTCCTTGAGGCAGGCGGCGAGGAGCTTGCGGGCTCCCACCGGGGTGAGCAGGTAGCCGTCCCCGCCCGGCCCGCCGCGTTCCGCATCGAGCTTGCGGAGGGCGTGGATGATGGGCAGGGCCACCGGCGCCTCTGGGTCGCCCTCTTCCGGCGACATGCGGTCGTTGAGGAAGACGATCTCGGCATCGGCGGGGAGGAGGAGGCGGGCGAGCCGCTTCAGGCCGCGCGCGTCAACATCGTCCTCGACCACGACCGCGAAGCGGCCGCCGATCCGCGCCACCTCCTCCCACGCCTTCACATGCGAGATGAAGCAGCCGATGGTTCCCTTGTGCCTGGCCCAGTTCTTCTCCTGCGTCAGGATCTCGCAAGCATTGTCGGAAAGGGCCCGCCCGTAGACGCCTTCCACGATCTGCGGCGCGAAGCCGGGGAGAGCGGAGAACTGGCCGAGGACGAGGTCGCGGCGTTCCCTGTCCTTGTCGAGGTTGATGACGAAGACCGGAACGAGGTCGGCCGCAGCCGGGGCCGCGGTCGGCTCGCTCCGCCGTTCGCCGGCACCGGGCGGGGACAGTTCCTTCAGCACCCGCCTACCCCAGGCTGAAGCTGCGCGCCGCGGCGCGCCGCGTTGCCGCCGCAACCGCCGGCAGCCCCGCCGCCGCCGGCATGTAGATGTCCATGAACGCGCCGGTCATTTCCTCCCGGCTCATCGGCGGCCGGATGTTCTCCGACAGGTTGTCCCACAGCCCTTCCTCGGTGGCGGCGCGGCGCATCGTCTCCGCAAGCGAGCGCGCGTCGCCGACGTTGAAGTGGAGCCCGTTCACCTCGTGCCGGATGCGCTCCTTCATGCCGCCGACATTGGAGGCGATCACGGGCTTGCGGAACATCCAGGCTTCCGAGATGACCAGGCCGAAGATCTCCCACCACACCGAGGGCACCAGGCACCAGTCGATCCGGGCCATCCGGTTGGCGAGCTGGTCGACGTGGTAGGAGCCGTTCATCACGACGTTGCGCTCGGACAGCGGCCTTGCCGCCTCGCGTTCCAGAAACGCCTCCAGCGCCTTGCGCCGCGCTTCGCTGGCGTAGCGGAGATTGTCGCCGTTGATCTCGACGACGAAGTCGGTGAAGCCGGAGCTGCGGAGGATCTCGACGGCTTCGAGGACGACGTGAACGCCCTTGTTGTCGACAAGCTGGCCGAAGAAGCCGAAGCGGTTGCGCTTCTCGCGCTCCTCGACGTCGGGCTCGCCGCCGCTGTAGTCGCGCTGGCCGTTGGCGACGACCTCGATCCGGTCCCGGTCGATCCCCCAGGCGACGTAATGCTCGACCATGAAGCGGGTCGGCGTGGTGAACACGTCGACCGCGTCGAGATGCTTCTTCATCCACATTTCGCGGAGGAAGAAGAAATCGGGCGAATGGTCGGGCAGGCACTGGTGGCAGCGCACCGGCGAGGCGGTGGTGCAGAGCGACCTGTCGGTGCGGCGGAGCATCTGACCGTCGGCGGCGCAGATCGCCAGGAATTCGTGGAAGGTAAAGACGATCCGCGCCTCGGGAAGCGTCCGCCGGGTGATGCTGAGCAGGTCGATGCCGAGCGTCAGGAAGTGGTGGAAATGGACCACGTCCGGCCGGACGAGGTTGAGGAACTCGACATAGGCCTCGATGAGGAGGGCATCCGGGATGCGGTGCCAGGTGTAGTCGTAGCCGCGGCTGAGGAAGACGAACTCGTTCGGCCGCCGGTCGAAGCCGGTAATCCGCGCGCCGCTCTTGAAGAGCGCCGGCGTGCTGTCGTCGACGGAGGCGAGCAGGGTCGCTTCGACGTCGTCGCGCGCGCGGAGGCCCTGGAACAGCTCGTAACAGACCTGCTGCGCGCCGCCGCGGACGAGCTCGGGGTGGAAGAGGCTGACAAGAAGCACCTTGAGAGGCATGGGCACCGGACCTGTCGCTCCATTTTCCCGCTGCGGCGTCCGCTCAGGCGCCGGCGCCGAATACGATCCTGGTCTGGCCGGCCTTGAGTCGAGGATCGGCCGCCGGCGGATGGGGGATGGGCCTTGCGGCGGGCCGCATCGGAGCGGCCGCCGCCGCGGCGCGCCGGGGCGCGGCGGGCGTCGCCGCCATCGGTCGGGGGGCGAACGCCGCATGGCGCGGCTGGCGGCCGAGGAGGTCGGGCACGATGCCCGGCGCCCAGCGCCGGTTGAAGAGCCAGCGGTTCACCGTCGAGGCGCCCTCATGCGCGGGGGTGCGGCGGGCCGAGCCCTTGCCTTCGAGGTGCCAGAGCCGGAGGTCCTGCAGCCAGGCAGGCGAGCCCGCGGCGAGCGACTTGAGGCAGAGATCGGCGTCCTCGTAGTGGCCGAGCACGAATTCCTCGCTGAACCCGCCGAGCTTCTCGAACCATGCGCGGTCGGCGGAGATGAAGGCGCCGGTCACCGCCGGCACCGGCCGCGGCCGCAGGAACTCCCTCGCCTCGGGCGGCGCGCCCTTGCCGTAGTGCTCGACCCGGAGGGTCAGCGAGCGCCGGAAAGCCGGTCCGTCCATCGCCACCGACTCGTCGGCGTCGAAATACATGCCGGCATGCATCAGCGAACCGTCGTCGTAGTAGAGCGGAACGCCGAAGAGCTGCGTGCCTTCCGCCGAGGACTCGATGAGCGCGCTGTGCCTGGCGGCCCAGTCGCGGTCGCGCGGAAACACGTCGGGATTGACGATCAGGCAGCGGTCGCTTTCCGCAACCTCGACCGCGGCATTGTTGGCGGCGCCGAACCCGGCATTGCCCGGCAGCAGGACGAGGGTCAGCGGCAGGCCGTAGGCGGCGGCAGCGATCCGGGCGTCCCGGCCGAGTTGCTCGGCGAGTTCCGGGCTGTTGCTGACGTAGATGAACTCGTAGTCCTCGATGCCGGGCAGGCCGGAGAAGAGCGCCGCCTGCAGCGTCAGGTACTCCGCGCGGCCATAGAGGCAGACGACGATCGAGCCCTTGTAGCGCGCCTTCCGCGGCCCGAACCGCTCGATCAGCGGCCGCGAACGGATCGCCCGCGAGATGAGGAGATTGATCTCGACGATCTCCTTGCCGAGCGCCCGTTCCAGTCCCGCCACCGAATCGAGGAACGGGTTGCCCATGTAGGTCGAGGTCGCAAGGTAGGTGAGCGCGAGGTTGCGCAGCTCGATCTGGTCAAAGAGGACGCGGAGCGGCACGTCGTAGCGGATGCTGGCGCCGCTTCGCATCGCCAGTTCGACCGTGCAGCTCTGGGCGCCGCCGTCGACCGCCGGGTTGGTGACGAGGCCCCAGAAGCCGAAGGGATGCCGCCGCGGGATCGCCAGCGCCGCCTGCACGTCGTCCCGGCAGACGCGGGCAAGCCCGGCGCCGTCGAACCGCACGGCCCAGCGCGGCGTCGCGATCCGGATCTCGGCCAGTTCGTCGGCGGTATCGTTGACCCAGCCGGTGACGAAAACGCCGCCGCCCTCGGCGACCGCGACGCTCTCGACCGTGTGCCGCGGCATGGTCCGGACGACCGGCGCCTCCGCCGGCAGCGGCGCCGGCGGCGCGGCCACCGATTCGACAATGACGGCTGCGGCCGCGACCGCCACGGCACTCGCCGCGATGGCCGGCGATTCTGCCGGCGCTTCGGCGGGGCGATCCGGAACCGGACTATTGGAATCGGATTTGACAGGCTCCTTCTTCGCAAATCTGCGAGAGGTTTTATGCGTTTTAGTGTCTTTCATGAATATAATCTTTGCCTGCGTGCCAACAATACATATCACTACCATCCATGATTGGGATGGACAACGATATGACTTGATAATTCTCTATCGTCGTAAAGCAACCGGGAAGAGATCTGCATCGTGGACGATTTCGCCGACCCAACCGTCGGGAGGGCGGAGAGGGCGCCGCCGTCCCGCCGCGTGCTCAACGCCGGCTCCGGCTCGCGCGCGGCGCGCCAGCTTCACTCCGCCTTCGCGGCAGGAGACTGGCAGGAGGTGCGGCTCGACCTCGATCCGAGCGTCGCGCCGGACGTCGTCGGCTCGGTCACCGACATGCGGGCGGCCTTCGCCGACGGCAGCTTCGACGCGATCTGGTGCTCGCACGTCATGGAGCACCTGTTTGCGCATCAGGTCTCCGAGGCGCTCGCCGAATTCCGCCGCGTGCTGCGGCCGGACGGCTTCGCCCTGATCACCTCGCCCGACCTCGAGACGGTCGCCGAACTGGTCGCCGCGCGCGGCCTCGATGCGGTGATCTACGTGTCGGCCGCCGGACCGATCACGCCGCTCGACATGATCTTCGGCCACGGCGCCTCGCTCGCCCGCGGCCGCGAGCCGATGGCGCACCGCACCGGCTTCTCCTGCGCTTCGCTCGGCAACCTGCTCATCGAGGCGGGCTTCGCCTCGGTCCGCGCCAAGCGCGAACTCTACGATCTCTGGGCGCTGGCGCTGATGCCGGATGCCGACGCCGAGGCGATCGTTGCGTCGCTGAAAGAGGCCGGCCTCGACTTCGCCGCCGAGGTCGCCGAAGCCGCGTAGGCCGCCGGGAGTCAGGCGACCGGCTCCGCCGCGCGCTGCCATTTCGCGGCCAGTTCCGCATCCGCCGGCACGCCGCGCCCGGCGCGGTAGACCTCGGCTAGCGCCAGCTTCGCCTCGCGCAGGTCGTTGGCCGCCGCCTGCTCGAACCAGGGCACCGCCGCGGCCGGGTCGGCCGCACAGCCCTGGCCCTTCGACAGCATCACGGCGAGATTGTAGGCCGCGATCGCGTGACCGTGGCGCGCGGCCTGCTCGTACCAGGCGACCCCCGCCTTGAGGTCCTGCGGGACGCCGTTGCCCTGGCAGTACATGACCGCGAGCTGGAAGGCCGCGCCGGCATGGCCGGCGCGCGCCGCCTTCTCGATCCACGGCGCCGCCGCGGCGGGATCGCCGGCGCCGTTCTCGCCGGCGAGCAGGCGCTGCGCGATCTGCATCGCCGCCGGCGCGTGCCCGCCCTCGGCGGCCTCGCGGAGCAGCTGATCGGCCCGCCGCCGGTCGGTCAGGCGCGGGTCGTCGCGGAGATGAAGGAGCGCCAGCGCGGTTTTCGCTTCGAGGTCGCCCGCCTCGGCGGCTTTCGTCAGCAAGGTTGCCGCGCGTTCGAGGTCGAGCGGCACTACCTCGCCGGAGGCGAGGAGGCGGCCGAGCTGCGTCTGCGATCCGGTGATCCCGGCCTCGGCCGCGAAGGCGTACCACTTCGCCGCCTTCGTCCAGTCCTGCGCCACGCCGGTACCCTTGGCATAGAAGACGGCCACGTTATGGGCCGCCGTCGGATGGCCGCCCTCGGCCGCCTTCTCGAACCAGCGCGCCGCCTCGCGCAGGTTTTGCGGCATGCCGCTGCCGGTGGCCGAGAGCCGGCCGAGGATGAATTGCGATTGCGTGTCGCCGGCTTCGGCCGCCTTCCGGTACCACTCGCCCGCCTCGCGCAGGTTCGGCTCGGCGCCATTGCCGCGCGACAGGAACTCGGCGAGCGCCACCATCGCGGGCACCAATCCGGCCTTGGCGGCATCGCGGAGATACGACTCGGCGCGGGAAATGTCCTCTGTCAGGCCCTCGCCGGAAAGGTGCATCAGCCCGGCATTGTAGAGCCCGCGCGGCTCGCCGGCGGCGGCGGCCCTGGCGAACCAGAAACCGGCCTTGGCGATGTCCGCCGCCCGCCCGGTCCCAGCGCGGTAGATCGCGGCAAGCGCCACCATCGCCCTGGCGTCGTCCTTCGCAGCCGCCTTCTCGTACCAGTCCGCCGCAAGCGCCGGATCGGGCGGAACGCCGAGCCCCTGGAAGTAGACGTCGCCGAGCGCGAACATCGCCGCCGGGAGGCCCTGCTCGGCGGCGAGGCTGTACCAGCGCCGCGCCAGGACGAGGTCCTCGGCGCAGCCCTCGCCGCGTCGGTAGAGGTCGCCGAGCGCCACCTGGGCCGCGGCGCGGTCGCCGACCTCGGCGAACCAGCGGTGGGCTTCGACCGGGTCCGGCTTGACGCCGAGGCCCTTCGGAAAAAGCACCGCCATCGCCTCGGGACCGATCGCGGCATAGCGCGCGTCCTCGGCGCCGTTGAGGTAGATCGCGCCGGCCTGGAAGGCGGCCTCGTCGTGGCCGGCCTCGGCCGCGGCGGCGTACCAGGCGACCGCGTCCGGGATGTTCCGCATGACGCCTTCGCCGCGTGCATAGAGCTGGCCGATGCGGAAACGTGCCTCCGGGCTCCCGCACTCGGCCGCACGCTGCCAGGCCCGGAAGGCGGCGAGGTAGCGCTTGCGGCGGTATTCGCGGTTGCCGCGGCGCAGCCAGTTGCCGGCATCGTCGCCGTGGCGGAAGCCGAGCCGCGCGGCCAGTTCCCGCGCCGCCGCCGAGATGGACGCCAGCCCGGCTCTGGCGCGGACGCGAAGGAAGGACAGCGGACGGGAGGGGAGAACCGTGCTTTCGGTCACGGTTCGCGCATCGCCTCGCCGAAGCCGCGCAGGAACCCGCCGAGCAGGTACATCGCCACCGAACGCGTCCCGACCTTGAGGTCGGCCTGCAGCGTCATGCCGGGGATGAGCCTGAAATTGGCCGGCATGTCGCGGAACCGCATCCGGTCGAGCGAGCAGCGGGCCCGGTAGTAGGGTGGCACGATCCGGCCGTCATCGTCGGTGGTGAAGGCATTGTCGCTGATCCAGCGCAGGCTTCCCTCGGCGGTGCCGTGCTCCATGTAATTGAAGGCGCCGATCTTCAGCGTGCACGGGTCGCCCGGCCGCACGAAGCCGATGTCGCGCGAGGAGATGAGGACCTCCGCCTCGAGCGGCGTGTCGAGCGGCATCATGGTGAGCAGCGAGTCGCCCTGCTTCAGCACCGAGCCGACCGAGAGCTTCTGCACCGTGAGCACCACCGAGTCTTCCTTGGCGGTCAGCCTGACGAGGTCCTGGTGCTTGGTCGCCTTCTCGAACTGGGCGTTGGCAATGTCGAGGTTGTTGCGGGCGGTCAGCAGGTCGGAACTCAACTGCGACGCCCACTGCCGCATGAACGCCTCGCGGTCGGCGGTGAGCGAAGCCAGCGTGTGCTGCGCCTCGATCAGGCTGTTGTGGGAATAGTCGAGCGAGCGGACCAGTTCGAAGCGCTGGTCCTGCGACATCAGCATGTCGAGCTTGGATCCCGAGCCGCTTGCCGCAAGCTTCGTCCGGATCGCCTCGATCTGCTTGGCGACGTCCTCGCGGTCGCGGTAGCGCGCCTCGTCCGCGTCGTACTTGGCGATGGTCGCCCTGGTCTCGTCGATCTTGGCGTCGAAGCTCGCCAGCTGCGCCTTGTACTGTGCAATCTGCTGGCTGTAGGCGTTGGCCTGGAGCGTTGCGTAGCGCTTGTAGTCGGGGTCGTCGTTCCTGCCGAAATCGGGGCGTTCGCCGGCCAGTTCCGCCTCGTAGCGGATGATCTGCGTGCTCAGGCTGGCGATCTGCTGCGCGATCTGCTTCACGTCGGCCTCGGCGAAGGTCGGGTCGAGCGTGGCCAGCTGCTGGCCCGCCGAGACCACGTCGCCTTCCTTGACGTCGATGCTCTTCACGATCGCCGGGTCGAGCGACTGGTAGACGCTGACCCCGACGGTGGAGACGATCTTGCCGGATTCGGTGGTGACCACCCGGTCGATCCTGGCGACGAACATCAGGGCGACGCCGGCCGCGAGGAACCCGACGAGGGCGAACACGGTCAGCCGCGCCCAGCGCGGCTCTGGCGTTTCGCGGAATTCGTCGGCCTCCGACTGGAAGCGCCTGACGGTGCGGAGGGCTTCGGCGTCAGGCGACACGGGCCGGCCCCCTCGGCGGAGTCTTCTTCCGCTCCGCCGCAACGATATGGCTGGTCTGCTGGTGCCAGAGGTTGCTGTAGATCTCGCTCCGCTCGAGCAGCTCCTCGTGCGTGCCGATATCGGTCGCCTTGCCGCGGTCGAGGACGAGGATGCTGTCGGCGTGCATCAGCGCCGACAGGCGGTGCGAGATGATGATCAGCGTGCGGCCTTCGGCGATCCGCGCGATGTTGGCATTGACGATCGCCTCGCTCTCCGCGTCGAGCGCGCTGGTCGCCTCGTCGAGGATGAGGATGCGCGGATCGACGATGAGCGCCCTGGCGATGGCCAGGCGCTGGCGCTGGCCGCCGGAAAGGTTGGGCGAGCCCTCGTAGATATGGGTTTCGTAGCCGCGCGGCAGGCGGTCGATGAATTCCTCGGCGCCGGCCAGCCGCGCCGCGCGCACCACGTCCTCGAAGGTCGCGTCCGGCCGGCCTGCGGCGATGTTCTCGCGAATCGAGCCGCTGAACAGGAAATTCTCCTGCAGCACCACGCCAATGCTGCGGCGCAGGTGATCGACGTCGTATTCGCGCACGTCGATCCCGTCGATCTTGATCAGCCCGCCATAGTTGGAATGGAGCCGCTGCAGCAGCCGGGTGATCGTCGTCTTGCCCGAGCCGCTCCGCCCCATGACGCCGAGGGTGGTCCCCGACGGCACCTCGAAGCTGACCGAGTCGAGCGCCGGGTCGGGCGCGCCTTCGTAGCGGAAGGTGACCCTGGCGAACTGGATGGCGCCGACCAGCGGCGTGCGCACGCCGTGCTCCGAGCGGCCTTCCTCCGCCGGCTGGTTGACCAGTTGCGCGACGACGCCGAGCGCGATCCGCGCATCGTCGTACTGGTTGATGAGCCGCGCCGCCTGGAGGAGGGGGCCGGAAACGCGCTGGCTCAGCATCAGGAAGGCGAACAGCGCCCCGATATAGACCGGGTCGCTGGTGGTGAGCGCCAGCCACACGCCGACGGCGAAGGAGCCCGTGACCGCGAGCCGTTCGAACGGCCGGGCCACCGCCTGGATGAGGTTGGCGCTCATTCCCTCGCGGAAGCGGAGCCGCGCCACCTTGGCGTTGTGGACGTCCCAGGTGTGCCGCTGGCGCGCGTCGAGCGCCAGCGACTTCACCGTCCGGATGCCGTGGATGGTCTGGATGAGAAACGCGCCGCGCTGCGCCTCCGCCGCTTCCACCTCCATCGAACGCCGCCGATGCGAGGGAAGCATGATCACCAGCCAGGCGACCATCAGGGCGCACATGCCCAGGACGACCAGCGTCATCACCGGGCTGAAGAAGAACATCACCGGCACGAAGATGAGCAGCGTCGTCGAATCGAGGACCGTCCCGAACAACTGGCCCATCAGGAACATCCTGATCTTCCACAGCTGGTAGATGTCGTGGGTGACCTTGCCGACCTGGGTGCGCTCGAAGAAGTCCATCGGCAGGTTGAGGAGCTTGTCGAAAATGTAGGTGCCGAGCCGCACGTCGACCCGCGTCGTCAGGTGCACGACGAGAAGGTTGCGCAGGTACGAGAAGACGGCATCGACCGCGACCAGGGCGGCGAAGGCGATGCACAGAACCACGAACGTGTTGTAGGCGCCGAAGTAGAGCACCTTGTCGGTGAGCAGGCGCCAGAACATGATCGGCGTCAGCGCCAGGAACGCCATGACCAGCGCGCAGATCGCCACGTCGCGCACGATCCAGCGCTCGCGAAAGATGAGCCCGGCGACGAGGCCGAAGCCGAACGGGCGTGTCTCATCGGTGATCGCATAGTCGCGCTTGACGAGGATGATCTCGCCGGTCGCCGCGTCGGCGAAGCGGATGCGGTCGACAGGCAGCGGCGTCCGCGTCGCCGGGTCGACGAGCACGTAGCGGGCGGCGTCGCCCTTTCCCTCGACCCGCTGGAGAACGATGCTCGATCCGTTGCGCAGCCGCACGATCGCCGGCAGCGCCTTGCCGAGGTCGGGAAGCGCGTCGGGAGCAAAGCGCACCCGGGTGGCGCGAAGCCCCGCCCGCTGCGCGATCTCGAGCAGCTCGCCGACGCGCACGGTGCGGTCGGCAAGCACGTTGTCGTGGACGAGCTGGTCGACCGCCAGATGGACGCCGTGATGGCGCGCCACCTCGCACAGACAGGCAAGCGCGGTCGGATCGCGCGCGTCTTCCGGGCTGGCGGGCGGGCTTCCCGAGACGTCGATGGGGCTGACGCTCATGGCTGCTTCCCTGCCTCGGCGGCGTGGACGAAGCGAAGCGGCACGCCGGAGTCGCCTCCGGAGTGCCGCCAGGCCGTTGCGCCCATCCGCCTAGAGATTGTGGACGCCGTTCGTGAAGTGCAGTTCCTTGATGTGCGAGACGGTGACCGTCTGGCCGTCGCTGAATGCGATGCTGGTGACGCCCGCCACGGTCGACACGGTCGCGGCGTTGTAGTCGGCGATGCTGCGCCCGTCGAAGAAGACCGAGTTGTTCGCCCCGCCGCCGCCGTCGATCGTGTCGTCGCCGGTCTGGTCGGTGAGGTGGAAGGTGTCGTTGCCGTCGCCGCCGAGGAGCGTATTGCCGTCGCCGCCGGCCGACAGCGTGTCGTTGCCCGACCCGCCGGACAGCGACTGGTTGTCGCC
>DASRGK010000120.1:0-60191 GCA_035651055.1 Bauldia sp.
TGACCTGGTGGACGATTCCCGTCGACGGCGGGACGACGGAGAAGTTCTCGAAGGCGCGCTGCCCCCAGCGGAGGAACTCATAGCGCTCCATGTTGCGGGCATATTCGAGGTCGACATTCTCGGTGAACGCCTTGGGGCTCGCGAAATGATCGACCATCACCGAATGGTCGATGACGAGGTCGACCGGGACCAGCGGGTTGATGCGCTCCGGGTCGCCGCCGAGCGCGGTCATGGCGTCGCGCATCGCCGCGAGGTCGACGACGGCGGGGACGCCGGTGAAGTCCTGCATCAGGACGCGCGCCGGGCGGAACGCGATCTCGCGCTCGCCCCGGTCGCCGACGAGCCGGGCGGCCATCGCCTTGATGTCTTCGGTACGGACCGAGCGCTCGTCCTCGAAGCGGAGCAGGTTCTCGAGGAGCACCTTCAGCGAAAAGGGCAGGCGCGAGATATGCGCAAGGCCGTTCTTCTCTGCTTCCGGGAGGCTGTAATAGTCATAGGCCTTGCGGCCGACCTGAAGCGTGCCGCGTGATTTGAAGCTGTCGAGCGAGGACGAAGCCAAAGGAAGAAACTCCTGAAACGGCCTGGCGCGGCGGCCGGAGGAAGGCCGGGTTGGTCCGGCTTCATTCCGGCCGGATTCTGCCCCGGGGAGGCGACGGCGGCGGCCGCGCGCCTTATAGTCCGATTCAATGGCGACATTCCAGAGCGCAGCCGGCCGCGGGTCAGGGCGCTTGGGGGGATCGGTTGTGACCGGAGGAGAGGACGCAAGACCGCCGCCGAGGCGCGCGGAGCCCCGCGCGGCCCGCCCCGGTCAGGACATCGCCGGCTGATGCGGCTCCTTGCCACCGACCTGGCCGCCATAAGGGGCGGCCGCCGCGTCTTTGCCGGGCTCGCCTTCACGGTTGGCCCCGGCGAACTGCTCGCGGTCACCGGCCCCAACGGGGCCGGGAAATCGACGCTCCTCCGCGTCATTGCGGGCCTGCTTCCGCCGAGCGGCGGCAGCGTCGGTCTCGACCCGGCGCCGAAGGACGGTCTTGCCGGCCAGGTCCACTATCTCGGCCATCTCGATGCACTGAAGCCGGCGCAGACCGTCGGCGAGAATCTCGAATTCTGGCGGCGGCTGTGGAGCGGAGGGTCCGTGCTGTCGGCGCTGGAGGCGGTCGGCCTCGGCCACCTCAGGCATCTCTCCGCCGGCATGCTTTCCGCCGGCCAGCGGCGGCGGGTCGCGATTGCGCGGCTCCTGCTTTCGCCGCGCCCGGTCTGGCTGCTCGATGAGCCGACAGCGGCGCTGGATGCGGCGGGCGAGGAGATGCTGGGCGGGCTGATCGCGCGCTACCTTTCCTCCGGCGGGATGGTCGTCGCCGCAACCCACCGTCCGCTCCCGGTCGCGGCGGCGGCGACGCTCGATCTCGGGCGCGCGGCATGATCCGGGGGGTCGCCGCCATCGCCGCGCAAACCGTTCGCCTTTCCTTTCGGAGCGGCGGCGGCGCCTTCATGGCGCTCTTCTTCTTCCTCGCGGTGGTCGTGCTGGCGCCGTTCGGCGTCGGGCCGGACATGAAGCTGCTTGCCCGGATCGGTCCGGCAATCCTCTGGATCGGGGCACTGCTCGCAACGCTGCTCGCGCTCGACCGCCTGTTCCAGGAGGATCGCGACGACGGCTCGCTCGACCTCCTAGTCCTCTCAGGTCTGCCCTTGGAACTGGTGGTCCTGGCAAAGAGCCTCGGTCACTGGCTGGCCACCGGCCTGCCGCTCGTCGTCGCCGCCCCGGTTCTCGGCCTGCTCCTCGGGCTCGAGCCCGCCGCGCTCGGCTGGACGACGCTCTCGCTGCTCCTCGGCACCCCGGCGCTGACGCTGATCGGGACGATCGGGGCGGCACTCATCGCCTCGCTCGGGCGGGGCGGCCTTCTGGTCGCCGTCCTCGTCCTGCCTTTTGCGATTCCGGTGCTGATTTTCGGCGCGAGCGCCGCATCGGCAGGCGGGGAGGGCGCCGGCACTCCCCTTATCCTGCTCGTTTCGGTGACGCTCGCCGGCACAGTGGTCACCGCCTTCGGCGGCGCCGCCGCGCTCCGCGCCGGACTGGACTGATCTGGAGCCGGGTGCCTATTGGCACTTCACCAGCGTGTCGGTCGAGCCGGCATCGTTGGTGAAAACCAGCTTGTCGCCATCAACGGCGATGCTGACCTCGGGCATCGTCGTGTCGCCCGACTTGCCGGAGAGCCTGCCGCCGTTGATCTGGTAGGTGCCGTTGCGGTCGTCGGCGGCGTTGCCGGTACCGCCGCCCGAGACAAAGGTGCCGTCGGCGTTGAAGGTGAGCGCGGCTCCGTTCGGGCAGGCGGACGTGTCGCCCCACTTGCCGACGATCTGGGTCTTCAGCTCGTCATCGGTCGCGGCAAAGGCGGCCGCCGAGCTGGCGATCAGGAGGGCGAGGGTCAGGGTACGGGCGATCATGGGCGTCGAATTCCTTGGGTTGGCGAAGCTACCTGCGCTTCGCTTGCAGGTGGGACGAGTGAACTAGCACGGAAGCTCGGGATGCAGTAGTGCCGCATACCATTGCCGCTCGGCGGTCGGCTCACTACAACACGCTCCCAAATGGGCATTTCCGACCTGGCCAACCCGACGCGCTTCCTTGCCTTTTCGGGGCGGGTTCTGCCGTTTCTATGGGGCGTTTCCGTGGCAGGCCTGGCGGCAGGCCTGTACCTGGCCTTTTTCGTCGCGCCGCCCGACTATCTGCAGGGCGAGATGGTGCGGGTCATGTACATTCACGTGCCGCTCGCATGGCTGTCGATGGCCGCCTACGGACTCATGGCCCTGGCAAGCCTCGGCGTTCTGGTCTGGCGGCATCCGCTTGCCGACGTGGCGGCAAAGGCGGCGACGCCGATCGGGGCCGCCTTCACGCTGCTTGCCCTCGTCACCGGTTCGATCTGGGGCCGGCCGACCTGGGGGGCATGGTGGGTATGGGACGCGCGGCTCACCTCCGTCCTCATCCTGTTCCTCCTCTACCTCGGGCTGATCGCGCTCCGCCGCGCGGTCGAAGATCCCGGGCGCGCCGCGCGGGCGGCGGCGGTGCTCACGCTCATCGGTACCGTCAATCTGCCGATCATCAAGTTCTCGGTCGACTGGTGGAATTCGCAGCACCAGGGGGAGAGCATCTTCCGCGCCGGCGGGCCGACGATCTATTCCGGCATGCTCTGGCCGCTCTTCATCATGGTGATCGCCATGACGCTCCTCTTCGCCGCGCTTCTCCTCATGGCGATGCGGAACGAGATTCTCAGGCGGCGCGTGCGCACGCTCGAACTCGCCGCGGCAGCCGGCTGAACGATGGAAAGCCTGCCGCACGGCGACTTCATCTTCGCCGCCTATTGCGTGACGGTTCTCGTGATCGCCGGCGTCATCCTGTGGGTTGTCCTCGACGGCCGGTGGCAGCGCCGGCGCCTCGCCGAGCTTGACGCTCAGGGCATCCGCCGGCGTTCTGCGGGCAAGTCATCGTGACGAGCGCCCCGCCCCAATCGGCGCCCGTCCGGCCGCGCCGCCGGCTGGTGCTCCTGCTCCCGCTCGCTGTCTTCGCCGCGCTCGCCGCCGTCTTTCTCGCCCGTCTGGAATCGGGAACGGATTCCGAGTTCATTCCGTCGGTGCTCATCGGCAAACCGGCGCCAGACTTCGTGCTACCGGGGCTCGAACCGGGCCAATCCGGGCTCTCGCGGGCCGACCTTCTCGGCAAGGTGACGCTGGTCAACATCTTCGCCTCATGGTGCGGCCCCTGCCGGGACGAACACCCGCAACTTCAGGCACTTAGCGGAGATCCGGGCTTCCGCCTGGTCGGCATCAACTACAAGGACAATGCCGCCAATGCCCGCCGGTTTCTCGGCGAACTGGGCAATCCCTATTCGGCCATCGGCGCCGACCCTTCCGGCCGCGCGTCCATCGACTGGGGCGTCTACGGCGTGCCTGAGACTTTTCTCGTCGGTCCGGACGGCGTCATCCGCCAGAAATTCGTCGGGCCGATTTCAGCGGAAGCCTTGGAAAAAGCCGTAAGACCAGCGGTCGAGGAAGCGCTGAAGCGCTGACCCGTCAGGCGGTCGTCTCTTCCTTCACTTGGTACCGGTTGATCAGCGGCAGCTGAGTGAGCGTGAAGACGAAGGTCAGCGGCGCGATCCCGAAGACCTTGAAGTCGACCCAGGTGTCGGTGGGCACCGAGCGCCAGACGACCTCGTTGAGAACGGCGAGCGCCAGGAAGAACAAGCCCCAGCGGAAGGTCAGCTTCCGCCAGCCCTCTTCGGTCAGCTTGAATACTGCGTCGAAGACATAGCCGAGGAGCGGCTTGCCGAAAGCGAGGCCGCCGAGCAGGATCCCGCCGAACAGGGCGTTGATAATTGTCACCTTCAGCTTGATGAAGGTGTCGTCCTGCAGCCAAAGCGTCAGTCCGCCGAAGATGACGACGACGATGCCGGTGATGAACGGCATGATCGGCAGCGTGCGGGTGATCGCGAGCGACACCGCCAGCGCGATCAGCGTGGCGACGATGAAGGCGGCGGTGGCGAAGAAGATCGGACCGCCCAGCGACGCGATCCATGGAAGCTGCGCGGCCAGCGACTCGCCGCGTGCATTGGCGAGAAAGAAGATGCCGAGCGGCCCCAGTTCGAGGAGAAGCTTGAGGAGCGGATTGATCGGCTTGCGCGCCGGTGAGTTGGGTTCGGCTTCGAAGGTCATGTTGCGCAATCTAGTCCGCCGGGGCGATGCCGGCCAGCGCCGCGGCGAAATCGCGCGCGGCGAACGGTTCGAGGTCGTCGATTCCTTCGCCGACCCCGATGAAATGGACCGGCAGGCCATACTTGCCGGCGATTGCGACGAGAATGCCGCCGCGGGCGGTGCCGTCGAGCTTGGTCATCACGAGACCGGTCACGCCGGCGCGCTTGCCGAAAATCTCGACCTGCGACAGCGCATTCTGGCCGGTGGTCGCGTCGAGGGTGAGAAGCACGCTGTGCGGGGCGGTGGGGTCGACCTTCCGCATGACGCGCACGATCTTCTCCAGTTCTGCCATCAGCTCGTCCCGGTTCTGGAGACGCCCCGCCGTGTCGATGAGGACGACGTCGGCGCCGCTTTGGCGCGCTTCGGTGAGCGCCTCGAAGGCCAGGCTCGCTGCGTCGGAGCCGGGAGCGCGGGCGATCACCTTCGCCCCCGAGCGTTCACCCCAGATCTTGAGCTGATCGATCGCCGCGGCCCGGAACGTGTCGCCGGCCGCCAGTACCACCCTGCGTCCCTCGACTTTGAGTTTGGCGGCGAGCTTGCCGATGGTGGTGGTCTTGCCGGTGCCGTTGACGCCGACGACGAGGATCACATGCGGCTTTTTCGACTGGTCGAGCAACAGGGGCTTCGCGACCGGCGCCAGCACCCGTTCGATTTCGCCGGCGAGCACCGACTTGATCTCCTCCTCGGAGATTTCCTTGTCGAAGCGGTCGGCGCGCAATCTGGCGATGATTGCGGTCGCGACCGCGAGGCCGAGGTCGGCCTTGACCAGCATGTCTTCGAGATCGTCGAGGGCGGCCGCGTCTAGCTTCCGCTTGGTGACGAGGGCGACGATGCTGGCGGTCAGCGCGCTTGCCGACCGCGACAGCCCGCTGGTGAGGCGCTGGAACCAGGTGCGGCGCGTTGCTTCGGTTGCGGGCGATGCCGTCGCTGCCGGCTGAGCTTCGGGCGGCGGCGCGTCATTGCCGCCAAGGACGCGGCGGAAGAATCCCTTCTCGGCCATGTCAGGCCGCGAGCCGCAGGGCGCGGAGCGCCCGCGCGGTATGGCCGGTGATCCGCGCGGTCACGATTTCGCCCGGCGTCCCCTCGATCTCGGTGAGGGTGAAGTGCTCGGTTCGGCCAAGGCCCTTGCCTTCGACGAGCACGCGCCGCGTCGCGCCTTCTTCTGCCGCGAGATGGTGCGCGTAGGCTCGGCTGCCCGCCTCGCGCAGCCGTCGCGCGCGCTCTTTCACGGTCTTGGGGTCGACCTGCGGCATGCGCGCGGCTGGCGTGCCTGCGCGTGGCGAGAACGGGAAGACGTGGAGGTGGATCAGGCCGCATTCCTCGACGATCGCCAGCGAATTCTCGAACATTGCGTCGGTTTCCGTCGGGAATCCGGCGATCAGGTCGGCGCCGAAGACCACGTCGGGCCGCAGGCGGCGGACCTCCTCGGTGAAACGGATCGCGTCGGCGCGAAGGTGCCGGCGCTTCATGCGTTTCAGGATCATGTCGTCGCCGGCCTGCAGCGACAAATGCAGGTGCGGCATCAGGCGCTCCTCGCTCCCGATCGCGTCGAGGAGCGCGGCATCGACCTCGATCGAGTCGATCGAGGAAAGGCGCAGGCGCTGCAATTCCGGCACGTGGCGGAGGATCGTGCGAACGAGGGCGCCGAGGCTCGGCGCGCCCGGCAGGTCGCGGCCATAGGACGTGATATCCACGCCTGTGATGACCACCTCGGCATAGCCGTTCTCGACGAGCTTGCGGACCTGGTCGACGACGACGCCCATCGGCACCGAGCGCGAATTCCCGCGGCCGTAAGGGATGATGCAGAAGGTGCAGCGGTGGTCGCAGCCATTCTGCACTTCGACGAAGGCGCGCGTCCGACCGTCCAGCCCTTCGACCAGGTGCAGCGCGCTTTCGCGCACCGCCATGATGTCGTTGACCCGCACTTTCTCGGTCGCGCCGATGAAATACGGTGTCGGCGCAGCGCTATAGGCGGCCGCGGAAAGCTTTTCTTGGTTGCCGAGGACGAGGTCGACCTCTGGCATTTCGGCAAAGGCCCGCGGATCGGTCTGCGCTGCACAGCCCGCGACGACGATTGTTGCCTCGGGCCGTTCGCGGCGGGCGCGGCGGATCGCCTGCTTCGCCTGCCGCACCGACTCGGCGGTCACGGCGCAGGTATTGACCAGTACGGCGTCGTTGAGGCCGGCCTCGGTGGCGCGCCGGCGCATCACTTCCGATTCGAGCGTATTCAACCGGCAGCCAAAGGTGAGGACGTCGAGGCCGGCCATGGCGGTCAGGCCGCGCCCTTCCGCGCGGTCGTCCAGGCAAGCGTCTCGGGGTCGATCACGCCCTCGAATTCCGTCTCTACCGGGCCGGTCATCCAGACGTGGTTGTCCTGCCGCCATTCGATGACGAGCGGCCCCCCCGGAAGCGTCACCGTCACGCGATTGTCGGTGAGCTTTTTCCGCATCGCCGCGACCGCGCTCGCGCAGGCGGCTGTCCCGCAGGCGCGGGTGAGGCCGGCGCCGCGTTCCCAGGTGCGCACTGTGATCGCGTCGCGCCCGGTCACCTGCGCAAGCGAAATATTGGCCCGTTCCGGGAAGATCGGGTGGTTCTCAAGGAGCGGCCCGAAGCGCGCCAGGTCATAGGCGTTGACATCGTCGACCCAGAAGATCGCGTGCGGGTTGCCCATGTTGACCGCCGAGGGCGAGTGCAGGACCGGAGCATCGATCGGGCCGATCTGCAGTTCGATCGCGCGCGTATCGCGGAACTCCTCGGCGAGCGGAATTTCGTTCCAGGCGAAGCGCGGCACGCCCATGTCGACGGTGATCAGTTCGGGTATCCCTGTATCGAAGGCGCGGAGCAGCCCGGCATTGGTCTCGATCGTGGCGTTCTTGCGCCCGCTCTCGCCCATCAGCAGCCAGCCGATGCAGCGGGTGGCGTTGCCGCAGGCATTCACCTCGCCGCCATCGCGGTTGTGGATGCGCATGAACGCGTCGCCGCCGCGCCTCGCCGGCTCGATGGTGATCATCTGGTCGAAGCCAATGCCGCCGGCGTTGCCCAGCGCCCGGATTGCCGCCGGCGCCAGCTTCACCGGCCCGTGGCGCGCGTCGAAAACGGCGAACTCGTTGCCGAGGCCGTTCATCTTGCGGAAAGGGATCGGGGCGGTGGTCATCTGATCGGGCGCTCAAGCGCGAAACCCGCGACTATATGGCGGAAGCGAAGGCGAATTGCCAGTCGCGGGGCCGCCGGCCTGTCACGCCGCCATCCCGCGCGCGTGAGGCGCGGATGCGCCCGGGTTCAACCCGAATTGAGGAGCAGTTCAGCCGCCTCCCGATTATATACAGGCCAACGAAATCGAGCCGCCGCACTCCGGGAGGGGATCAATGGGCTCCAATTACACTTCTCGCCGCGCCTTCCTTCTCTCAACTGCCGCCCTCGCCGGCGGTGCGGGCGCCATTGCGGTCTCCCGCCTGGCGGGGGCGTCTGAAGGAGAAACCATCGTGAGCAAACCCGGCAACGTCACCATCGAGCGCTTCTCCGACGACGGAAAGAGCCTTGGCAAAGAGACGGTCGCCAAGGTCATCAAGACCGAGGAAGAGTGGAAGAAGCAGCTCGCCTCGGCCCCGCAGCCGGACCTCACCTTCTATGTCACCCGCCAGGAAGGCACCGAGCGCGCCTTCACCGGACCGAACTGGGACAATCACTCCGCCGGGCTCTACCGCTGCATCTGCTGCGACAACGCGCTCTACACCAACGAGACCAAATACGATTCCGGGACGGGCTGGCCGAGCTTCTGGCGCCCGATCGCCAAGGAGAACGTCACCGAGATCAAGGACACCAGCTACGGCATGGTGCGGACGGCGGTCTCCTGCACGCTCTGCGACGCGCATCTTGGCCATGTCTTCGACGACGGCCCGCAACCGACCGGCCTCCGCTACTGCATGGACGGCGTCGCCATGCGCTTCATCCCGTGGCCGGTGACCTGAGCCGCGCCGCATTCCCGATCTGAAGGAAATCCATCCATGTTCCAGAATCTGAAACGCCTGGTCACTCGGCCCCTCGTGCCGCTCGCCCTTGCGGCGCTGGTCGCCGTTCCCGTCGCTGGCTGGCTCAGCCAGTCGAGCGCAGCCGAGCCTCCGGTTGCGATCCCGGCGCCGGTCGTCGACGAGCCCGCAGGCAATGGCCTCGAGACGGCGATCTTCGCCGGGGGCTGCTTCTGGGGCGTCCAGGGCGTCTTCCAGCATGTCGCCGGCGTCGAGAGCGCGATCTCCGGCTATGCCGGCGGCACGCTCAAGAACCCGAGCTACGAGGACGTGACCACGGAGACGACCGGCCACGCCGAGTCGGTCAAGGTCACCTTCGACCCGAAGAAGGTTACGTACGGGAAGCTCCTCCAGATCTTCTTCTCCGTGGTCCATAACCCGACCCAGCTCAATTACCAGGGGCCGGATCACGGTCCGAGCTACCGGTCGGCGCTTTTCGTCATGAACGATGCGCAGAAGAAGGTTGCCGAGGCCTATATTGCCCAGCTTGATGCAGCCAAGGTCTTCCCCGCCAGGATCGTCACCGAGGTGACGCCCTACACCAACTTCTATCAGGCCGAGGACTATCACCAGGACGCGACCACCACGATCTCGATCAACCCCGGCTACATCACCTACAACGACCTGCCGAAGATCGAGAACTTGAGGAAGATGTTCCCGGAGGTCTGGCAGGAGAAGGCCAAGCTGGTCTTCGCCAGCAACGCCTCCTAGACGTCCCCCGCGACCGTAGTAGCGCGCCGGATCGGCTCCGGCGCGCTTTTCGTTTGATCCCGCTTCGGCTAGAGAGGCGCACCATTCTCGCCGGAGCCCGCCATGCAGCGCATCGCTGTCTTCCTCGCCGCTCTCCTCGTCTTCGCCGGCGCCGCCGGTGCGGCCACCGCCCCCAAGAAAGTGAGCGAACCGGAGGCCGTGATCCTTGGCATCTACAGCCAGTATTCGCCGGACAAATGGCCGACCGATGCCGAGCAGACCACCTTTTCGCCGGACCTCTGGGCGAAGTGGAAGGAAGTCCAGGACGCCGCCGATGCGGCGGACGATGTCGGTGTCGATTTCGACGTTTTCCTGGACGCTCAGGACACCGACACGGTGACCGACATTTCGACGAAATTCACGCCGGACGGAGCCGACAAGGGGACCGTCGAGATAACCTTCACGGCCTTTGGCGAGAAGCGAACGATCGATTACGCCATGGTGAAGACCGACAAGGGCTGGAAGATCGACAACATCGACTGGGGAAACGACGAGGGGAACTTGCGCGAAACGCTGGCCGCGATTCGCAAGGACCAGCTCAACCCGCCGCAATAGTCCGGGCTCGCCGCGGTTGACTCGGGCCGCGGCCGGACCTAAACCCCTGCCCATTCTGACGAACCCAGAGGTTCGCCGCCGACCGGGACCGTGATCCCGGAGGCAAACGTCCGCCAGCGCGTTGCGCCCGCGGGCGCGAAAGTGCTTGGGAATTCGGCTGCGGACGCCCACATCGGGGCGGTTCACAGCAGGGACCGTGATTGATGTTTGAATCGCTGTCGGAGCGTCTCGGCGCAATCCTCGACCGGCTGACCAAGCGCGGCGCGCTGTCGGAGGCCGACGTCAATGAGGCGATGCGCGAGGTCCGCCGGGCTCTGATCGAGGCCGATGTGGCGCTCGACGTCGTCCGTTCGTTCACCGACAAGGTGCGGACACGGGCCGTCGGGCAGGACGTGATCCGTTCGGTGACCCCCGGCCAGATGGTCGTCAAGATCGTTCACGACCAGCTGGTCGAGATGCTCGGCTCGGACGCCGAGTCGATCGACCTCAACGCACCCGCGCCGGTGCCCTTGATGCTGGTCGGCCTGCAGGGTTCGGGCAAGACGACTACCGCGGCCAAGATCGCCCGCCGCCTGCACGAGCGCCAGAAGTCGAAAGTGCTGATGGCGTCGCTCGATACGCGACGACCGGCCGCGCAGGAACAGCTCCGCGTGCTCGGCGAGCAGGCCGGCGTCGATACGCTCCCCATCGTCCCCGGCCAGCAACCGGTCGAGATCGCCAACCGCGCCATGTCGGCCGGCCGTCTCGGCGGCTACGACGTCGTCATTCTCGACACTGCCGGCCGCACCCATATCGACGAGCCCCTGATGGTCGAGATGGCGGAGATCAAGCGGGCGACCAGCCCGCACGAAATCCTGCTCGTCGCCGACGCGCTGACCGGCCAGGACGCCGTCAATGTCGCGCGTGCCTTCAACGAGCGGGTCGGGGTCACCGGCATTGTGCTCACCCGCGTCGACGGCGACGGCCGCGGCGGCGCGGCGCTCTCGATGCGTGCGGTCACCCAGAAGCCGATCAAGCTCATCGCCACCGGCGAGAAGCTCGATGCGCTCGAAGATTTCGAGCCGGCGCGCATTGCCGGCCGCATTCTCGGCATGGGCGATATCGTCGGGCTGGTCGAGCGCGCCGCGCAGAGCATCGACGCGGAGAAGGCGGCCAAGGCCGCCGAGCGGATGCGGAAGGGCGTCTTCACGCTCGACGATCTCGCCGAGCAGCTTGGCCAGATGCAGAAGCTCGGCGGCATGTCCGGCGTCATGGGCATGCTTCCCGGCATTGCCAAGGCGAAGAAGCAGATCGAGGCGATGGGCGGGACTGACGATTCGCTCTTCCGCCGCCAGGTCGCGATCATCTCGTCGATGACCAAGGCCGAGCGCCGCAATCCCGATCTTCTCAAGGCCAGCCGCAAGAAACGGGTCGCCGCGGGGTCGGGCACCAGGGTCGAGGAAGTCAACAAGCTCCTCAAGATGCACCGCCAGATGGCCGACATGATGAAGGCGATGGGCAAGGGGAAGGGCATGTTCGCCCGCATGGGCGAGATGCTCGGAATGGGCGGCGGTGCCGGTGGCGGCATGCCGCCGATCGATCCGGCCGCCCTCGAACGTTTGGCGCGGAGCGGCAACCTGCCGGGCGGTCTCCCCGGTGGCGGCCTGCCCGGTCTGCCGGGTGGCGGATTGCCGGGCCTCGGCGGCGGCGGGTTCAAACTTCCGGGCATGGGGGGCGGCCTTCCGGGCCTGCCGAAGAAGAAATGAAAGAGCCGACGAACACCGATGGCGCCGTGGCGCCGGAACTCGCCGAGATGCGGCACAGCATCGACAATATCGACGCGACGTTGGTCCATCTTCTCGCCGAGCGCTTCAAGCTCACCAAGAAGGTCGGCATCTTCAAAGCCAGGCACAAGCTGCCGCCGGCCGATCCGGCGCGGGAAAAGACTCAGGTCCGGCGCCTGAAGAAGCTCGCGCGCGACGCCGACCTCGATCCCGAGTTCGCCGAGAAGTTCTTCAATTTCATCGTCAAGGAAGTCATCCGCCATCACGAGACGTTGCGCTCGTAGGCGAAACCATCACGGAGAAGAAAACGAAATGTCCCTGAAGATCCGCCTTGCCCGCGCCGGCGCCAAGAAGCGCCCGTTCTACCGCATCGTCATCGCCGACTCGCGCTCGCCGCGTGACGGCCGCTTCATCGAGATCGTCGGCAGCTGGAATCCGATCCTGCCAAAGAACGACGAGAAGCGCGTCACGCTCGAGGTCGAGCGGGTGAAGTACTGGATGTCAAAGGGCGCCGTCGCCACCGACAGGGTGCTTCGCTTCCTCGATGCCGCCGGCCTCGCCAAACGCAGCCCGCGCAACAATCCGCAGAAGGCGGTTCCGGGCAAGAAGGCTCAGGAGCGTGCCGGAACCGCGCCGGCCGAGGGCGCCGGAGGCGCCGCGCCGGCGGCGTAATCCGAAACGAGGCTGGCAGATGCCGACCGGCGAGAGGGGGCGAATGGCCGATCCGGCTTTCGTCCTCGTCGCCCGTATCGGCGCCGCGCACGGCCTCAGGGGCGAAGTCCGGCTGAAGGCGATGACTGCGGATCCCATGGCCGTCCTTTCCTATGGCGACTTGGCCTCCGCTGACGGCCGTCGGTTCAGCGTTGCCGCGGCACGGTTTGCGGCGGGCAGCAGCTCCCCGGACATGCTGGTCGTCCGCCTGAAAGACGTTGCCGACCGCACCGCTGCCGAGGCGCTAAACGGCACCGACCTTTACGTCCCGCGCTCGCGTCTGCCGGCGCCGGCCGAAGATGAGTTCTACCACGCCGATCTCGTCGGGCTGGCGGCCGCTACTCCCTCAGGCAACGAGCTCGGCACGGTGATCGCCGTTCACAATCACGGCGCCGGCGATATCCTCGAAATAGCGCCACGGCGCGGCGAAACGCTCCTCGTTCCGTTCACGCGCGCCGTCGTCCCCGAGGTCGATATTGCCGGCCGGCGCATCGTCGTCGATCCCCCGCCCGGCCTTCTCGACAGTGACGAGGGCGGGCAGACCGAGGACTCACGGTGACCTTCCGCGCGACGGTTCTTTCGCTCTTTCCCGAAATGTTCCCCGGGCCGCTTGGTCACAGTCTTGCCGGCCGCGCCCTCGTGGAGGGCATCTGGTCGCTGGAAGCGCGGGACATCCGTGCCGCGGCGACTGATCGCCACCGCAGCGTCGACGATACGCCGGCTGGCGGCGGCCCCGGCATGGTGCTGCGCGCCGACATTCTCGCTGCCGCCGTAGATGCCGCGTCGCCCGAGGACGATGGTCGGCCGCGACTGCTGATGAGCGCCCGCGGCGAACCGCTGACACAGAGCCTCGTCGCCGAATTCGCGGCTGGGCCGGGCGTCCTCATCGTCGCGGGACGCTTCGAGGGCGTCGACCAGCGCGTGATCGAGGCGCGCAGCCTCCGCGAAATCTCGGTGGGCGATTATGTGCTTTCCGGTGGCGAGATCGCCGCGATGGCACTCCTCGATGCCGTGGTTCGCATCCTGCCGGGGGTCATGGGCAACGCCCTGTCCGGCGCCTTTGAGAGCTTCGCCGACGGGCTGCTCGAATACCCCCACTATACGCGTCCGCAGGTGTGGGAAGGACGGGCGATCCCCGAAGTGCTTACCTCCGGCGACCATGGCCGGGTGGATGCCTGGCGGCGGGCGGAATCGGAACGTCTGACGCGCGAGCGGCGCCCCGACCTGTGGGCCCGGCGGTCGAAATGACCTTATCGCCGGGCAGCGGCCGGATTTTCGCCGCCCGCGGGAATCGACAAAGCGAATTGATTAGAGTATGGAACCGCCGGCTTTCCACCACCCCCCGGCGGCTCGAGCCGCGCTTGGCGCTCGCTGCCGGCACCTGCGAGGAGTAGTTCCATGAATATCATCAAACAGTTCGAGAAAGAGCAGATTGACGCTGCCGTTGCCTCGCGTTCCATTCCCGACTTCGCTCCCGGCGACACGCTGAAGGTCAACGTCAAGGTCACCGAAGGCACGCGCACCCGGGTCCAGGCCTATGAGGGCGTCTGCATCGCCCGCGCGGGCGGCGGCCTCACCGAGAACTTCACCGTCCGCAAGATTTCCTACGGCGAGGGCGTCGAGCGCGTCTTCCCGATCTATTCGCCCTCGATCGACTCGATCGAAGTGGTTCGTCGCGGCAAGGTGCGCCGGGCAAAGCTCTATTATCTCCGCGGCCGCCGCGGCAAGTCGGCCCGCATCGCCGAAAAGCAGGACTTCCGCGAGCATGCCGCCGAGATCGAGGCCGATGTCTCGGCTTCGGCCGGCTCCGAGCCGGCCGCTCCTGCAGCGCCGAAGAAGGCACGCGAGAAGAAGAAGGCTCCCGAGGCCGCGGCCAAGAAGTAGGTCGCTATTGCCGCTCCGGGTGGGTTAATGAGATCGCGTTCCGGCTCAAGGACGGCATCTCAGGCTCGTAGCGCAAGCCAGTGTTGGCCTAGGCGTTCTCGTCGCGATTGCCGCAAGCAGCCGGCATTGCTATCTATCCGGCATGGATATGGCCGCCTTTGAGCATCGGGACAGGCGCGGCACGCTCATCGCGCTCGACGACCGTACCCGGCTGCCATGGCGGTTCCTTGCCCGCCACATGGCGATCGACGGGCTTACCCGGCGCGACTGAGCCGGCCCCTGCCGGCGTCCGCCCACGCCGATCCGCTCGTGACTTGCATGGGTCGGCAACGCCATCCATCCCGATGCCCGGATAGCCATCATGAACGCCAAAGCTCCGCAGACTCTCTACGACAAGATCTGGAACGACCATCTGGTCGATGAAGCGCCGGACGGCACATGCCTCCTCTACATCGACCGTCACCTTGTCCATGAGGTGACCAGCCCGCAGGCCTTCGAGGGGTTGCGCGCCGCGCACCGCAAGGTGCATGCGCCGACGAAGACGCTCGCCGTCGTCGACCATAACGTGCCGACTACCGACCGCCGCCACGGCATCGACAACCCCGAGTCCGCCGCCCAGGTCGCTGCGCTTGCCCAGAATGCCCGCGATTTCGGCGTCGAGTACTACAACGAGCTCGATCCGCGGCAGGGCATCGTCCATATCGTCGGGCCGGAACAGGGCTTCACGCTGCCCGGCATGACGATCGTGTGCGGCGACAGCCACACCTCGACGCATGGGGCCTTCGGGGCGCTGGCGCACGGCATCGGCACGTCAGAGGTCGAGCACGTGCTCGCCACCCAGACGCTCGTCCAGCGCAAGGCCAAGAACATGCGAGTAACGGTCGACGGCACGCCGCCGCCGGGCGTGACCGCCAAGGACATCATTCTCGCCATCATCGGGGAGATCGGCACCGCCGGCGGCACCGGCCACGTCATGGAATATGCCGGCGAGGCGATCCGCGGCCTGTCGATGGAAGGGCGCATGACCGTCTGCAACATGTCGATCGAAGCCGGCGCCCGCGCCGGCCTGATCGCGCCGGACGAAAAGACCTTCGCCTACATCAAAGGCCGTCCCAAGGCCCCTAAGGGGGCGGCGTGGGATATGGCTTTCCGCTACTGGCAGACGCTCTACTCGGAAGACGGCGCCGCGTTCGACCGCGAGGTCAAGCTCGATGCCGCCAAACTCCCGCCGCTGGTTACGTGGGGGACGAGCCCGGAGAATGTCGTCACCGTCGAGGGTCAGGTCCCCGATCCGGCCTTGATCGCCGAGCCCGACAAGCGGGCCGCCGTCGAACGGGCGCTTGCCTATATGGGACTCGCCCCCGGCACGCCGATCAAGGACATCACCATCGACCGGGTGTTTCTCGGCTCCTGCACCAACGGCCGTATCGAAGACCTGAGAGCCGCGGCGAAGGTGGTCTCCGGCAAGCGGGTCCATGACGGAGTGAAGGCGATGGTGGTGCCGGGCTCGGGGCTGGTGAAGGAGCAGGCGGAGGCCGAGGGTCTCGACAAGATCTTCATGGCCGCCGGTTTCGAATGGCGCGAGCCGGGCTGCTCGATGTGCCTCGCCATGAACGACGACCGCCTGAAGCCGGGCGAGCGCTGCGCGTCCACCTCGAACCGAAATTTCGAGGGCCGTCAGGGCTTCAAGGGCCGCACGCATCTCGTCTCGCCGGCGATGGCGGCGGCGGCGGCGATTGCCGGGCGCTTCGTCGATATCCGAACCTGGGCGTAGGCGGCGCCAAAACGAGAACGGCCCCGCACCTTGCGGGGCCGCCTCTTCGGTAATCCGGCTCGCCTACCAGGGGTAATGCTTGTCCCACTTGTGGTTGGGGACCAGCCTGCATTCCTCGCCGGCGTAGACGGTCTTCCAGACCCAGCCGTAGTACTTCTGCCAGACCTTCACGGTCTTGTAGGTCGGGCCGCAGACCTTGTGCATGCGCGGCTTGTGCCAGCGCCAGCCGTCGTCGCCGAAGCCGAACTTGAAGTAGAAGTCGTCGCCCCTGTAGCCGAAGCTGCCGCCGCTCGCGGCCGGGTGCTCGTACCCGTAGTCCGTACCGTACGGACCCGCCGACGCAGCGGTGGTGGTGGCGGCCACAGCGCCGGCCGAGAGAACCGCGGCAGCCGCGGTGGCGATGAGAGTCTTCCTGAACATGACAATCTCCTTTCGAGCGGGTTGGGTTCGTCATCTCGTCGAACGACCGCATGGGCGACCGTCCATGGCCGCGGTTTTACGAGGCGGCGTCTGAACCCAGCCTGAGCCGCAGATTCATCCGCGGTTCAGGTTGGCTCCCCATGAAACATTAATGATTTCAGTTAGTTACGAATCGCGCCTGGTTGAATGCCAGCGGGGAAAGGCGGCCGGCATGACAGCCCGGATGGCCTCTGCCATCTTGCGGCCCGCCCGAGGGAGATCGCGGATGGCGACTGACAAATCGGAATGGATGGGCCGCCAGGCACCGAGCCTCGACGACATAGAGGTCATTGCGTTGGCGGCCTTTGCCGAACTGCCTGCGGAGTTCCGCGAGCTCGTCGGCGACCTCGAAATCCGCATCGCGGAGTTTGGCGAAGACGCCGCGCTCGACGACCTCGGCATCGAGTCGGCCTTCGACCTCCTCGGCCTATTCCAGGGCACCGGCCTCGCTCATCAGGCGGCGGTTCCCTATACCGGCCAGATGCCCAACCGCATCTGGCTCTACCGGCGTCCGATCCTTGACTACTGGGCGGAACACGAAGAAACGCTCGGACAGATCGTCACCCACGTCCTCGTTCATGAGATCGGTCACCATTTCGGTCTTTCCGACGACGACATGGAGGCGATCGAGGCCGCCGCGGGCTAGGTATTCGCTCCGGTCACCGTGTCGAGCGCGTGGCGGGTAAGTCGCCGAGCGACGACTGGCGGCTCCGCCGGCGTCAGCTCCTCCGGCGTAACCAGGCTGTCGCTGACCGCGCAGAGCGACAGGCGCGGACGCCGAAGCGTGCTGCGATCGTGTAGAGCGCGGCGAAATTCCTCGCCGCCTCGGGCCGGTAGAAGACGTCGTCGGAAACCCGGCATGAGCACCGTCTCGGCGTAATCGCCGGCCTTGGCCTCATTGTGCGGTGTCACGTCGCCTGCCGCCTCGGACTTCCGGGTTTGCGGGCTCCGACCGAAAGCCTATCTTCACGCGCCGTTCCCCGAAAGGTCGCCCATGCGTCTCCGCCTCGCCGTCATTTTCGCTGTCCTCGTCGCTGCCGGATCGTCCGTCCTCGCCGAGGATGCTCCGGCCCCGGCCGCCCCGCCGGCGGGGTCCGGCAATCCTCCGCCCGAGGCGGGGTTCCGTTTCATTGCCGCCGAGGGGCAGACGATGTCGTGGCTGGTGACCGAGGAGGAGAGCGCTTCGCTCGGGGGCCGCTACGCGACGAGCGTGCGCTGGTCGGAGCACCTGACCTTAACCTTCGACCGCGACCTCGGCGAAGGCTTCGAGGCCAAGCTCACCGTCAGCAGCGTCAAGCCCGAGCCGTCTTCGCCGCTCCCCGACACGCTTCACTTCGCCCTCGCCAAGGCGATCGAGGACAAGCCGCTCGACGTGCTTGTCGATCGGTCCGGCTTTATCGCCCGGGTCCGCAACTGGCCGGGCGTGCGCGGCGAAATGAGCGCCAGGATCGCCAGCACGAGCGATCCCGAATCCGTCCGGCTGATCGGGTTCCTCCTCGACAAGCTCGACGACGCGAGCGCCGGCAATGTCGTCGGGCGGCCGCTCCTGCTCCTCAGCGCCGCCTTCAGCGTGCCGTTCCGGATCGACGGTTCGGCAGCGGAGTATCCGGACTGGCAGGGCGGCGCCGCCTACATGTTCCCGGGGCGGACGATCAAGACCAAGATCCTCGGCAAGCAGGACACGAAGGTTGCCGCGACCTGGACGTTCTCCACCGATCCGCGCAACGCCGCCGATCACATCGGCAACGAGGTGCTCTCGCTTCTCAACGCCGCTGCGCGCGACCAGCCGATGCTGCGCGATGTGGCGCGCACTGCGGCCTCGCTGCTCGCCGCGGCCGGCCTCGAACTGGATGAAGACGGGGTCGTCATCTACGACGCCAGCGTGCGCCGGATCGTCAGCTTCCAGCACCGGGTCCGCATCCTCGTCGGCGAGTTCAACAAGGAGCAGAAGCTCGTCGTCACCGCGCTCAACTAGCCTTGACGGGCCATGACTGCGGCGCGATGAGGGTGCGGCCAAAGGAGCCTCTCGCCATGGACAAGTTCACCACGCTCACCGGCGTTGCCGCGCCGCTGCCGATGATCAACGTCGACACCGACATGATCATTCCGAAGGACTACCTGAAGACGATTGCGCGCACCGGGCTTGGCAAGGGCCTTTTCGCCGAGATGCGTTACCGGGACGATGGCAGCGAGAATCCGGATTTCGTCCTCAACAAGCCCGCGTGGCGGAGCGCGAAAATCCTCGTTGCCGGCGACAATTTCGGCTGCGGCTCCAGCCGCGAGCACGCGCCCTGGGCGCTTCTCGACTACGGCATCCGTTGCGTGATCTCGACGAGCTTCGCCGACATCTTCTACAACAACTGCTTCCAGAACGGCATCCTGCCGATCAAGGTCTCGAAGGAAGACCTGGCCAAGCTGATGGACGATGCCGAGCGCGGCGCCAATGCGACGCTCACGGTCGACCTCGCGGCGCAGGAGATCCATGGGCCTGACGGTGGTGTCGTGCGCTTCGATATCGACGGCTTCAAGAAGCACTGCCTCCTGAACGGCCTCGACGGGATCGGGCTCACGCTCGAGAAGAAGAAGAAGATCGACGCCTACGAGGAGACCGCGGCGCTCGCCCGTCCCTGGGTCTGACTGCCGGCCTAGGAATTCGGTTCGGCGGGCAGGATCGCCGTCGCCGTCTCGATCGTCCGCGCCGCCACGATCAGGTGGAGGCGCTCGACCATCTGGCCTTCCACGGCGATCACCGCCTTGCCTGCGTTCTCCGGCCTGGCGAACGCGGCGACGACCTTCTCCGCCCATTCGATCTCGGCCGTGCTCGGCGAGAAGATCTCGTTGGCGATCGGAACCTGGCGCGGATGGATGAGCGTCTTGCCGTCCATGCCGAGATCGCGGCCTTGTTCGCACTCGGCGTGGAACCCTTCCCAGTCGTTCAGCTGGTTGAACGTGCCGTCAAGAACGGAGAGGCCGTTGGCGCGGGCGGCGAGCACGACCGCCGACAGCCACGGCAGCAGCGCCAGCCGTCCGGGCTTCAGACGGACGCCGGTATCGCGGGCAAGATCGTTGGTGCCGACGACGAGGCAGGTGAGGGGAGCACCCGGACCCTTGGCCAGCTCGGCGATATGCGCGACGTTGAGGACGGCCTGCGGCGTCTCGATCATCGCCCAGAGCGTCAGGCCGGGCGCTGCCTGGGCAGCGGTGAGCGCCGCGCGCGCACGGCGCAGGTCTTCGATGCGTGACAGCTTCGGGATGAGGATCGCGTCGGGCCGCGAGGCGACCGCCGCGGCGATGTCACGGGCGATCCACGGCGTGTCGAGCCCGTTGACGCGGATAACGACTTCCCGCCGCCCGTAGGCGCGCGCGCTGGCCGCAGTGGCAACCGCGCCGCGCGCGGTTTCCTTGGCGGCGGGCGCGACCGCATCCTCGAGGTCGAGGATCAGTACATCGGCGGCAATCGTCCGTCCTTTGTCCAGGGCGCGCGTGTTCGAGCCCGGGACATAGAGCGCGCTGCGCCGCGCTCTGGTAGTGGCCGGCATTTCCATTCCCCCCAGGTGAGGGACACTACGGTGCTGCCGCCCGTTAAACAATTGTCAACCGTTTGGCGTGGTCTGCGGTTCCGGCCCGCAGCACCAGCCCAACCTCATGGTCCTTTGGCCTAGGCCGCCTTCCGCTTCGGCTGGATCAGCTTGCGGTTGACCAGGACCTCCGCGATCTGGACGGCGTTCAACGCCGCACCCTTCCTGAGGTTGTCCGAGACGATCCACATGACGAGGCCGTTGTCGACCGTCGGGTCTTCGCGGATGCGGCTAATATAGGTCGCGTCCTCGCCGGCAGCCTCGACCGGCGTGATGTAGCCGCCGGGTTCGTGCTTGTCGATGACCAGGCAACCGGGCGCCTCGCGGAGGATGTCGCGGGCCTCCTCGGCGGAAAGCGGCGACTCGAACTCGATCGAGACCGCCTCGGAATGGGCGATGAAGACGGGGACGCGGACGCAGGTCGCGACCAGCTTGATCTTCGGATCGAGGATCTTCTTGGTCTCGGCAACCATCTTCCACTCTTCCCTGGTGAAGCCGTCTTCCATGAAGACGTCGACCTGCGGGATGAGGTTGAAGGCGATCCGCTTCGGAAACTTCTTGTTCTCGATCGGATCGGAGACGAACACGGCGCGCGTCTGCGTGAACAGCTCGTCCATCGCATCCTTGCCGGCGCCGGACACCGACTGATAGGTCGAGACCACCACACGCTTGATCCTGGCGCGGTCGTGCAGGGGCTTCAGCGCGACGACGAGCTGCGCGGTCGAGCAGTTCGGGTTGGCGATGATGTTCTTCTTGCGGAAACCGACGATCGCGTCGGCGTTGACCTCCGGCACGATCAGCGGGACCTCGGCGTCGTAACGCCAGGCCGAGGAATTGTCGATGACGATGCAGCCCTTGGCGCCGATCTTCGGCGACCATTCCTTGGAGACGCTGCCCCCGGCCGACATGAGGCAGATATCGGTGTCGGAGAAATCGTAGGTGTCGAGGGCCTTCACCTTCAGCGTAGCGTCGCCGAAGGAAACCTCGGTGCCCTGGCTCCGCCGCGAGGCAAGTGCCACCACCTCGTCGGCGGGGAAGCCGCGCTCGGCCAGGATCGAGAGCATTTCCCGCCCGACATTGCCGGTCGCTCCCGCGACGGCGACCTTGTAGCCCATGATGCGCTCCTTCTTCCCTCGAACGGCCAGCGGACCATGCCCGCCGGCACCTTACCCTCGCTCGGCCGAGGGAAGGCTAGGCGGCCTGAGCGAAAGTCCGTGTCAGGTGGTTTTCGTCAGGGATTTCAGCGTAGAATCGGACCCGCCGGCCGGCGCCGGCAGAGCGAAGGTCGCGTCATGGAAAAGGCGCAGAACCATCGGATATCCCGATCGAAAGCGGCAGACTCTTTAAGCGAAACCCCCATGAAGTCAACGGGAAAGCACGCGGCGCGGCTGGCACTCGCCGCCCTCGGCCTTTGCCTGGCCGCGATCGCGTCAGCCGGCGAACGCATGGACGCCGCCTCGATCGAGGAGACCTTCCGGGGCATGACGCTCGACGGCGTCTACAAGGACGGGTCCTTCTTCTCCGAGACCTATAACGAGGACGGGACGATCCGCTACCACGATTCGAACGGCGCCGATTCCGGCGACTGGTCGGTCAAGGGCAACACGTTCTGCACCTTCTACGAGGGGCAGGACGGCGCCTGTTTCTACGTCGAGCGCGACGGGTCGAACTGCTTCACCTTCTTCGCGGCGATAAACCAGGACGGGACCCTCGCCGGGGAAAAGGACTACGCCTCGCGCGGCTGGAACCGGGAGAAGCCGTCGACCTGCCCGAAGGCGCCGGAAGCCTCGATCTAGCTCCGACCGCCGGCCCCGATCCGCGTCGGCAGCAATTCGCCGCCGCGCTCGAGCACCGGATACGCGGCACCCGCAACCAGATGCGAGTTGATCCGCTTCAGATCGCGGATGATGTCGAGGTGGAGCGCGCTGCCCTCCGCCGTCTCGATCCGGCCCTGACGCAGGCGCGCGAAATGCGCCTGCGTGGCCGCGTTCTCCATGTCGCGGAAGGCCTCCTTCTCGCCGGCAAGCAATCGCGCCGTGCGTGCGTCGTCGGTCATCAGCAGGGACGCAGCGCTCCGCACGTTGGCGCGGACGCGCTTCAGCATCTCGCCGAGTTCGCGCTGCCCCTCGGCGGAGAAGGCGAGCCCGCGCTTCAGCCGTTTGGCGGCGAGCGGCAGCAGGCTGCGGTCGACGGCGTCGCCGGCAAATTCGAGGTTGGTGGCGAAGGTCAGGATCTCGTGCAGCCGGCGGTGGTCGGCGTCGGACAGTTCCTCCGCCGGCAGCGAGGTCAGGTACGACTTGATCGCCGTGTTGAGCCGGTCGAGCACGTCGTCGAGGCGCCGGGTTTCGTCGATCCGTTTGCGGTCTCCTTTCTGCAGGCAGTCCTCGACGCCGGCGAGCATCTGCTCGAGTACGTCGGCGAGCCGCAAAGCCTCGCGTGCGGCCCCGCCCAGCGCCAGCGCCGGAACTTCGCGCGCCGCCGGGTCGAGGTAGAGGGGCACCCCGGCATCACTCGGGTCGGGACGCGCCGGCAGCCAGCGGGTCATCAGCGCGGCGAAAGGCGTGAGCAGCGGGAAGAAGACTGCGGCGACGACGAGATTGAACAGGGTGTGGAAATCGGCGACGGCGCGGGCGCTATCCGGCTCGATCATGCCGATCAGCGACACGGCCGGCCCGACCAGCGCCATGCCGGCGACGACGCCGATCGTCCGATTGACGAGATTGCCGAGCGCCAGCCGGCGGCCGGCCGCGTCCTCTCCGGCCGCCCCTTCCAGCACCGGGTTGATCGCCGTGCCGAGGTTGGCGCCGAGCACGAGGGCGAAGGCAACTTCGGTCGAGACCGCGCCCCGGCTGGCTAGCGACATGACGAAAAGCACCACGGCGACGCTGGAATGGGCCGCCCAGGTCAGTGCCGCGGCCAGGATCACCAAGAGAAGCGGGGCGGCCCCGGCTGCATCGAAGAGGACTGCCAGCGCCGGTGCGTTCTCGATCGGCGTGATCGCGCCAAGCAGCTGGTGGAGTGCCAGCAACATGAGGCCAAGGCCGATTGCCACCCGTCCGAGATCATGGGTGATCGTCGCACCCGAACGGCGAAACATCAGGACGCCGGCAAGGATCAGCGCCGGGTAAACTCCGGCCACGTCGAGCGACAATGCCTGGACGATGAGCGTCGTGCCGACATTGGCGCCGAGCATCACGGCGAATGCCGGAACCAGCGCGACCAGGCCGCCGGCGGCGAGGCCGGCGGTCATCAGGCCGGTGGCCGTGCTGCTCTGGAGCAGCGCGGTGACGCCAAGGCCGGCGACGAAGGCCCGGAACCGATTGCGGAGGGCGCTCGCCAGAAACGTGCGCAGCCGCGCTCCGAAGGCGCGCTGTACGCCGGTCTGTACCATGCGCGTGCCCCAAAGAAGGAGCGCAACCGTGCCGGCAATGTTGATCAATACGAGGAGCTGGTTCATCGCAGGAGTGTCAGCGGGAGTGGTGGCACAAGCCGAATCCGCTATAGGCCTTTGTTTTTACGATCGTATGCCTTTTGCCGGCTAATCCAAGACGAGATATCGGCCGGCCCGGGCTTGACTCGTTCCGCGTAGAATGTAATTGATAATCATTCTCAACATCGGTATCAATGCGCGAGATCGGGACCAACGGCGCGGCGGCAGGGGGCACCGAGAGCGCCTGGCGGCGCTCCGTGGCCTCACCTTCGCTGGTCGACGTCTATCGCTCGATCCCGATCCGCGCCGGCGCGTCGAAGTGGCGGAAGGCCCTCGCCTTCGTAGGTCCCGGTTACCTCGTCGCGGTCGGGTACATGGACCCCGGCAACTGGGCGACCTCGCTCGCCGGCGGCGCCAAATTCGGCTACGCGCTCCTCTTCATCGCGCTTCTTTCCAACATCATGGCGATCATCCTGCAGTCGCTCTGCGCGCGGCTGGCGGTCGCCAGCGGCCGCGACCTCGCGCAGGCCTGTCGCGACGCCTTCCCGCGCACGGCCTCGGCCGGCCTCTGGTTCCTCGCCGAGATCGCGATTGTCGCTACCGATCTCGCCGAGGTCATCGGCACTGCGATCGGCCTGCAGCTTCTCTTCGGCATTCCGCTCGCCGTCGGCGTGGTGATCACGGCGGTCGACGTGTTTCTCATCCTCTACCTGCAGACCAAGGGCTTCCGCTGGATCGAGGCCTTCGTCATCACGCTCCTCGGCATCATTGCGCTCTGCTTTGTCGTGCAGATTGCCCTCGCCGGCCCCGACTGGAGCGGCGTGTTCGGCGGCTTCGTGCCAACCAGCAAGATCGTCACCGATCCGGGAATGCTCTATCTCGCGCTCGGCATCATCGGCGCGACCGTGATGCCGCATAACCTCTACCTCCACTCCGGCATCGTGCAGACGCGGGCCTACGGCACGACCATCCCGGAAAAGCGCGAAGCGATCCGCTACGCGACGCTTGACTCGACCGTGGCGCTGATGTTCGCGCTCACCATCAACGCCTCGCTCCTCATCCTCGCCGCGGCGACCTTCAACGCCACCGGCAATACCGGCGTCGAGGAGCTCGACGCGGCGCACACGCTGATCGGGCCGCTGCTCGGCGCGGCCATCGCGCCGGCGCTCTTCGCTATCGCGCTCCTGTGCTGCGGCCTCAACTCGACCGTCACCGCGACCATGGCCGGACAGATCGTGATGGAGGGTTTTCTCAACCTCCGCATTCCGGCCTGGCTGCGCCGGCTCACGACGCGGGCCGTCGCCATCATTCCGGCGGTGATCGTCACCCTCTCCTGGGGCGAGAGCGGGACCGCCAAGCTCCTCATCCTGTCGCAGGTGATCCTGAGCCTGCAGCTGCCGTTCGCGATCATCCCGCTGGTGCTGTTCACCGCCAGCCGGAAGAAGCTGGGCGTCCTCGTTGCGCCGCGCTGGCTGACCGCAATCGCCGGCGTCATCGCCGCGTTCGTGGTCGTCCTCAACGTCAAACTGCTCGTCGATTTCGTCCTCGGCGCGTGAGCGGTCCGGCCGGCTACCCGGCCCTGTTCGCCCCGATCGCGGCCTCGTAATCCTCGGCGGCCTGGGGCGCCACGCGGCGCAGCCCGTCGCCGATGGCGAGCCCGCGCGGAATTTCCATCTGGAGCTTTCGCGGATAATCGGGAAAGTCCGCGAAAAAGAAGTAGCCGCGCTGTGACGCCGAGCCGGTCTTCACCCAGAAGCGCCAGTTGCGCACCCGGGTCCGCGGCGACGCCAGCCGCAGCTTCTGGAACGGCCGCCAGAGCGTGGCGGTGAGCATATCGGCGTTGGTGTCGTGATCGAGCGCAGCGATCAGGTCGCGGCCATCGATGAAGGTCTGGTAGAAGCCATAGGCGCCGCCGGCGAGGAAGAGGATGCCGAAGATCATCCCGCTCGAATTGCCTTCCGGCGCGGTGAAGGCGGCATAGATTTCCCAGATGCCGTTCAGCGTCACCAGCGCCAGCACCGCCATGTAGATGTTCTGGCGGCGGATGAGGCCCTTGTTCTCGTAGATGCGGTTCATCGGTCGACCCTAGCCGATTTCGGCAACGATGGCGGGCAGTTCGCCGAGATGTGCGATCTGGCGGAAGCGGGGAGCGTGATGGACGGGCTCGTCGCTCTCCTCCAGCACCCAGTTCAATTCGTGCGGGACATAGATCCCCCAGCTTCCCGCCGCGATTGCCGGGACCACGTCGGAGCGCAGCGAATTGCCGACCATCATGCCACGCTCGGGCCCGTCGGCGTGGCGGGCAAAGGCGCGCCGGTAGGTCTCCGCGCTCTTGTCGCTGACGATCTCGACCGCGTCGAAGAGGTCGCCGAGCCCGGATTCGGCAAGCTTCCGCTCCTGGTCGAACAGGTCGCCCTTGGTGATCATGATCAGCCGGTAGCCTCCGGCGAGCGCGTTGAGCGTCTCGCGGACATGCGGCAGCGTTTCTATCGGGTGGCGGAGCATGTCGCGCCCGGCCTCGAGGATCGCGCCGATCACGTCGGCCGGGACCTTGCCCGAGGTTACCTGGATCGCCGTCTCGATCATCGACAGCGTGAAGCCCTTGATGCCGTAGCCATAGACCTTGAGATTCCTCTTCTCGGCCTCGAGCAGCCGGTCGGAGAGGATGCTCACGTCGGCATGGTCGGCGAGCAGCGCCGCGAACCGCTCCGTGGTCAGCTTGTAGAAATGCTCGTTCTGCCAGAGCGTGTCGTCGGCATCGAAAGCGATCGCCGTCAGCTTCCGGTTCATCGTGCCTCCGCGCCGGTCAGGCGACCGCCGCTTCGAGTTCCTTCAGGATCGCGTCGCCCATTGCCCTCGTGCCGACCTTCTCCTTGCCCTCGGTCCAGATGTCGGCGGTGCGGATACCGCGGTCGAGCGCAGCCGCGATCGCCTTTTCGAGCATGTCCGCCCGTCCCGTCATGCCGAAGGAGTAGCGGAGCGCCATGGCGAAGCTCGCCAGCATGGCGATCGGGTTGGCGATGCCCTTGCCGGCGATGTCGGGCGCCGACCCGTGCACTGGCTCGTAGAGCGCCTTCCGCTTGCCGGTCCTGGCATCCGGCGCGCCGAGCGATGCCGACGGCAGCATGCCGAGCGAACCGGTGAGCATCGCGGCGACGTCCGAGAGCATGTCGCCAAAGAGGTTGTCGGTGACGATCACGTCGAACTGCTTCGGCGCGCGGACCAGCTGCATGCCGCCCGCGTCGGCGAGCATGTGTTCGAGCGTCAGCTGCGGGTATTCGCGCCTGTGGACCGCCGTCACCACCTCGTTCCACAAGACGCCCGACTTCATCACGTTCCGCTTTTCCATCGACGTGACCTTGCCGCGGCGGCTCCGCGCGAGGTCGAAGGCGACGCGGGCGATCCGCTCGATCTCGAACGTGTCATAGACCTGCGTGTCGATGGCCCGCTTCTGGCCGTTGCCGAGGTCGCGGATCTCCTTGGGCTCGCCGAAATAGACGCCGCCGGTCAGTTCGCGGACGATCAGGATGTCGAGCCCCTCGACCAGCTCGCGCTTCAGCGACGAGGCGTCGGCGAGCGCCGGATAGACGATCGCCGGCCGGAGGTTGGCGAAGAGTTCGAGGTCCTTGCGGAGCCGAAGGAGCCCGGCCTCGGGCCGCACGTCGTAGGGCACCTTGTCCCATTTCGGCCCGCCGACCGCGCCGAAGAGCACCGCGTCGGCGGCCAGCGCCTTCCGCATCGTCTCCTCGGACACCGCCTTGCCGTGGGCATCGTAGGCCGAACCGCCGACCAGGTCCTCGGAGTACTCGAAGCGGTCGCGGCCCTTAAGGTTCAGCCAGGCGATGACGCGCTTGACCTCCTCCATGACCTCGGGACCGATGCCGTCGCCGGGGAGGAGGAGAAGCTGGTAGGTCGCCATGTCCGCGCGCCTCTTTGTTGACCGCGCGGATTGCTACCGGCGGCAGCAAGGATTGGCAAGGCAAGCGGTCTCGTGCAGGGAACCGCTCGTCCCATCCAGTGGCCGCGGGTCCACGCCAGTGCGAGCGTCGAAGGCGCCTCACCCCCGATACGCCGTCACCTCGATCTCGACCTTCATCTTCGGGTCGATGAGGCCGCAGACGACCATCGTCGCCGCAGGGCGGATTTCGCCGAAGGTCTCACCGAGGATCGGGGTGATCTGCGCGGCGTAGCTGACGTCGATGATGTAGTAATGGACGCGGACCACGTCGGCGAAGCCGAAACCGGCCTCGGCAAGCGCCTTGCCGATGATGCCGAGCGTATTCCGCGTCTGAGCCTCGACGGTGTCGGGGAAGGTGCCGTCCGGGTCGCGGCCGACCGTCCCGGCGACGAAGCACCAGGGCCCCGCCGCGACCGCCCGGCTGAACCCCATGGTCTTCTCGAACGGCGAGCCGGACGAAACCAGTTTCCGCTTCATCATCATTCCTCCGCTCTGGCGTCGCCCGACCGGCGCCGGGCGAACCCTAGCGTCCGGGCCCGACCATTAGGAGATGAAAAAAGGGAGGCCTTGGCGACTTCGATGGTGGGCGCCGGGAGGAGATCGCCGGCGGTCGAATTGCGGTGGAGCACCGATCGCGCCTGGCGTCGGGGGACCGCTCCACGCGGCCGAAAACCCGTCAGTCCGCCACCGCCGGCGATCTTTGACGCGCCGCGGCAAACCGATTAGAACGCCTGCACCTTCCTTCAGGCGCACCCTGCCGATGTCCACTGCCGATCTGAAGGCGAACCGCCCCCTCTCGCCGCATCTCTGGATCTACCGCTGGCCGCTGACGATGGTCATGTCCATCGTCCACCGGATCACCGGCGCGGGGCTCTATTTCGGCACGCTGCTGCTCGTCTGGTGGCTGTCGGCGGCGGCCTCGCACGATCCCGGGTACTTCGCCTTCGTCAACGGTATTTTCGGTTCGTGGATCGGCCTCATTGTCCTCTTCGGGTTCACCTGGGCGCTCCTCCACCACATGCTCGGCGGCATCCGCCATCTCGTCTGGGATACCGGGCATATGCTCGACCGGACGTCGCGGAACACGCTCGCCCTCGCCACGCTCGCCGGCTCCGGTTTCCTGACGGTCCTTCTCTGGGTCGTCATCGTTGCAGTGAAGGCCTGATGCGCACGCCCCTCAGCCGTGTCCTCTATCTCGGCTCCGCTCACGACGGCACGACGCATTTCTGGCGGCAGCGGGTGACGGCGCTTGCGAATATCCCGCTCACCATCGCCTTCATCGTCATCCTCATCCTTGTCATCGGCGAGCCGCAGGCGCGGGTCGTGGCCGTGCTCAGCGCGCCGCTCGTCGATGTCCTCCTCTTCCTGATGATCGTGTCGATCGCCATCCACATGCGCCTCGGCATGCAGGTGATCGTCGAGGACTACGTCCACGGCCATCTGCTTCGTCCGCTCCTCCTCGCAGCAAATACATTCTTCGCCGCCGCCGTGGTTGCGATTGCGGGTTTCGCCCTCATCCGGCTGGCGGTGGCGCCGCCCGTCTTCGGAGGCTGATCGACATGGCCGACGGTTCGGGCGGCGTCGCCGCCCCCAAGGTCAACGGCAAAGCCTACTCCTTCGTCGACCACACCTATGACGTCGTGGTTGTCGGCGCGGGGGGCGCGGGGCTCCGCGCAACGCTCGGCGCCAGTGAAGCCGGGCTGAAGACCGCCTGCATCTCCAAGGTCTTCCCGACCCGCAGCCATACCGTCTCGGCGCAGGGCGGCATCGCCGCCTCGCTCGGCAATATGGGCGAGGACGACTGGCGCTGGCACATGTACGACACCGTCAAGGGGTCGGACTGGCTCGGCGACCAGGATGCGATCGAGTATCTCTGCCGCGAGGCGCCGAACGCGGTTTACGAACTGGAGCATTACGGCCTGCCCTTCAGCCGCACGGAGGATGGCCGCATCTACCAGCGCCCCTTCGGTGGCATGACGACGCATTTCGGCGAGGGCATTGCCCAGCGCACCTGTGCCGCGGCCGACCGGACCGGCCACGCGATGCTGCACACGCTCTACGGCCAGTCGCTCCGCCACTCGGCCGAGTTCTATGTCGAGTATTTCGCGCTCGACCTCATCATGGAGGAGGGCGCCTGCCGCGGCGTCGTGGCGCTTTGCCTTGAGGACGGGACGATCCATCGGTTCCGCGCGCACCAGACGATCCTCGCCACCGGCGGCTACGGCCGCATCTATCAGACCTGCACCGGAGCGCACACCCAGACTGGCGACGGTAATGCCATGGTGCTCCGCGCCGGGTTGCCCCTGCAGGACATGGAGTTCGTCCAGTTCCACCCGACCGGAGTCTACGGCGCCGGCGTGCTCATCACCGAAGGGGTCCGTGGCGAGGGCGGCTACCTGACCAATTCGGAAGGCGAGCGCTTCATGGAGCGCTATGCGCCCCACGCCAAGGACCTCGCCTCACGCGACGTCGTCTCGCGCGCCATGACCATCGAGATCCGCGAGGGAAGGGGCGTCGGGCCGGAGAAGGACCATATCTTCCTTCACCTCGAACACCTCGACCCGAAGATCATCCACGAGCGGCTGCCCGGCATCTCGGATTCCGCCCGCATCTTTGCGGGCGTCGACGTGCGCCGCGATCCGATCCCGGTTCTTCCTACGGTCCACTACAACATGGGCGGCATCCCGGCGAACTATCGCGGTGAGGCGCTTACCAAGGTGAAGGGCGACCCGGACGCCGGCGTGCCCGGCCTGATGGCGATCGGCGAGGCGGCCTGCGTTTCGGTTCACGGCGCCAATCGCCTCGGCTCGAATTCGCTGATAGACCTTGTCGTCTTCGGACGTGCCGCCGCCCATCGTGCCGCCGAGGTGATCCAGAAGAGCGACAAGCATCGCGACCTGCCGAAGGATGCCGGCGAGGCCGCCGTCGCGCGGCTCGACCGTTTCCGTCACGCTGCGGGCGGCACGCCGACCGCCGAGCTTCGCCGCCGCATGCAGAAGGTGATGCAGGAGGACTGCGCCGTTTTCCGCACCGGCGACGTGCTGCAGCAGGGCCACCGCCGCATCCACGAGGTCTGGGCCGGCGCCGACGACATCTCGGTCAAGGACCGATCGCTCATTTGGAACACCGACCTCATCGAGACGCTCGAGTACGACAACCTCATCGTCCAGGCCGTCGTCACCGTCGATTCAGCCCTCAACCGGACCGAGTCGCGCGGCGCCCATGCCCGCGAAGATTATCCGGAGCGGAACGACAAGGAATGGATGAAGCACACGCTCGCCTTCCTCGATCCGGCGAAGCGCGAAGTGAGGATCGACTACCGCCCGGTGCACACCTACACCCTCACCAACGATGTCCAGTACATCGAGCCGAAGGCCCGGGTGTACTAGCCGCTTCCGGCCGATTAGCCTCCTTGCCCGCGAAAATGCCCTGGATTTGGGCAGGTCCGATTTTTCGTTTCGTCCCCGAACCGATCTTCGCTGGCCTTGGTCTTGAACGGCGGCAAGTCAAAGTATTGACCGTCCTGGACAGAACTCGAAAAAATCGCGGTGGACCAACGAGTTAGCTGGCACTATATTGGTGCGACAAAGTGAGACTCTTGTAGTGTGTAAGAGTAGAGGTCTCAGATCATGGTCGTCGCAACGCTTCCGTCGGTCGGGTATTCAGGAAAGACCCTGCCCGACAAGCTTGGCTACAAGCCGGGCACCGTGGCTGCTTTCGTCGGAGTCCCCGATGAACTGGCGGCGCTGACCAGCGCCGTTCCCTTCGCCAAGGTCGCCCGCCGCCAGGACTGGGGGCGGCCGCTCCCCGCCGGCGAGTTCGATCTGATCCACGCTTTCACGACGAGCCATGCCGAGCTCGCACACAACTTGCCGCGGCTCGAGCGCGCGCTGAAGCCGGACGGCGCGATCTGGGTGTCATGGCCGAAGAAGGCCGCCAAGATGGATACCGACGTCACCGAAGACGTGGTTCGTGCGGAAGCGCTGAAACTCGACCTCGTCGACGTGAAAGTCGCGGCGGTTGACACGATCTGGTCCGGTCTCAAGCTCGTCATCCGTCGCGAGCGCCGCGCCGCCTGAATCGCCGCCGCGTGCTTCTGGAAGGGCACGATCTCGTCTAGCGCAAACCGCGACGAGCGATGGCACCACCGGCGATGGCCGCCGCTACGCCATTCGTCACTATGTTTCGAAGACGACCGGCAGGATATACGAGTGCGTCTTCATGACCGGTGAGCCGACGCCGCGCTGTGCCGAATTCCCCGCTGAATCCCCGAAGGATCCTTAGGTCGCCATGGTCCAGTTGACGCTGCCGAAGAACTCCCGGGTCACCGAGGGCAAGGTCCACGACAAGCCCGAGGGCGCCAAAAACCTCCGCGAATACCGCATCTACCGCTTCGACCCGGAAGCGGGCGGCAACCCGCGCGTCGATACCTATTTCGTCGACACCGACGACTGCGCCCCGATGGTGCTCGACGGACTCATCTGGATCAAGAACCGCATCGACCCGACGCTCGCCTTCCGCCGTTCCTGCCGCGAGGGCGTCTGCGGTTCCTGCGCCATGAACATCGACGGCTCGAACACGCTCGCCTGCACGCGCGCGATGGAGGAGATCGACGGGGCGATCCGCATCTATCCGCTGCCGCACATGCCTGTGATCAAGGATCTTGTCCCTGACCTGTCGACCTTCTACGCCCAGCTCCGCTCCATCGAGCCGTGGCTGAAGACGAAGTCGCCGACGCCGGAAAAGGAGTGGCGGCAGTCGCACGACGATCGTCTCGAACTCGACGGCCTCTACGAGTGCATCCTCTGCGCCTGCTGCTCGACCTCCTGCCCGAGCTATTGGTGGAACGGCGAGCGCTATCTCGGCCCTGCCGTGCTGTTGCAGGCGTATCGCTGGCTGATCGACAGCCGCGACGAGGGGAAGGGCGAGCGCCTCGACAACCTCGAAGACCCGTTCCGGCTCTACCGCTGCCACACGATCCTCAATTGCGCGCAGACCTGCCCGAAGGGCCTCAACCCGGCGAAGGCGATAGCCGAGGTCAAGAAAATGATGGTTGAGCGCCGCGTTTAGGGTTCGCGCGGGGCCTTTTCGGTTCGCACGCGCCTCCCTATCTCCCTCCTCAAAGAAGGGAGAGAGATCATGGACAATGTGACCCTCAATGGCGGCAAGCCGTGGACCCTCACGGCCGTCAGCAAGCTCCGCGAGTTGTGGAATGAAGCGGTTCCGCCGGCGGTGATTGCTCACACCCTCGGGCGTCCGGAATCCGAGGTTCGCGCCAAGGCCGGGGAACTGAAGCTGCCGCAGCATGTCGATGCGGTAGCCGGCTGAAGGTTCGCCGCCTGTCGCTTCGGCAGGCTCCGAGACGGTTGCTTTTCCCCGGGTCTCGCCCGAAACCCGCTACAATCGTGCCGTAGCGGTGCGATTCGGCCCCCTTTTCCCGGCGACCTCGAGGGAACTTCAAGAAATGCCGTCCATGCGTCTTTTGTCGATCGGCCTTGCTTTCGCGCTTTGCGGATGCGGGTCGATCGGCGCGATCGGATTGCCGCCGCTGGGCAAGTCTTCCCAGCCGACGCCGCCGGTGGAGACGGGCGGCCTGCCGCCGACGACCGGCGAGCCGCCGCCGACCGAAACCGTGGTCGCCGAACCGCTCCCCGGCAATGAGCAGGCGCAAGGCGGTCTCCCGGCGCCGGTGACGACCGCAACGGCGCCGGCACCCGGCGGCCTTGGCCGCACCGACCTCCTTGGCGGATGGACGATCAGCGCCAGCGGCGATTCCTGCCAGCTCTTCATGACGCTGACGAGTTGGACGGGCGGGTATCGCGCGTCCACGCGCGGCTGCAACAACGCCATGCTGAAGTCGATCTCGGCGTGGAATCTCGAGGGCAAGCAGGTCACGCTGGCCGGCGCCGGCGGTGTGCCGGTCGCCCGCCTGTCGCAGAGCGGCGCCGGCCGTTTCGACGGGACCGCCGAGGGCGGCGGCGGAGCCGTCACCTTCTACCGCTAGCCGATCGACCGTCCGGGAACCGCGGTGGCTTCCTCCGGCGGCACCGGGACGATAGCCGCCCATTATCGCGCGCTGGTCGCCGCCGGCGAACTGTCCGCCGACCCCGCCCAGTCGGCGCTTGCCGACCGTCTCGATCGTCTCAACGCCGCGCTCGCCGAGAGCCGGCTCGCCCGCAAGACCAGTTCGCTCGGGTGGCTGTTCGCCGCGCGCCACGTTCCGCGTCCGCGCGGCCTTTACCTCTACGGTGCAGTCGGCCGCGGCAAGACCATGCTGATGGACGCGTTCTTCGCCGCCGCGCGCCCGCAGCGGAAGCGGCGCATCCATTTCAACGAGTTCATGGCCAACGTTCACGACCGCATCCATGCCTGGCGGCAGGCGGGACATGACGGCGATCCGATTGCGCCGGTCGCTCGCGCCATTGCCGGAGAAATCCGACTCCTCTGCCTCGATGAATTCGCGGTGGAGGACATTGCGGATGCGATGATTCTCGCCCGGCTGTTTGGCGGGCTCTTCGCCGAGGGCGTGGTTCTCGTCGCGACCTCCAATACCGCGCCGGACGACCTCTACCGCAACGGCCTCAACCGGCCGCTCTTCCTGCCGTTCATTGCGGTCCTGAAGGAAAACGTCGACGTGGTCGAGCTTTCGGCACGGACCGACTACCGGCTGGAGAAGCTCGGGAAGGCCGAGGTCTATGTGACACCGCTCGGACCCGCCGCCGATGCCGCGCTCGACCGGCTCTGGCTCGATCTTACCGGAACGGTGCGCGGCCAGCCGGCAACGCTCGCCGTGAAGGGCCGGACCGTTCCCGTCCCGCAGGCAGCACGAGGCGCGGCGCGGTTCAGTTTCGACGATCTCTGTGCCAGGCCGCTCGGGGCCGCGGACTACCTCGAACTGGCCGGAACCTATGCGACTGTCTTCGTCGACCACGTTCCGGCGCTCCGCGACGACGAGCGCGACAAGGCACGCCGGTTCATCAACCTCGTCGACACGCTCTACGATGGCGGCCGGCGGCTGGTCGTTTCCGCCGCTACCGAGCCGGAGGGCATCTATCGCGCCAAGAGCGGCGAGGAGGCGTTTGCGTTCCGCCGTACCGTCTCGCGTCTTGCCGAGATGCGCTCCGAGGAATGGCTCAAGCGCCCGCAGCCGGCGGTGCGCCGAGCGGATTAATCCGCTTCAATTGACGCCACCGCGCAAAGTCGCCATCGGTCGCCGCCGGCTGCGGGGATCCAGCCATTTCCCGCGACCCTTGCACCGCAGCATCGATGGGGTTACTGACGAACCCCGTCCAAAGAAGGCCGGCAACGGCCCCTCCGCCAGGAAAAACCAGCCATGGCCCGTCCCAAGATCGCTCTGATCGGCTCCGGTCAGATCGGCGGAACTCTCGCCCATCTCATCGGCCTCAAGGAACTCGGCGATGTCGTCATGTTCGACGTGATCGACGGCGTCCCGCAGGGCAAGGCCCTCGACATCGCCGAGGCTTCGCCGGTGCATGGCTTTGACGCCGAGTATTCGGGCACGTCCGCCTATGCCGGCATCAAGGGCGCGGACGTCTGCATCGTCACCGCCGGCGTTCCGCGGAAGCCCGGCATGAGCCGCGACGACCTCCTCGACATCAACCTCAAGGTCATGGAGCAGGTGGGCGCCGGCATCAAGAAATACGCGCCGAAGTCCTTCGTCATCTGCATCACCAATCCGCTCGATGCGATGGTCTGGGCTTTGCAGAAGTTCTCCGGCCTGCCGAAGGAGATGGTGATCGGCATGGCCGGCGTGCTCGACTCCGCCCGCTTCCGCTATTTCCTGGCGCAGGAATTCAAGGTCTCGGTCGAGGACGTCACCGCTTTCGTCCTCGGCGGTCACGGCGACACGATGGTGCCGCTCGTCCGGTACTCCTCGGTCGCCGGCATTCCGATTCCCGACCTCGTTGCGATGGGCTGGGCCACCAAGCAGCGCATCGAGGAGATCGTCCAGCGCACGCGCGACGGCGGCGCCGAGATCGTCGGGCTCCTGAAAACGGGCTCCGCCTTCTACGCGCCCGCCGCTTCCGCGATCGCAATGGCCGAGAGCTACCTCAAGGACAAGAAGCGCGTGCTCCCCGCTGCCGCATCGCTCGCCGGCCAATATGGCGTCAGCGACCGCTATATCGGGGTGCCGGTAGTGATCGGCGCCAAGGGCATCGAGCGGATCGTCGAGATCGAACTCAGCAGGTCCGAGAAGCAGATGTTCGCGAAGTCCGTCGCGGCCGTCGACGGCCTGATCGAGGCCTGCCTGAAACTGGTTCCGACGCTCGCCCGCTGAACCGACCGATGAACATCCACGAATATCAGGCGAAGGCGGTCCTGAAGGAATTCGGAGCCCCGATCGCCCGGGGTTTCGCCGCCTTCACCGCGGAAGAGGCGGAAAAGGCGGCGCGCGATCTCGGCACGCCGGTCGTGGTCGTCAAGGCGCAGATTCACGCCGGCGGCCGCGGCAAGGGCCGCTTCGCCGAAAGGGAAGCCGGCGACAAGGGCGGCGTCCGGCTCGCCCGCAGCGTTTCGGAAGCGGCGACGGCCGCCCGTGAAATGCTTGGCCGCACCCTCGTCACCAGGCAGACCGGCCCGGCCGGGCGCAAGGTTGCCCGCCTCTATGTCGAGGAGGGCTCCGAGATCGCGCGCGAGCTTTATCTCTCCTGCCTCGTCGACCGTTCGGTCGGCCGGATCGCGTTCATCGCCTCCGCTGCCGGTGGAATGGACATCGAGGAAGTCGCGTCGAAGACGCCGGATAAGATCCTCACCGTCCATGTCGACCCGGCATCCGGCTACATGCCGTATGTCGGGCGAGACATTGCCTTCGCGCTAGGTCTTTCCGGCCCGCTCGTCGAGGAATGCGTCAACCTCGTCGGTGCGCTCTACCGCGCGGTGCTCGCCAAGGACATGAGCCTGCTTGAGATCAATCCGCTGGTCGTCACCAAGGCAGGGCATCTCCTCTGTCTCGATGCCAAGATCAATTTCGACGACAACGCGCTTTTCCGCCACCCCGAGATCGCGGCTCTGCGCGACCCCGGCGAGGACGATCCGAAGGAAGTCGAGGCGCAGAAGGCCGACCTGTCCTATATCGCGCTCGACGGTGCCATCGGGTGCATGGTCAACGGCGCCGGTCTTGCCATGGCGACTATGGACATCATCAAGCTCTACGGCGCCGAGCCGGCAAACTTCCTCGACGTCGGCGGCGGGGCGTCGAAGGAGAAGGTCGCCGCGGGATTCAAGATCATCACCGCCGACCCGCGCGTGAAGGGCATCCCCGTCAACATCTTCGGCGGCATCATGCGCTGCGATGTCGTCGCCGAGGGCATCATCGCCGCGGTCAAGGAGGTCGGCCTCAAGGTCCCGCTGGTCGTCCGCCTCGAGGGCACCAACGTCGCCGAGGGCAAGGCGATCATCGCCAGGTCCGGGCTCAACGTGATCTCCGCCGACGACCTCGACGACGCCGCCAGGAAGATCGTGGCCGCAGTCAGGGGCCGTTCGTGAGACCCGCGCTTCCTGCGAGACCCTGACTCATGTCCATCCTCGTCGACAAGAATACGCGTGTCATCTGCCAGGGCTTCACCGGCAAGAACGGCACTTTCCATTCCGAGCAGGCGATCGCCTACGGCACGAAGATGGTCGGCGGCGTCTCGCCGGGGAAGGGCGGCCAGACCCATCTCGGCCTCCCCGTCTTCAACACCGTGATCGAGGCGCGCGACGCAACCGGGGCGACGGCGAGCGTCATCTACGTGCCCCCGGCCGGTGCCGCCGACGCGATCCTCGAAGCCATCGCTGCCGAAATTCCGCTCATCATCTGCATCACCGAGGGCATTCCGGTCCTCGACATGGTCAAGGTGAAGCGGGCGCTCTCCGGCTCGGCCTCGCGCCTGATCGGGCCGAACTGCCCGGGCATCATCACCGCCGGGGAATGCAAGATCGGCATCATGCCGGGGAGCATCTTCAAGCGCGGCTCGGTCGGCATCGTCTCGCGCTCCGGCACGCTCACCTACGAAGCCGTGTTTCAGACGACCAATGCAGGGCTTGGCCAGACCACCGCCGTCGGCATCGGTGGCGATCCGGTGAAGGGCCTCGACTTCATCGAGGTCATCGAGATGTTCCTAGGCGACAGGGAAACGCAGTCGATCGTCATGATCGGGGAGATCGGGGGCGCTTCGGAGGAGGCGGCGGCGCAGTTTCTCAAGGACGAGGCCGCGCGCGGCCGCAGGAAACCTGTGGTCGGCTTCATTGCCGGGCGGACCGCCCCGCCCGGCCGCCGCATGGGTCACGCCGGCGCCATCGTCTCCGGCGGCCATGGCGGGGCCGAGGACAAGATCGCCGCCATGCAGTCGGCTGGCATCCGCATCTCGGAATCCCCGGCCCGCCTCGGTCAGACGCTGGTCGAGGCCCTCAAGGCCTGAAGGAGCGGGAACCGGCCGGAATCGGGCGCGTTTCCCTCGTCGCCGAGCAACAGGAGGGAATGATGCCGCGCGAGCTGATCGAGCCTCACAAGGGCGACAAGCGCTATGTCCGCCGTGGCGAAAAGGGCCGGTTCAAGGAAGTTGACGACGTTGGCCGGTCGCTCGCTGCCGACCGCCGCACCAAGGCCAAAACGGCCGTCAAGAAGGGCGAGGGCGACCGCGGCGACCAGAAGCGCGCCGGGCGCTGAAGCACCCGATAAACCCGGCGCTCGCCCTTCTTCGCGAATACGAAACGATTCCGGGTCACATTTCGATCACGGCGCATTGCTATCGCTGCCGCTGGCACAGGTCTTGAACCTCAGGCGCCTGGAGCCGAACTAATGCGTTGATTTCAATGCGGTCGAACGCTAGAGCGTGCCCACTCACGGGCGCTTCGCGAAGCGCGAGACCTCCGCTCGCGGACAGATGAGATGGCACGCCAGGACGCAAACGAGGCTTTTGCGGCGACGTCGTTCCTCTACGGCGCCAACGCCTCGTACATCGAGGACATGCAGGAGCGCTACCGCAAGGACCCGAACACGGTCAATGCCGAGTGGCGCGCCTTCTTCGAGGAGTTGAGGGAGGCGCCCGAGCAGGGCGGACCGGAACGCGCCTCCTGGCAGCGTCCGGACTGGCCGCTTGTCGCCAATGGCGAATTGGTCGCCGCAATGGACGGCAACTGGGCCGGCATCGCCACCGAGACCGCGAGGAAGATCAAGGCGGGCGTCGCGGCCCGCGGCGCCGAGATTTCCGACGGCGCCGTTCAGCAGGCGACGCGCGATTCCGTCCATGCGCTGATGATGATCCGCGCCTACCGGATGCGCGGACATTTCCATGCCAACCTCGATCCGCTCGGATTGACGCCGCACGCCGACGAGCACGAGTTGGACCCGGCCACCTACGGCTTCGGCGAGGCCGATCTCGACCGTCGCATCTTCATCGACAACGTGCTCGGCATGGAGTTCGCGACCGTCCGGGAGATGCTCGAGATTCTCCGCCGCACCTACTGCTCGACGCTCGGCGTCGAGTTCATGCATATCTCGTCGGCCGCCGAGAAATCGTGGATCCAGGAGCGGATCGAGGGCCCGGACAAGGGCATCGCCTTCACCGAAAACGGCAAGAAGGCGATCCTCAACAAGCTGGTCGAGGCGGAGGGCTTCGAGAAGTTCTGCGACCTCCGTTTTACCGGCACGAAGCGCTTCGGCCTCGACGGCGGCGAGTCGCTGATCCCCGCGCTGGAGCAGATCATCAAGCGCGGCGGCGCGCTGGGCGTCGAGGAAATTGTCCTCGGCATGGCCCATCGCGGCCGCCTCAACGTGCTCGCCCAGGTGATGGGCAAGCCGCACCGCGTCATCTTCCACGAGTTCAAGGGCGGCTCGGCTTCGCCGGACGAAGTCGAGGGCTCGGGCGACGTCAAGTACCATCTCGGCGCCTCGTCGGACCGCGAGTTCGACGGCAACCGGGTCCACCTGTCGCTCACCGCCAACCCGTCGCATCTGGAGATTGTCGATCCCGTCGTCCTCGGCAAGGCCCGGGCCAAGCAGGACCAGCGTGCCGACGAGCGCGTCGGGGACATCGTTCCGCTCAGCCAGCGGGCAAAGGTGCTACCCCTCCTCCTCCACGGCGATGCCGCCTTCGCCGGGCAGGGCGTGGTGGCGGAATGCTTCGGCCTGTCGCAGCTCCGCGGCCACCGTACGGCCGGCTCGATCCACGTCATCATCAACAACCAGATCGGCTTCACCACCAACCCGCGCTACGCGCGCTCCTCGCCCTATCCCTCCGACATCGCCAAGATGGTCGAGGCGCCGATCTTCCATTGCAACGGCGACGACCCGGAAGCGGTCGTCTATGCCGCCAAGATCGCGACCGAGTTCCGGCAGAAGTTTCACAAGCCGGTGGTCATCGACCTCTTCTGCTACCGCCGCTACGGCCACAATGAGGGCGACGAGCCTGGCTTCACCCAGCCCCTGATGTACGAGGCTATCCGCAAGCACCCCTCGACCCTCGACATCTACGCGAGGAAACTGACCGAGGAGGGCCTCCTCGGCGCCGCCGAAGTCGATGCGATGAAGGCGGAGTGGCGGAAGAAGCTCGACGCCGAATTCGAGGCGGCGCAGGGCTACCGTTCGAACAAGGCCGATTGGCTGGACGGCGCCTGGTCGGGGATGAAGGCGGCCGAGACCGGCGATGCGCCGCGTCGCGGCAATACCGGCGTGCCGCTCGACGAACTGAGGCTGGTCGGGACGAAGCTCACCGCAGTTCCCGCGGACCTCAAGGTCCACAAGACCGTCCAGCGCTTCCTCGACGCCCGGAAGAAGGCGGTCGAAACCGGCGCCGGCATCGACTGGGCGACCGGCGAGGCGCTGGCCTTCGGGTCGCTGCTCGCCGAAGGCACCGCGGTTCGCCTGTCCGGCCAGGATTCCGAACGCGGTACGTTCTCGCAGCGCCATGCCGTCCTCTTCGACCAGGAGAGCGAGAAGCGCTTCATCCCGCTCAACAATCTCGGGCCGGGGCAGGGCCGCTTCGAGGTCATCAACTCGATGCTGTCCGAGGAGGCGGTGCTCGGCTTCGAATACGGCTACTCGCTGGCGGAGCCGAACGCGCTGACGCTTTGGGAAGCGCAGTTCGGCGACTTCGCCAACGGCGCCCAGGTCGTCTTCGACCAGTTCATCTCGTCGTCCGAGAAGAAGTGGCTGCGCATGTCCGGCCTCGTCTGCCTGCTGCCGCACGGTTACGAAGGCCAGGGACCGGACCATTCGTCCGCCCGTCTCGAGCGCTTCCTGCAGCTCTGCGCGGAAGACAATATGCAGGTGGTCAACGTCACCACACCGGCCAACTATTTCCATGTGCTCCGCCGGCAAGTGAAGCGCGACTTCCGCAAGCCTCTGATCGTGATGACGCCGAAGTCGCTCCTCCGGCACAAGCGCGCCGTCTCGCGGCTCGAGGAAATGGGACCGGACTCGACGTTCCACCGGCTGCTCTGGGACGACGCCGAGTACCTCGCCGGCGAGAAGGTGAAACTGGCGCCGGACGAACGAATCCGGCGCGTCATCCTCTGCTCCGGCAAGGTCTATTACGACCTCTACGAGGAGCGCGAGAAGCGCGGCATCGACGACGTCTACCTGCTTCGGGTCGAGCAGCTCTATCCGTTCCCGGCCAAGGCGCTCATCACCGAACTCGCGCGCTTCCGCCAGGCCGACATGGTCTGGTGCCAGGAGGAGCCGAAGAACATGGGCGCCTGGACGTTCATCGATCCTTATCTCGAATGGGTGCTGGAGCAGATCGGCGCCGACCGCAAGCGTGCCCGTTACGTCGGCCGCGCGGCCTCGGCGGCGACCGCGACCGGCCTCATGTCGAAGCACCTCGCGCAGTTCAACGCCTTCGTCGAAGAAGCCTTCGCCGACTAGAACAGGAACCACCCGATGGCGACCGAAATCCGCGTCCCGACCCTTGGCGAGTCGGTCACCGAAGCGACCGTGGGCCAGTGGTTCAAGAAGGTCGGCGACGAGGTGAAGGCGGACGAGCCGCTGGTCGAACTCGAAACCGACAAGGTCACGCTGGAAGTGCCGGCGCCGGCCGCCGGAATCATCGAATCGATCGCCGCGGCCGACGGCCAGACCGTCGGCGTCGGCGCGGTCCTTGGTTCGATCAATGCCGGCGCCAAGGGCGCGGCCGCGGCCGTCAAACCTGGCGAGGCCAGGGAGTCCGCCGTGTCGGCAGGTCGCGCCGATGTCAAGACACCGGCGGCGCGCCCGGCCAAAGCCGATGCCGAACAACCGCGGCTAAAGGCAGAAACCGTACGGATTCCGGCATCGACGGCGCCTGCCGCGGCGAAGCCTGGTACCGCGCCGTCGGCCCAGAAGATCATCGCCGAGCGCGGCCTCGATGCGGCGACGATCGCGGGCACCGGCAAGGACGGCCGCATCACCAAGATCGACGCGCTGTCCGCGCCGCCGCCCGGCCCAGCCGCGCCGGTCGCCGTGCGCGCGCCGTCTCCTGCCGACGATGCGTCACGCGAGGAGCGCGTGCGCATGTCCCGGCTCCGCCAGACCATCGCCCGCCGCCTCAAGGAAGCGCAGAACACCGCCGCCATGCTCACCACCTTCAACGAGGTGGACATGAGCGCGGTAATGGCGCTCCGGACCCAGTACCGCGACCTCTTCGAGAAGAAGCACGGCGTGAAGCTCGGCTTCATGGGCTTCTTCGTGAAGGCGTGCGTGCAGGCGCTGAAGGAGATCGCGGCAGTCAATGCCGAGATCGACGGCACCGACATCGTCTTCAAGAACTACTACCACATCGGGGTGGCGGTCTCGACCGAGCGTGGCCTGGTTGTACCAGTGGTCCGCGATGCCGACCGACTTTCGCTCGCCGGGATCGAGAAAGGCATCGCCGACCTCGCCACGCAGGCGCGCGAGGGCACGCTGCCGATCGAAGCCATGCAGGGTGGCACGTTCACCATCACCAATGGCGGCATCTACGGCTCGCTCATGTCGACGCCGATCCTCAACGCGCCGCAGTCCGGCATTCTCGGCATGCACAAGATCCAAGAGCGCCCCGTCGCGATCGGCGGCAAGCTCGAGATCCGGCCGATGATGTACCTGGCGCTCTCTTACGACCACCGGATCGTCGACGGCCGTGAGGCGGTAACCTTTCTCGTCCGCGTCAAGGAAAGCCTCGAAGACCCCCAGCGTCTCGTCCTCGACCTTTGATCTCCCCTGCCAGTCTGGCGCGGCTGGCGACTGGTGTATTCTGCGCCTCTCCTCACTGCCCGACCTGCAAAACCAAAGGTGATTCCATGATCCGTAAGAAGCTTGCGCCGGCCATCGTCGCGGGCGTGCTTGCCGCGTCCACACTCCCGGCCTTCGCTGACGTCAGCGAGGACATCGGCGGCCTCATCGCCTTCCGCGACGAGATCACCCGGGTCATGGACTACTGCTTCAAGAACGTGAAGCAGGACCAGACCTATATCCAGGCGCGCGACGTCTGGTTGATCCGCAACCAGGCCGACATCAAGGCGATCGCCGATGCCCTGCAGAAGGTCGGCGGCATCTCGGCGGACGAGCAGAAACAGATCGACGATATCATCAACAAGCAGGTCGAGACCGACGTCACCGGCCAGGCCAACAAGGAGGCCTTCTGCACCGGGCTTGCCGGCGAGATGAAGGGCGGCACGACGCGCGACCTCTCGGTCTTGCCGGGGGCGCAGGAGCGCATGCAGCGCGTCCGCGATTACCTCGCCACGCCGTAGGCGACGGGGTGCGCGCCGAGACCGCACGCTCGCTCCGTTTCGGCTCGGTGGTGGTGGCGGCGATCCTCTGGTTCGCCGCCTTCGTCGCGCTGTTCCGGCACGATCTCGGCGACCCGCTCGTCGCTGCGGCTGTCTTGGCGCTCGCCGGCGCCGTCGTATTCGCCTTGGGGCGAATACCAGCCGGGGGCTAGGGGGTTGCCTCGTCGCGGCCGTGATGGATATACGGGCGGCCGCCCTTCCCATGCGAGGTGCCCGCCATGCCCACCTATGATCTTGTCGTCATCGGCAGCGGACCGGGCGGCTATGTCTGCGCCATCAAGGCCGCCCAGCTCGGCCTCAAGGTCGCGGTGATCGAGAAGAACCCGACCTTCGGCGGCACCTGCCTCAATGTCGGCTGCATTCCGTCCAAAGCGCTCCTCCACACCTCCGAAATGTTCGAGGCCGCAGGCCGCGACTTTCCCGGGTTCGGCATCAAGGTGGGGAAGCCGGAGCTCGACCTTCCGGCGATGATGAAGCACAAGGACCAGGTCGTCGATGCCAACGTCTCCGGCGTCGCGTTCCTCTTCAAGAAGAACAAGATCGATTCCTTTCGCGGCACCGGCTCGATCGCGGCACCGGGCAGCGTCAGAGTCGCGCACGAAGACGGTTCCTCCGAGACGGTCGAGGGCAAGGCCATCGTCATCGCCACCGGCTCGGACTCGGCGCCGCTCCGCGGCATCGAGGTCGATGAGAAGCGCGTCGTCACTTCGACCGGGGCCCTGGCGCTTGCCGCCGTTCCGAAGCGGCTGCTGGTCGTCGGCGCCGGCATCATCGGCCTCGAACTCGGCTCTGTCTGGCGTCGGCTCGGCAGCGAGGTGACCGTGGTCGAGTTCCTCGACCGCATCCTTCCCGGCACCGACGGCGAGGTCGCGCGACTCGCGCAGCGCCTGCTTGCCCGGCAAGGCGTCCAGTTCCGCCTCGCCAGCAAGGTCACCGGCATCGACGACAAGGGCAAGTCCCTCAGGGTCGCCGTCGAGCCCGCTGCCGGGGGCGCGGCGGAGATGCTCGAGACCGATATCGTTCTCGTCGCGGTCGGTCGCCGTCCCTACACGACTGGCCTCGGCCTCGCCGAGGCCGGCGTTGCGCTCGACGAGCGCGGGCGAGTGAAGGTCGACGCGCAATTCCAGACCGGTGTCGCCGGCATTCATGCCATCGGCGACGCGATCGCCGGTCCGATGCTCGCGCACAAGGCCGAGGATGAGGGCATCGCGGTCGCCGAAATATTGGCCGGGCAGGCCGGTCATGTGAACTACGACGTCATTCCGTCCGTCATCTACACCCATCCAGAGATCGCCTCGGTCGGCAAATCCGAGGAAGACCTGAAGGCGGCGGGCATCGGATACCGCGTCGGCAAGTTCCCGTTCTCGGCCAATGGCCGCGCCCGCGCGATGGCGGAGAAAGACGGTTTCGTGAAGATCCTCGCCGATGCCGCGACCGACCGCGTGCTCGGCGCCCATATCGTCGGTCCGTTCGCCGGCGAGATGATCGCCGAATGCGCGGTGCTCATGGAGTTTGCGGGCGCCGCCGAGGACCTCGGCCGCATCTGCCACGCCCACCCGACGCTCTCGGAGGCGGTCAAGGAAGCGGCGCTCGCCGCCTGGACGAAGCCGATCCACGTCTAGGCCGACCGCCTCAATTCGCGCGCGCAATTTCAGCATTCGGTATCGACATCGGGCTTTGCCTGCACCCCTGCGGCCGACCGGTGCTATAAGGTAACCGCAACCTTGGCGGGGAGGTCGCCATGGCCAGACGCACCAGGCCCGCGCAGCGGCGGCGGAAGCAAATTGCCTCGTTGCCGGTCCGTTTTACTGACGCCGAGATCATCGCGGAGCGGTGGAAACCGCCATTCCCGAACGACCAGGGTTACTACGCCGAGCCAGGTGCGGTGCTGGCCGGCGGGCGGCCGGACTCGAAGATGCCGACCGAACTGCCCTGCGGCAAAGGCATCGTGATCTATTCGTCGTGGGCCGATTGGGTCGCGAACTGCGCCGGGTTCCAGGGACCGAACGCGGGCTTCAACGCCATCACGCAGACCGCGCTCGCCAACGCCATCAAGGCCGCCAACAGGATCAAGTGCGTCGGCGAATGCGAGAAGTTCGTCGTCGAACTGTGGCGGGGCTGGAGCTGCGGCCCGGAGCAGAAGGGCTTCATCGCCTGCGGCGCGGTCGAGGTGCTCGTCCGCTGCGGCGTTGGGGGCCTGCCCGACATCGAGTTGTGAGGAGAGCCCATGGCGACCCGTTCGTCCAGGCGTTCCCCGGTCAGGCGCCCTCCGCGCCGGCGGCCATTCCGTGCGTCGTCCCGAGTCGCCTTCAGCGACGCCCGGATCATCGAGTCGGGCGCCAAGCCGCCGCTCGACGACGACGAGGGCAATTACGCCTAGCCGGACGTCGTCCTGCCGAACGGCGAGGAGCCGGAGAACGCGCCGAAGACCGTGGAATGCGGCAAGCACCTCGTCGTCTATTCCTCGTGGAGCACCCGGCTGAGGACGAGCTGCGATGGCTATAGCGGCCCGAAGGCCCGCAACAACGACGTCGTCCAGATGTGCTCGGCGGTCTATGACCAGTTCGAACCGATCGGCGCGGTCGAGATCGTGATCGCCTGCCAAGAGGAACTCTAGGCCGCCGATCCGGTAAAGCCGGCTTCCAGCAGCCGTCATGCCCTGATTCCGGCGCGATGCCCGCCGTCTGCATGTTCGGCGCGACATCGTCAAAGCCATCCAGGCTCGGGGCCCACATAAGGACCTGCCGGCGCGGTGCGCCTTGCCCGCAAGCCTGGTCGCGGCTTCGGGGTCTGGCCGACGGGAAGAAGCCTAAGTCGGCTCCGCGCTCTCTACCGCCTTTGCGGCAACCTCCGGGTCACGCGCGCCGCTGAGGAAGTGCCCGAAGGCCTGCAGCGGGCGGATGCGGTCGCAGACGATCTTGACCATCACCAGCATCGGCACCGCGATGATCGCGCCGGGCACGCCCCACATCCAGAACCAGAAGACCAGCGACATGACCACGATCACCGGGTTCAGCGTGAAGCGTCGCGCCAGCAGCATCGGCGTGACCGTCTCGCCTTCCGCGATGTGGATGAGCAGGTAGAGGCCGGCGGGAAGCAGCGCCTCGCCCAGCGTCTCGAAGGTGAGCATGCCGGCAAGGATGAAGGTCACGATGCCGGTCAGCCAGCCGATGATCGGCACGTAGTTGAGCAGGAACGCGACCGCGCCCCAGAGAAACGGGTCGCCGACGCCCGTCGCCCACATGACCAGGCCGGTGAGGATGCCGACGATGGCGTTCATGATCGTCACCGTCGTCAGGTACATCGAGATGTCCTGCTCGATCTGGTTTGAGATTTCCATCGTCAGCCGTTTCTCGGCAAAACTCGGCAGGATCTCCACCAGGCGCCTCAGGAAAATGTCGCCGGAGACGAGCAGGAAGAAGAGGAAGAGGATCGTCGTCAGCAACCCGCTGGCAAAATTGCGCGTGCCGGTGACCACCGCGTTGAGGAAGCTGTTCTGGCCGTCCGTGGTCTTGACCGTGATCGCCGCGGGGGCGGTCGTCCCGCCTGCCACGGGCGCGGCGTTCTCCACCCGTTGCAGGAGGCGCTGCACCGCGGCGATCGGCGCCCGCAGGAAACTCAGCTTCTCCTGGACTCGCGGTATCCCCTCGGGGAGTTTCGCTGCCCATGTCGCGGCCGGCCCGGAAATGCCGGCGCCGATGATCACGATCGTCCCGAAGACGGCGAGGATCATCACTGCCGCGGCGAGCATCTTCGGGATCCGCCATTTCTGCAGCCGCCGCATGGCCGGTTGCAGCAGCATGCTCATCACGAAGGCCAGCACGAAGGGAAGGATGATATCGGCGGCGATGTAGAAGCAGGCGAGCAGGGCAAAGACGAACAGCCCCCCGAGAAATACCGTCTGCGGGTTGCGCGGCAGAACGATCTTCTCGAGGTCTTCGCCGAGCTTCTCTTCCGCGGGCTTTTCTGATTCGGCCATGACTACCTCGCTCCCGTTTCGCGCCGCGGCGACCGCGCAGCCTCGGCGAGCGTGAACCAGCCTACACCCGCAATCACCAGCGCGGTGCCGAGCCATGCCAGCGGCGACAGCGTCTCCCCAAGGATGAGATAGGCAAGCAGGATCGTCGCCACCGGGGAGAGCGTGCCGATGGTGGCATTGGCCTGCGCCGAAATGCGATGGAGCGCTGCGCTGATGAAGAACGTCGGCAACACGGTCGAGCCGACGGCGATGAAGAGGGCGGACAGCCAGACCCGGCCGCTCACGCCGAGGTCGCTGACCGGACGGGTGACCAGGAACTGGGCGATTGCCGCAACCGCCGCGGAGAGCATCGAGATGCAGGTGAAGAGCCGCGGCCCCATCGCCCCGATCACGCTCCGGGCGAATAGCTGGTAGAAGGCGAAGGAGACGGCGGCGGCGAGCACCAGAGCGCCGCCGATCAGTCCGTTCCGGCCGCCGGCCGTGGCGTTCTGCCCGAAGATCACGGCCAGTCCGAGGTAGGAGACGGCCACCGCGACGGCTGCGTTCCGGCTGATCTTCTGGGCGAAAAACAAGGCGCCGAAGATCACGATGAAGATGGGGTAGGTGAACAGGATCAGCCGCTCGATCTGCGCGGTCACGTATTCAAGTCCGAGGAAATCGAGGTAGCTCGCCACCCAGTAGCCGAGCAGCCCGCAACCGGCCGCGGCCAGCGTCAGGTTGAAGCTCGGCAGCCCGCGCCCGGTCCGTCGGCGGTCGCGGAGCGAATGCCAGCCGATCGCAAGGTAGAAGGGTGAAGAAAGCACCATGCGGAGCGCCAGGACCGTGGTCGCGTCGACGCTGTCCCGGTAGGCGATCTTGATAGCCACTGCATTGGTCGAGAACAGGATCGCGCCCGCGGCAGCAAAGACATAGCCGAGGCGGTCGCTGGCCGGGGTCGGTAACTCTACGGCGGCAAGCGGTAGCGTTTCGGCGCCGATATCGGCGGGGGCGGTCTTCTCGTCCAAGCTGGAAGTCCTTGCCCCGGCGTAGCACGGCTTGCCCCGGCGGGAGAATGGCTGGCGCCTGTTAACGCCGCTGGGGCTGGCAGGTTTCCGTCAGGCCCGCGGGTGCGCTTTCTCGTAGGCGGCGAGCAGCCGTTCGCTGTCCACGGCGGTATAGACCTGGGTCGTCGAGAGGCTGGCATGGCCGAGGAGCTCCTGGATCGCCCGGAGGTCGCCGCCGGCGGCAAGCAGGTGCGTTGCGAAGGAGTGGCGGAGCGCGTGCGGGGTCGCGCTGTCTGGCAGCCCGAAGGCACCGCGGAGCCGCTCCATTTCGCGCTGGACGATCCGTGGCGACAGGCGTTCGCCGCGTTTCCCGAGGAACAGCGGCCCGTCCGCCGGCCCCGTGTAGGGGCAAAGCCTCATGTATTCCGCAATCGCGTCGGCGACACCTGGCAGCACCGGCACGACCCGCTCCTTGCCGCCCTTGCCGCGGACCCGCAGTGCCGCGTTCCGGGACGCAGGCGCGTCGCGGCGCGCGAGGCCCAGCGCCTCGGAAATGCGAAGGCCGGAGCCGTAAAGGAGCGCCAGCACGGCCCGGTTGCGGGCGTCGATCCAGGGCTCGCCCGACGGTATTTCGCCGCCGGTTACCGCCACCGCATCGGCCTCGGCGAGCGGCCGCGGAAGCGATTTCTTCTGGCGCGGTGCCCGTACGGCGCGGAAGGCGGCGCCGTTCACCTTGCCCTCGCGTTCGAGGAACGCGATGAGGGAGCGCACCCCGGCAAGTCCGCGGGCAAGCGTCCGCGAGCCCGCCCCGTCGTTCCGGCGCTTGGCCATGAAGGCGCGGATATCGGCGGCACGAAGTTCCGCGATGTCGTGGAGCGTCGGCGGCGCGCCGAGATGGCCGGTGAGGAAGCGCAGGAACTGCCCAGCGTCCCGCTCGTAAGCCTCGACCGTCTTTACCGCCATCCGCCGCTCGCCGGCGAGGTGCCGCCGCCAGCGCGCGAGGCCGGCGAGCACGTCGTCGGCGGCAAAGACAAGGGAGGTCTCGGTCATCACCCGCGATTGACGGCCGGTTCTGGTCAACAAAGCGTTAATCGTGCCGCCCTTCCGACGAGCTAGGAGTATTCTAGGTCGGCACGGAGAGCGTCTTAATCTCCTCGATCTCCCTGCCGATCTCCTTCTCGGCCATGCGCAGGTCGTAAGCCCGCTGCATGTTGATCCACAGCTCCGGCCCGTTGCCGAACAGCTTGCCGATGCGAAGCGCCATGCTCGGCGTCACCGGCTGCTTCTCGTCAAGGATGTCGTAGAGGGTCTGCCGAGAAATCCCGAGCAGCCTTGCGATCTCTGCCTTGCTTCTTCCGATTGCAGGAAGCACGTCCTCCCGCAGTATTTCTCCAGGATGTACCGGCCTGATGCCGGTCAGATAAGTCATCTCAACCTCCAGATTGCGAGCCTGACCTCCTCCCGGTCGTGGCTTAGTGATAGTCCTCCAAATCGATTTCCGCGGCGTCTTGACCGTCGAATGAGAAGGTCAGCCGCCAGTTTCCGGAGACCGAAACGGCATAGCGGCCTTTCATCTTGCCCTTGAGGGCATGGAAATTTAAGCCGGGAACCTTCATCTGTTCCGGCGCAGTGGCGGCATCAAGCGCGGCCAACAAACGCTCGAGCTTCGCGGTCTTTTGAACGCTTAGCTTCGAGGCATCGCCCTTCTCGGCGAAACGCTGCAGGCCCTTGTTCTTGAATGACCTGATCACCGACACGGACGTAAGGCATTGCCTGACACATGTCAAGCAACGGCTTACACTTTCTATAGCGCTTCGAAGGCCCGACACCGCGCTGCGGAGACCGATGCCGCCGGATCGCGCGAGCCTTCAACCGAGCCGGCTTGAAACCGAACTCCAATCCCGCCAGAAACGCCGTCGGAGCGGGAGGGCAGCATGGCGGAATCGATCGGCGAGTACCTTATCAGGCGGCTCGGGGAGGAGGGCGTCGGCCATGTCTTCGGCATCCCCGGCGACTACGTCCTCTCCTTCTTCGCCCAGATGGAGAAGAGCCAGCTCAAAGTACTCAACACCGCCGACGAGCAGGGGGCCGGCTTTGCTGCCGACGCCTATGCCAGGGTCCGCGGCCTTGGCGTCGCCTGCATCACCTATTCCGTCGGGGGCCTCAAGATCGCCAATCCCATCGGTCAGGCCTTCGCCGAGCGCTCGCCAGTGATTCTCATTTCGGGGGCACCGGGGACGCGCGAGCGCCGGCATAACCCTCTCCTGCATCACAAGGTGCGCGAGTTCGACACGCAGGCCCGCGTCTTCTCCGAACTCACCGTCGGCTCGGCCATCCTCGATGATCCGAACACCGCGGCGTCCGAGATCGAGCGGGTCATCGCGCTCTGCCGGCTGCACAGCCGGCCGGTCTATATCGAGTTGCCGCGCGACATGGCCAAGGCCGAGATCGCGCCCACCAACCGCCCGCCGCTGCCCTCGGAGCCGAGCGAGCCGGAAATGCTCGCGGCCGCCATTGCCGAGGCCGTCGCCCATATCGAGGCCGCGAAACGCCCGGTGATCCTCGCCGGCGAGGAGCTCCATCGCTTCCGCCTGCAGGAGGCGCTCGGCCGCCTCGTCGAGACGAGCGGCCTTCCGGTTGCGGCGACCATCATGGGCAAGTCGGTCTTTCCGGAATCGCATCCCGCCTATCTCGGCGTCTACGAGGGCGCGATGGGGAAGGAGAGCATCCGCGACTACGTCGAGAAGAGCGACTGCCTGATCCTCCTCGGCGCGATGATGACCGACCTCAACCTCGGCATCTACACCGCGCATATCGACCGCCGCTTCGCAGTCTACGCGGCCAAGGATCGCGTCGCGGTCGGGCTGCACGCCTATGACGATGTCCGCATGGAGGACTTCATCGAGGGCCTTGCCGCGCATCCATGGAAGAAGCGCGTGCCGCCGCCGTTCGAGCATCCGGAGCATCCCGGTCCGTTCACGGCCACCGACAGCCCGATCACCGTCGACGCCTTTTTCCACCAGGTGAATGCGTTCCTCGAGAAGGACATGGTGGTGATCGCCGATCCGGGCGACGCGCTCTTCGGCGCCGCCGATCTCTACATCCACGACGGCGCGCACTTTATCTCGTCGGCCTATTACTGCTCGCTCGGCTTCGCGGTGCCGGCGGCGCTTGGCGTCAAGGCAGCTGCGTCGAACCTTCGGGCGCTGGTGCTTGTCGGGGACGGCGCCTTCCAGATGACCGGCATGGAGGTGACCTCGATCGCCCGCTATGGCCAGAACGCCATCGTCATCGTCCTCGACAATGACGGCTTCGGCACCGAGCGTCCGATGCTCGATGGCGCCTTCAACGACGTGCCGCGCTGGGAATATGCGCGCATCCCGGAGGTTATCGGCAGCGGCCTCGGGCTGAAGGCCACCACCGAGCGCGAAATGGAGGCGGCCCTTGCCAAAGCCCGCGCCAATACGGAGAGCCTCAGCATCATCCACGTGACCGTCGACCGCAACGATCACTCCGCCGCTCTTCGCCGCCTCACCGCCACGCTCGGCGAGCGCGCCCGCGGCAAGGCGTAACTGGCGGATCGCGAAGTTCTCCCCGGAGCACCCGATGTTCTTCATATCGCTTCTTAAGGTCCTGCATGTTCTCGCCGCCGGCTGGTTCGTCGCCGGCGTCGTCGCGCGGAACGGGGTCGCCGTGTTTGCCGCCCGCGCCACCGGCTTCGAGGCAATGGCCGGACTCCTCCGGGCGGCGGAATTCTTCGAACGGCGGATGGTCATCCCGGGCTCGGAAGCCGTCTTCGTCCTCGGCCTCGCCGCCGCTTGGGCGGCGGGCTGGCCGATCCTCGGCTTCATCGAAGGCGCCGTGCAGAACTGGCTGCTCGTCTCCCTGGTCCTCTACCTTGCCCTCATTCCGTTCATCCCGCTCCTGCTCGTCCCGCGGCGGCGGACGCGGACTGCAGCGCTCGATGCGGCGCTGGCGGCGGGGCGGGTCACACCCGAACTCGCCGCGGCGGTCGCCGATCCGGCAGTGCGCAATTTCCGGCTGGCGGAACTCGCGGTCATCGTCATCATAGCGATCCTCATGGTCGCGAAGCCGTTCTGAGATGCCGCCGATGACGCCGTCCCGCCCGAGGGCCAGGAACCGCGCCCCCATTTCGACCGCGCCGCGCGACGGCAGCCTTGTCCGCGTTGCCATCCGCGCCAGTGAGCAGGGGCCGGCGGAGTTCGATACCGTCCGGTTCGCGCAGTCGGCGCGCTCGGGCGAGGGCGGGTGGCTGGCGAGCGACTCCGATCCGGAGGCTCGTATCGTCTATTCCGACAGCGAGCTCGCATACTGGATCCCGCTTCCGGGTCAGGAGCCGGCTGCTTCCCCCTCGCCGAAGGAAGATGCGTCGGGTGGCGGCGACGACGAGGCGGACGGTTCCGGCGTCTAGGGCGCTGTGGCCCCCGCTTTTGCCAGGCACACCCATTCCTGCTGTAATCAACCCCGGGCATGGGCGGAGGGCGACGGTCGTGAGAATCCTGGTTGCGGCGCTGGCGCTCTGGCTCCTGCCCGTGGCGCCGGCTGCGGCTGCCGCCTGCACCGTGTCGGAATACCGGCTCGCCAGCGCGAGCATGGGCAATCCGGCCTACAGGCTTCAGGTCTGCGGCCGCGAGGTGAAGCTCTCCCGAGGAGACCTGGTCTTCTTCGACGGAAGGGTCAACGACGAAGGCCCGTTCCTCGAAGGCAGCATCCCTAACGAGGACCGCTGCAGCACCGGACCGCTTCCCGCTGCGAGCCAGGAACTGCCCGACTGGCTGCGCGGGCCGCCGGCCGAACTCCGCATCAGCGTTAGCCAGCCGATTTTCGACGATGCCTGTCAAAAGAGTGGCGAGAGCGAAGTTGTCTACCGGTTCCTTGCCGCCGACGCAGCGTCGACCGGGCCGGCGCCGGACGATGCGAGCACCGCGCCCGCAGCCGATGCCGGCGAGGCCGGCCAATGCTGGCTGGTCGTCTACGGCACGTTCAAGCGCGCCGACTACGACGCGGCCAAGGCGCTGGTCGCCAGGATCGGCGAGGGCGTTTCGGTCGCCGATACCGACAATATCAGGAGCTTGCCGAAAGGGCGCTTTGCGGTCGTCGAGGGTCCCTTGTCCGAGGCGGACGCCGATGCCGCGCAGGAGAACACTAGGCCGGTCGCACCCAATTCCGTCATCGTTGCCGCCAATGATTGCGACGGCGTCGCGCCCGGGCCAAAGGTCGCCGACGTGCCGATGGAGCCGGCCTCGGGCGACGATGCGCCGGAGGAGCCGGCACCCGCCGACGCGCTGCCACCCGCCGATCCCGGCGAGCCGACGATCATCAACCTCCATGCCGCCGTCACCCCGGTCGGGAAGTGGCCGGAAGGAATTGCCTTCGACGGCTCCGACATTTGGGTGGCGGTGAGCGGCTCGCGTCAGATCGTGCGCGTCGATGCCGGGGAATTCGGGGTGAACGCCCGCGTCAATGTCGGACGCCTGCCGGTCGGCATGCTCGCCACCGCGGACGGCCGCATCCTGTCGCTCGTCGAGACCGACAGGAAGATCTGGCAGCAATCGCCCGGCGGCGGGAGGAGCGGCAATCTCGCCATCATCGGCGATTGCCCGCAGGCCTTTGCCGGCGACGGCCGCTTCGTCTGGGTGGCGACCTACGTCGGTTGCACCAGCGCTGCCAGCAAGGTCTTCCAGATCGACGCCCGTACCGGTCGCACGGTGCGGAGTTTCGACCTCGACGCCAACCTTTTCGATATCGCCGTCGGCAAGGGCGGCGTCTTCACCGTGCACGCCCTCGAGGACGAATCGGTCGTGCGCATCATCGACCCTGCCTCCGGCGAGGTCGGCCAGCTCGAACTGGCCGGTCAGCGGCTCCTCAAGATCGCCGCCAACGACAGCGGCGTCTTCGCCGGCGGGATCATGAACGATGCCGGCATCGTCGATTCGCTCGCCGAGCCGATCGGGCAGGCGCCGGTGCCGCAGCCGGTGATGGCGCTCGACGTGGACGATGACGGGACAGTGGTCGCCGCCGGCGAGGCCGGCGCGATCTACGTCCTCGCCAACAGCGAGGGCAGCCTGCATCTCCTCTTCACGATCGAGACCGATTTCGGTCAGTTCCGGCCGCAGGCAGTGCTCATCGCCGGCGACCGCCTTTACCTCACCACGCATGGCGAGGGCGACAACGGGTCCCTCCTCATGATCGACGGATGGCGGGATACGCTCGGCGGCACCGGCGACTAGACAGACAGCCACCGCGGAAAAGCGGCAAGGGAGAAAGCAATGGCCCGGACCAACTGGGCGGGAAACATCACCTACAATGCCGATCGCGTGGTTTCACCGGCGAGTGTCGCCGAGGCACAGGAGATCGTCCGCCGTGCGGCGAAGGTCCGCGTCCTGGGCTCGCGCCACTGTTTCAATCCCATCGCAGATACCGAAGGCGTCCACCTGTCCTTCGAGAATCTGAAGGGCATTTCGGTGGACAGGGCGAAGGGCCAGGTCACGGTCGCTGGCGGCGTCACCTATGGTGACCTCGGCCCGGCGCTATATGCCGAGGGCTACACGCTTCACAACACCGCATCGCTGCCGCACATTTCCGTTGCCGGCGCGACCGCGACGGCGACGCATGGCTCCGGCACCGCACTCGGCAGCCTTGCCACGGCCGTCGCCGCGCTCGAATTCATCGACGGCAGCGGCAATCTGGTCACGCTCTCCCGCGCCGGCAATCCCGACACGTTCCCCGGCGCCGTCGTCCATCTCGGTGCGCTCGGCGCCGTGACCGCAATCACCCTCGACGTCAAACCGGCCTTTGCCGTCCGCCAGGACATCTACCTCGACCTGCCGCATGCCCGGCTTGAAGCCGATTTCGACAGGATCATGGGAAGCGGGTACAGCGTCAGCCTCTTTACCGACTGGCAGCATCCGGCGATCGAGCAGCTCTGGGTGAAGAGCAGGGTCGATCCCGCCGTCCGGTGGGTCGCGCCCGACACCTTCGGCGCCAGGCCCGCCGGCCGGCCCATGCACCCGATCATGCATCTCGACGCGGTCCACTGCACCGAGCAGATGGGTGTCGCCGGCCCGGCCTATGACCGTCTGCCGCATTTCAAGGTCGGCTCCACGCCGGCGAGCGGTTCGGAACTGCAGGTCGAGTATTTCGTGCCGCTTCGCCACGCGGTCGCGGCAATCCGCGCTGTTCGTGCCTTCGGCCCGCGATTCGCCGGTCTGCTCATGGTTTCCGAGGTCCGCACCATCGCGGCCGACGACCTTTGGCTCAGCCCCTTCTGCAGTGAGGCCTGCGTCGCCTTCCATTTCTCCTTCGAGAAGGACTGGCCGAAGCTCAGGCAGCTTCTCCCCGACCTCGAAGCCGGGTTGATGCCGTTCGGCGTCCGGCCGCACTGGGGGAAGCTCTTCACCATGCCGGCGGCGAGCGTGCAGTCGCTCTATCCGAAGCTCCCAGCCTTCCGCGCTCTCATCGAGAAGCACGACCCGGCCGGCAAGTTCCGCAACACCTTCGTCGACCGCTACATCTTCGGCCAGTCCGGCGCCGGGACGTCGGCGTCGGGGGTGCCACAGCCCCGGTAGCGTGATGGCGGTGCAGCCGTTCGTCTACGAGAGCGCGCCGGTCCGGGTCGTGTTCGGCTCCGGAACCATCGCTGCCGTCGCCGAAGAAGCAGGCAGGCTCGGGGTTGCGCGCGCGCTGGTGCTGTCGACGCCGCAGCAGGAGGCGGTGGCGAAACGCCTGCTCGAAGCGCTCGGCGGGCGCGGCGCGGCGACCTTCACCGGGGCGCGCATGCACACGCCGACCGATGTCACCGACGCCGCGATGGCAATCGTCGCAGCAAAGCGCATCGACGGTACGGTCGCGATCGGCGGCGGCTCGACCACCGGCCTCGGCAAGGCGATTGGGCTCAGAACCGGCCTGCCGCAGATCGTCATCCCTACTACCTATGCCGGTTCGGAGATGACCAGTCTTCTCGGCGAGACCGAAGGGGGGCAGAAGAGGACGCTCCGCGACCCGCGCGTCCGGCCGAAGACGGTCATCTACGATGTCGAGCTTACCCTGACCCTGCCGCCGCTTCTGTCGCTGACGTCCGGGATCAACGCGATGGCCCACGCGGTCGAGGGACTCTATGCCCGCGACGGCAATCCGGTCCTCTCGCTGATGGCCGAGGAAGGCATCCGGGCGCTCGCCGCGGCCTTGCCGGCGATCGTGCGGTTGCCGGCCGATAAGGCGGCACGGAGCGATGCGCTCTATGGGGCCTGGCTCTGCGGCATCGTCCTCGGTTCCACCTCCGTCGCCATTCACCACAAACTCTGCCATGTCCTTGGCGGCGCGTTCGACCTGCCGCATGCGGAGACGCATACCGTCATCCTGCCCCACGCCGTCGCCTATAATGCGTCCGCCGTCCCGCAGGCGATCGCGCGCGTCGCAAGGGCGCTGGGTGTCAGCGATGCCGCCGGGGGCCTGTTTGACCTCGCGCGGAACGGCGGCGCGCCGACGGCGCTCCGCGACATCGGCATGCCGGAGGACGGCCTCGACCGTGCCGCCGATCTTGCGGTCGCGGATCCCTACTGGAACCCGCGGCCGATCGAGCGCACCGCGATCCGCGCCCTCCTCGGGCGGGCGTGGGCGGGCGAGAGACCGCGAACAGCGAGTGGCAGCAGCGAATAGGGCAATGAAGCCGGCGTTTTCCGCTACTCACCGCTCGCCCAATCGCCGATCGCCACCGAATTCGGGAGGAAATCTCGATGCGTGACTTCAACGAGACCACGGCGACCGCGGCGGTGCTCGAGCGCATGTCCGGGGCCGAGGATGCGCGCTTCCGGCAGGTCATGACCTCGGTCGTCACCCACCTGCACGCGGTCATCCGTGAGGTCGAGCCGACGCCGGAGGAGTGGATGACGGCGATCCGGTTCCTCACCCGCACCGGGCAGAAATGCGACGACAAGCGTCAGGAGTTCATCCTGCTTTCCGACACGCTCGGCGTCTCGATGCTGGTCGATGCGATCAACCACCGGAAGCCGTCGGGCGCTACCGAATCGACCGTGCTTGGCCCGTTTCATGTCGCGGGCGCGCCAAGGAAAGCGATGGGCGACACGATATCCCTCGACGGCCAGGGAGAACCGGCCTTCGTCTCGGGCCTCGTCCTCGACGAGGCGGGAAGACCGATCGCCGGGGCGGAACTGGACGTCTGGCAGACATCCAGTGACGGCCACTACGACATCCAGGATCCGAATCAGCCGGCGATGAACCTCCGCGGCCTGTTCACTACCGGCCCCGACGGCCGCTACTGGTTCCGCACCGTCAAGCCTTCGTCCTATCCGATCCCGACCGACGGGCCGGTCGGCGACCTTCTCCTCGCCATGGGCCGTCACCCGATGCGGCCGGCGCATATCCACTTCATCGTCGGCGCCCCCGGCTTCGAGGCGGTCACAACCCACATCTTCGTCGCCGGCGATCCTTACCTCGATTCCGATGCCGTGTTCGGCGTCAAGGACAGCCTGGTCGAGCCGTTCGAGCGGAGGGACGATCCGGGCGAGGCGCGGAAGATCGGCCTGCCCAATCCGTTCTATTTCGCCAGCCACGATTTCGTGCTGGTACGAAGCCGGTAGGGAGTCCGCGGAACTCTCATTCCAGCGAGAGGACGACGCGCTCGTTCTTCTCGTGGTCCTCGACTTCGACGAGCCTGCCCTTTGCTTCCGGAGTGCCGGACAGGCGGACAATCTCGTCAAGGTCAATGCCGCGGTCCTTCAGCGCGTCGCGGGCGACATGGGGAACGAGGTTCCGCGCGATCCTCAGGACGCCGCCCGGGATCGTCACCGTCGTTGACGGCTCGGTGCTCTGGCCTTTGAAGACGCGCACCTTGAGGTCGGTCATGGCTGGCTCCGCGCCGGGGCTGCAGGCCTGAGGAGAACGCCGGGATGCCTGGAGGAGTGTCCCGGCCTCGTATAAGTCGGCTTGCGCGATTATTTCACGCTCACCGCGATCTTCTTCGCCTTCATCTCCACCGCACTCCTTGACCTGGGTCAAACGCCGCGCCCGACCGCAGTCGATCTCTGCGGCGCAGAACTAGCCTGTCTCGACCGTCACCGTGACGGGAACCGGTCGGCCGGCCGCCTCGTGGACGGGGCAATGGCCGAGCGCCCTTTGCGCCAGGTCGCGGAGCCGGTCGCCGCCGGCGTTTCCCTGTAGGATAACCCGCACCTGGATGGAAAGCGGTCCGGCCGGTATCGATGGATCCATCGCCAGGATGCCGCGATCGTCGGACTGGCTCTCGACCGCGACTTCGAGACGGGCGAGGTCGATATTCTCCCGCGCCGCCTCAATGGCGATGAGCGATGCGTCGCATGCCGCGAGCGCCGCACGGAAAAGCCACCCCGGCGACGGCGCCTCGCCGTCGCCGCCGATCCCCTTCGGCATGTCGGTGAGGATCGACTCGCCGCCCGGTCCCTTGACCCGGAAGCGGAGTCCCTTCTCCAGCGTCGCAGTCGCCCGCGAGTCCGTGTAGCGGGCTTCGGCGGGGTGGCTTCTGAGGTAGGCAATTGCGGCCTCCACGGATTGCCTGATGTCGTTCATCGCGGTTCCCCGAATAAGGTTGTCCTGCGCAGTCGGCGAATGCCGGTCAGCAGCCCCGCCATCGCCGGCGAGGTGGAGCGGGTCGCATGCCGCGGATTAACCATACGAATTTTCCCCCCGTTAAGCCTATCCGGCCCCGCCGGAAATGATGACCGGCTTCGTTAACGCGACCCCGAATAGCCTTGCCCGCCAAGCTGCGATGGGCCCGATGTCGGCAAGACCCGGTTCACGGACGAACTCCCTCTTCGACTCCGCCGCGTTTCGCGGGGTCCTCGACGCCGTGCCCCACCCGATCTTCGTCAAGGACGCCGAGACGAGGTTCCTCGTCGTCAACGAGATGATGTGCCGGTTCATGAACCGGAGCTTCGAGGAACTGGTGGGACGGAACGACTACGATTTCGTTCCCAAGGAACAGGCCGACGTCTTCCGCGGCAATGACCTCCGCGTCCTCAATACCGGCGAGGTCAACGAGAACGAGGAACTGTTCACCGACTCCAGCGGAGAGCTGCGTACCATCGTCACCAAGAAAAACCGCCTTGTCCTCCCCGACGGCAGCAAGCTGCTGGTCGGCTGCATCACCGATATCAGCGATTTCCGGCGCGTCGAACGCCTGGTCCGCCACAATGCCGAGCACGATGCGCTGACCGGTCTGCCCAATCGCCGCGTGTTCAGCGCCGGCATGGAAGCCTTGATCGCCCGCGCGGCGGCGAGCAAGTCGGCTTTCGCCTTCCATCTCATCGATCTCGACGGTTTCAAGTTGGTCAACGACGTCCACGGCCACACGACCGGCGATGCGGTCCTATGCGCGGTCGCTTCGCGCCTTGAGAGGATCGTGCGCGCCGGAGACCTGATCTGCCGCCTGGGCGGCGACGAGTTCGCCATGGTCGGGGCGATCGAGGCGGGCGATCAGGCGAGCGACATGCCGGAACGCGCGCTCGCCGAGCGGGCGATCGCAGCCATCGAGGAGCCGATCGCGGTCGGCGGCAATGTCGTGCGCATCAGCGCCAGCATCGGCATTGCCCGTTGTCCCGCCGACGGCGCCGATCTCGATACGCTCTTGCGCGTCGCCGACCTCGCGCTCTACCGCGCCAAGCGCGAAGGGCGGGGGACATTCCGCTTTTTCGATGAGTCGATGCAGGACGACATCCGCGACCAGGTCGCGCTGGAGAACGACCTCAAGCAGGCGGTGGCGGACGGAACGATCGTTCCCGGCTACCAGCCGATTTACGCGCTCGGCCGCCGGGATCTGATCGGTTTCGAGATGCTCG
>DASRGK010000121.1:0-8409 GCA_035651055.1 Bauldia sp.
CGAGTTCAACAAAGACCGGCCTCGCGCCCTCAATGCGTGTGGGCGAGCGAGACCGCCTCCCCCGCCCGTATCTCGCGCAGCGACTGCCGCAGAATCTGCGCCGAGGAGGTGAGGAAGAGCCCGGCCATCACGGCCGCGACCGCAAGGTCGGGCCAGGGCGTCCCGGTCAGCGCCACCGCGCCCGCCGCGAGCATGACCGCGATGTTGCCGATCGCATCGTTGCGCGAGCAGAGCCACACGGAGCGCACGTTCGCGTCGCCGTCCTTGTAGCGCACCAGGATGAGAACGCTCGCCACGTTGGCGGCGAGGGCGAGGAGCCCGACGCCGCCCATGATCTCGGCCTGCGGCATCCCGAGGACGAAGACGCGATGGATGGTCGTGCCGAAGACCCAGAGGCCCATCAGGAGGAGGCTCACGCCTTTGGCCAGCGCCGCCGTGGCGCGGGTCCGCGGTCGCGCCCCGAGCACCGCGAGGCTGAGGCCATAGGTCGCCGAATCGGCGGCGAAATCGAGCGCGTCGGCCTGCAGCGCCTGCGAGCCGGCAAGCGCACCGGCGACGAGTTCGACCGCGAACATCGATGCGTTGATCGCGATCACCAGCCACAGGCGACGGCGATAGTCGGCGCTGAGCCCCGCGAACGGCTCCGCCTCGTGGTCGTGATCGTGGCCGGCGCCGTGCGCGTGGTAGTGAGCCCGGGCCGCCATCGGACGCGACATATCCATGTCGGCGGATATGGACCCGGGGGCCGGGGTTATACAATCACGGGCCGGGACGGCGAGGGCCGGAGCTTGCGTCCGGCGGGGCAATGGCCCGAAAAAGCCATGATGAACGTGCGATTCGACCCCATCGGGGCTTTCGGGGACGGCAGGAGGCGCATCGATGCGTGAAATGCTGGAGCCGTGGTTCGGGTCGGGCGGCGCGGTGATCGCACAATTCATCATCACGCTCGCCGTCGTCCTTGCCCTGGTTGCGGTCGTCGTCTGGCTGGTGCGCCGCTACGCGGCGGGCGGCCTCGGCACCACGGTCCGCGGGCGCCTGCCGCGCCTCGCCGTCATCGATGCTCTGGCAGTCGACAATCGGCGCCGGCTGGTCCTCGTCCGGCGTGACAATGTCGAGCACCTGCTTCTGATCGGCGGCCCCGCCGATGTCGTCGTCGAATCGGGGATCGTCCGCGCACGCGCCGTCGCGCAGCGGCAGCCGGCCTCCGCGCGGCCGCAATCGGCGGCGGCCGAGCCTGCCGGCGAGACACCGCCCGCTGCCGTTGCCGCACCGGCGGTCGAGCCCGCCGCGGCCGTCCGCCCCGACCCCGTCGCCGAGCGCCCGATACCCTTCCCGCCGCGGCGCACCGAGCGCAACAATGCACGCCGCGACCCGAGACAGCCCGTCCCGGTGCGCGACGCCGAGGACGCAGCGCCGTGGCAGAACCTCCGCAGCGTCCTTGGCGCCCCGCGCGAGGAAGCGCGCGTGACCCCCTTCGTCCCGCCGCCGCCCTTGGCCTTGGAGCCCGCCGACGAAGCGCCGCCGGCGCCGCCGATCGACACGCCGGTGGCCGAGGCCGAAGCCGCCCCAAGCGAGGCGGCCGCGCCTCAGCCGCTGGCGGACGAGCCGGTCGAAACGCCCCGCGAGCAGGAGGCCGGGGAAGACGAGGTGGAGCTGCCATCGTTCCTCGCGCCTGGGGCAAAGGCCGCCGAGCCGCCGATCGTGCCGGAGGCGCCCTCGCTTGCCGCGGAGGTCGCCGAGCCCGGCGAGCCAGCTCCGGATGCCGCGACGCGGGTCAACGATCTCGAGCGCGAAATGGCCCGCTTGCTGGGCGAAATATCGGCGCGCCGGACTTCCTGACCCGGTTTGCCGCAAGGCCATTTTCGCGCCGCAATTCCTCTGTCAGAAGCCGCCCTGGGCGGTCATTGAAACGTAGCGCCGCGGTTATTGTCGCGACAGAATCACGTCGCTATATTCCGCGCGCTTTTGGAAGGGCACAGGGGTTCTCATGCCGCGTGGAAGTGCTAACGGGCGTCACACGAACAACGAGCCCTATCGCCCGACCGACTCCGAGCCCTTCATGAACGACCGGCAGAGAGAGTACTTCCGCACCAAGCTGGTGGTCTGGCGGGAGGAGATCCTGCGCGAAGCCAAAGACACGCTGCAGCACCTCCAGGACGAGAGCACCAACCACTCCGACTTTGCCGACCGGGCGTCATCGGAGACCGACCGCGCCATCGAGCTGCGCGCCCGCGACCGGCAGCGGAAGCTCATCTCCAAGATCGATGCTGCGCTGCAGCGCATCGACGACGGCACCTATGGCTATTGCGAGGAAACCGGCGAGCCGATCAGCCTGAAACGTCTGGACGCGCGGCCGATCGCGACGCTGTCGATCGAGGCCCAGGAGCGCCACGAGCGCCGCGAGCGCGTCTATCGCGACGACTGAGGAAGATTGCGAAAAGATCAGAGGCCTGGGCGCTTCGCCACACCCCCGCCACAGGTTTTGGTTAAGCGTGGTGTGACTTTAGTCACTGGCATTCCCTCCATTTAGTGGCATTCCAGCATTCCGAAGGGTGGTTTGATTCGAGACGAGCCGGATCAGGGGCCGGCGCCGCCTCTCCAAAGGAAGGAAGCTCTCCAATGAAGACATTGATCAGCATGGTGGCAGCGGCTGGCCTGGTCGTGATCGGCGCGAGCGCCGCCTCGGCCAGCTACTGCAGCGACAAGGCCAAGCAGGAAGCGAACGCCCAGGCTGCCAAGAAGACGATCGTCGGCGGCGTCGGCGGATGCGTCGTGGCGAAGGTCCTCGGCGGCAAATGCGGCACCGGCGTCGCCGTCGGCGGCATCGGCGGCTTTGCCATCGGCAGCGCCAAGTGGCAGCAGGTCTACGACGACGCCTACAATAGCTGCATAGCGGCCAACTCGAAGACCATCTACGTCAAGAAGGTCTATACGGTCCCGGCGCCGGGCACGCCCGAGTGGTATGACGCCTGCGACGCCAAGTACAATTCGTTCGACCGCGACACCGGCTACTACACCAGGTACGACGGCACGCTCGCCGTCTGCAAACTGCCCTAGTTCCCGACATCGCGATCCAGTTCAGGACCCGGCCGCGGCAACCCCGCGGCCGGGTCTTTGCTGGCCGCCTTGCCTTGTCCTCCCGGACCCGCAAGAATCGGGTTGTGGCCCGGAAGCTCTATCTTCTCCGTCACGGCAAGTCGTCCTGGGCCGAAAGCGGAGTCGCCGACTTCGACCGCCCGCTCAACCAGCGCGGCCGCGCGGCATGCGACCTGATCGGCCGCGCCATGGCCGAACGCGGCTACAATCCCGACCTCGTCCTCTGCTCGCCGTCGCGCCGCACGCGCGAGACGCTCGACCGCGTCCTGCCCCACCTGAAGACGGCGCCGAGCGTCGCCATCGTCGCCGACCTCTACGAGCCGCCGTCGCGCGACTATCTGCCGGCACTTGCCCGCTATGGCGACACGGCGGCTGCGATCCTCCTCGTCGGCCACAATCCGACCGCCCATGCCACGGCCCTCGCCCTCGTCGGGTCCGGTCCCGCCAGCGCCAGGAAGGCGCTCGCCGAGAAGTTCCCCACCGCCGCTCTCGCCGCGATCGACTTCCCGTCCGCGCTCGACTGGCAGGCACTTTCCCCCGGCAGCGGGCACCTTGCCGGGTTCCTGACGCCGCGCCTCCTGGGCGGCGACGACGACAGCTAGACCTTTCGCCGCGCGCCGCCCCGCCTTACATCGGCCCTGTCGAACCGGATCGAACACGCGTGCAGCTTGCCAGGATCACTGACGAAACGCGGCTGGCGGTCCTGACCCTTGCCGAGCGCGCCGCCGGACTGGTCGCGCCCTCCGTCCGGCTTGGCGTGACCGGGCTTGCCCGCGCCGGCAAGACCGTCTTCATCACCGCCCTCGTCCACAACCTCATCCACGGCGGCCGCCTGCCGCTCTTCAGGGCCTATGCCGCGGGGCGCATCAGCGGCGCCGCCCTTGAGCCGCAGCCGGACGATGCGGTCCCCCGCTTCGACTACGAGCGCCATGTGGCGACGCTGGTCGATCAGCGCGCCTGGCCCGACTCGACCCGCCAGATCAGCGAACTGCGCCTGACGATCCGCTACGAGTCCGCGACCTTCGTCGGGCGCCATATCGGCCGCGGCGTGCTCAATCTCGACATCGTCGACTACCCGGGCGAATGGCTTCTCGACCTGGCGCTTCTGGCGAAGGACTACGCGGTCTGGTCGGGCGAGGCGCTCGCCGCCGCCTCGGTGCCGGCCCGCGCCGCGTCCGCCGCCCCCTGGCTTGCCCGCACCGCCGACATCGACGCCGCCCGCCCCGAGGACGAAGCGCTGGCGCGCGAACTGTCCGGCCTTTTCACCGACTATCTTCTCGCCTGCCGCAAGGGGCAGGCCGGGCTCGCGGTCACGCCCCCCGGCCGCTTTCTCATGCCGGGCGATCTCGCCGGATCACCGGCTCTCACCTTCGCGCCGCTGCCGGTGGACGGCGCCCCCGTGCCGGGCTCGCTCGGCGCGATGATGGCCCGCCGCTACGAGTCCTATAAGCACGCCGTCGTCCGCCCCTTCTTCCGCGACCACTTCGCCCGTCTCGACCGCCAGATCGTGCTGGTCGATGCGCTCGAGGCGCTGAACGCCGGCGCCGCGGCGGTCGGCGAGCTGGAGGCGGCGCTCGCCGGCATTCTCTCGGCCTTCCGGCTCGGGCGGAGCGGATGGCTGGCCTCGCTCGTCAGCCGGCGCATCGACCGCATCCTCTTCGCGGCGACCAAGGCCGATCACCTCCATCATATCGACCACGACCGCCTCGAGGCGATCCTGAGGAGGATCGTCGCCCGCGCCATCGATCGCGCGGCCTTTGCCGGCGCCAAGGTCGATGTCCTCGCCCTGGCTTCGGTGCGCGCGACCAGCGAGGGCACGGTCACCCGCGCCGGCGAGCGGCTCGCCTCGATCGTCGGCACGCCGGTGCCCGGCGAGGCGGTGGACGGCCGCACCTTCGACGGCACCGGCGAAGTCGCGATCTTCCCCGGCGATCTTCCCGACGCACCGGATGCGATCTTCGCGCAGGGCGAGGGCGGGGAATCGCCGCTGCGATTCGTCCGCTTCCGTCCGCCGCGGCTCGAACGCACGGCGGAGGGTTTCACGCTCTCGCTCCCCCACATCCGTCTCGACCGCGCGATCGAATTCCTCGTCGGAGACCGCCTGGCATGACGCGCGCTCCGCGCCGCCCGGCCGCATTTCCGGTCGACGAGCTGAGCCGGCTCGACGCCGGCTACGTTCCGGGGCTCGGGGCGCCGCCCACCCTCGACACGGACGCCGATCCCTTCGCCGCGACTGCCGCCATACCGGTGGTGACGGCGGCATCGTCGCGGCGGCGGACGCGCTGGGTGACGGTGCTCCTCGGCGCGCTCGGCGGCCTCGTCACGCTCGCCGCCGGGCTTGCCGTCGACCGGCTGATCGCCGCCCTCTTCGCCCGCACGGATGCGCTGGGGCTGCTGGCCCTCGGCCTTGCCGCGGTCGCCGCGGTCGCGCTTCTGGCGCTCGCGGTCCGGGAGATCCTCGGGCTTCTCCGCGTCCGCCGCATCGTATTGCTGCAGCGGCGGGCGGCGGAGGCGATTGCCGCGGACGACCGCGACGAGGCGCGGCAGGTCTCGGCCTCGCTGATCGCCCTCTACGCATCCCGCCCCGAAACCGCGCGCGGCCGCGCCGCGCTTGCCGGCCATGCCCGCGAAATCATCGACGGCCCCGACCTGATCGGCCTCGCCGAGCGCGAACTCCTCCTCGGTTTCGACGAGGCCGCACGCCGCATGGTGCTCGGCTCGGCCAAGCGCGTCGCGGTGGTCACGGCGATATCGCCGCGGGCGCTCGTCGATCTGGTCTTCGTCGGCGCCGAGATTCTCCGCCTCATCCGGCGGCTGGCGACGCTCTATGGCGGACGTCCCGGCGTGCTCGGCTTCGTCCGGCTGGCGCGCGCCGCGGTCACCCATCTTGCCGTCACCGGAGGCATGGCGGCCGGCGATTCCATCGTCCAGCAGATTCTCGGCCACGGCATCGCCGCGCGCCTGTCCGCGCGGCTCGGCGAAGGGGTCGTGAACGGGCTGCTCACGGCCCGTGTGGGCATCGCCGCGATCGAGGTCTGCCGGCCGCTCCCCTTCCTCAACGGGCGGCCGCCCCGGCTTGCCGACGTCATGAGCGAGCTGACCCGGCTCACCCGGGCTAAGTCCTAGCCGGGCTTCCAGAGTCCCCGCATCGGCCCGTCCTTGCCGGCGACCGGATCGGCCTCGGGGAGCTTCACCGCCGCGATGCGCGCCCGGATGCCCGCCTTGTCCTCGGCGCCTTCGCGCATCAGGTCGGCCCACTGGCCGGCCGGATAGGCGCCGACGACGAGCAGGTCCGGCGTTGCGGAAATGCGCTTGTGCCCGACGCCGGCCGGGATCAGCACCGCGTCTCCCGCCCTGACGTGGAGCGTGGTTCCCCCCTCTCCGCCGAAGCGCACGTCGGCTTCGCCGCGGGCGATCCCCAGCACCTCGTGCGCGGTCGAATGATAGTGGTGGAACGGGAAAATGCCGTTCCGCCAGCCGCCGCCCCAGCCGTTCCGGTGAAACAGCGCCTCGAAAGCGCTTGCCGCGTCGCCCGCCGCCGCGATCGCCCCGGAATAGACGATGAGGGGCAGCCGGCTGTTCGGCACGTCGCCGTCGTCGCTGAAGCTGTGGTGGCTCGCTTCCATCATGGGGATCATAGCGCGTCAACCTCCCGCCTTACATCCACGCCAGGGTTGACTACATTGCCCGCTGAGGTGGGTTTTGGCGGAGCGCGCCCGGCAGGCCGCGCCCCAATTTGGAATGGATGAAATGGCTCAGACCAAGCTTCGGGCAATACTGGTGGCACTGGCGGCGGCCGGCGGGATGACCCTCGTCGGCAGCGCTCCCGCGGCGGCCGCCGGCGACCCGATCCTCTCCCGCCTCGTCGGCGAATGGATCGGCGGCGGCATGGCGAAGTCGGCGCCGAACGCCAACCCCGAACACGTCTTCTGCAAGATCACCAACAGCCTCAGCGCCGACGGAAAGTCGCTGCAGCAGCGCGGCCGCTGCGCCCTTCCCGCGCAGTCGACGTCGATCAAGGGGACGATTACCGCGTCCGGCGGCGGCAAGTATGCCGGCTCGATGCAATCGCTGCAGACCGACGGCGCGGCGACCCTGACCGGGACCGGCTCCGGCGACACGATCGACTTCGTGGCCGAGTATGTCGACCGGCTCAGCAAGAAGCCGGGCACGTCGAAGGTGTCCCTGATCGTCACCGGCGAAGGCTACCGGCTCGTCACCAACGTCACCGGCAGGGACAAGAAGCCCTTCCTGGCTAGCGACATCAGCTTCCGCCACCCCTAATGCACGCGGTCCGGATCTCGCCGGGTTAGACCTCCAGTCTAGGCGCCGCTCGCCGCGCCTAGAAGCCGAGGTGCTCGCGGATAAGGATGAGCGTGAACCGGCCGGGCGCGTCGCCGTGAATGGTGAGCACCTTCTTGATCGCGCTGTTCCGCCCGTAGGCGCTCAGCATCCGCTCGTTTTCGAGCGGCAGCGCATGTTCGCGGAGGCGGGCGTGGGCTTCCGCCATGTCGCGCACGATCTTGTGCGTGCCGGCCACGAAGATCACCCTGCCGGCCGCGTACGGGTATTGCCCGATCTGGCTCCCGCTCCCCGAGGCAATGACAACGTCGCCGGCCTCCGTGATCGCATGGACGCTGCCGAGCGCGTAGTCGGGCGCCGCTGCGATCTTGCGCTGCTCACGCTTCTTGGTCGGGTCGCCGAACAGCGCCATCAGCTTCGGCCGCAGCGCATCGTACCGGCCGGACTGGTTGATGACCGCGGAAACGCCGATCTCGTCGAGCGTCTTCGACGTGTTGGTCATTACCTCCGAGCCTTCCGGGATGAGTTCGAGGACCTTGGCCTTGGCTTCGGCGGTGTTCTCGACCACGAAAACCTCGAACCCGTTCTTCTCCAGCGCCGCCCTGGTGCGTTCGATGACGTGGTCCTCGGCGAGCGTGGTGTAGCGGGGATGCGGCTGGAAGGGCTGGGCTTCGCGGTTCGGTGTGACGGCGTTCATAGCAGCATGCTCCTTAGAGTGCTTGAAACTATCGGTTAGATAATTAGATATAGTACTCTAAGAAATCAAGTACTCCCGGAACCGGTCCGCACATGCTAGACGCTGATTCGATGTCCAAGGCCGCTGTCAAAACGGAGACCGACGCCCGCCCGGGATGCCCGTCGCGGCATCTGCATGCCGGCGTCAGCCTGCTGCAGGAAAAGTGGGTGCTGCTGATCGTGCGCGTCCTGCTCAACGGGCCGCAGGGCTTCAACGACATGGCGCGCAATACCGGCGACGTGAACTCGACCACGCTGGCGCAGCGCCTGGCGCGG
>DASRGK010000122.1:0-40378 GCA_035651055.1 Bauldia sp.
ACCTTGGCGGTGTAGTCCACCATCGGGACGATGCGGGCGTAGTTGAGCCGGGTCGGGCCGATGACGCCGAGGACTCCGACAATCCGCTGCTCCGAATCGCGGTAGGGCGAGACCACCAGCGAGGAGCCAGAGAGCGAGAAGAGCTGGTTCTCCGAGCCGATGAAGATGCGGACGCCCTCCCCCGTCTCGGCATTGCCGAGGAGCCGGATCAGCTCGCGCTGGGTTTCGAGATCCTCGAAGAGAAGGCGGATGCGCTCAAGGTCGGCGGCGGCGGAGACGTCCTCAAGCAGATTCGCGCGGCCGCGGACGAAGAGCGTTTCGGGCCGACCGGCGGCACCGCCCGCCCAGGTGGCGAAGCCGGCGTCGACGAGCTTCCGCGTCAGCCCGTCCAACTCGGCCTGCGCGGCCGCCTCGCGCGCCTTCAGCTCGGCGCGCGCTTCGGTGAGCGTGCGGCCGCGGAGATGGGCGTTGAGGTAATTGGACGCCTCGATGAGGGCGGAGGGCGTCGTGCCCGGATCGAGCTCGATCAGGCGATTCTCGACCGAACCGTCCTCGCCGACGAGAACGACCAGCGCGCGCGAGGGCTCGATGCGGACGAACTCGATGTGCTTCAGGCGGACGTTCGCCTTGCTCGCCAGCACCACGCCGGCGCCGCGCGACAGGCCGGAAAGCGCCTGGCTCGCCTCGGCGAGAACACCTTCGACGTTGCGGCCGTTGCTCGTCCCGCCGAGCTGCGCCTCGATCCTGGCGCGCTCCTCGGTGGTGAGATCGCCGATCTCGAGGAGCGCATCGACGAAGAAGCGCAGCCCAAACTCGGTCGGCAGGCGGCCGGCGGAGGTATGCGGCGCGTAGATGAGGCCGAGCTGTTCGAGGTCGGCCATGACGTTGCGGACCGAGGCCGGCGACAGCGAATGGGGGAGCAACTTGCTGACATTGCGCGAGCCGACCGGCTCGCCGGTCTCGAGATAGGAATCGACGATGCGGCGGAAGATCTCGCGGGAGCGCCGGTCGAGGCCCTGCAGGGCGGACGAGCCCGGCTCGCGCGGCGGGGGGACGGGGGGTGTATCGATCATTGCCCCTCAAATGTCAGGCTTTTCACCACGGTTTCAAGCTTGGCTTTGCCTCGGCCGGATGCGGCCTGTATGAGACGGCATGGACAAAACGGCGATTCAGCGCCCGTCGAAACGCGGGCCGACAGACCTACGAAAAGTGACGCTCGAGCGCGGCGTCGCCAAGCACGCCGAGGGCTCGTGCCTCGTTCGCTTCGGCGACACCCAGGTGCTCTGCACGGCGAGCCTGGACGAAAAGCTGCCGCCGTGGCTGCGCGGCAGCGGCAAGGGGTGGGTGACGGCCGAGTACGGCATGCTGCCGAGGGCGACCAGCGAGCGGACGCGGCGCGAGGCCTCGGCGGGCAAGCAATCGGGCCGAACGTTCGAGATCCAGCGGCTCATCGGGCGGTCGCTGCGCGCGGTGGTCGACCTGCCGGCGCTCGGCGAACGCCAGATCATGATCGACTGCGACGTGATCCAGGCGGACGGCGGCACGCGCACCGCCGCGATCACCGGCGGCTGGGTGGCGCTTCGCGACTGCATCGAATGGATGCGGGCGCGCGACATGATCCAGAAGCCGGTGCTCGCCGGCCATGTTGCCGCGGTCTCGGCGGGCATCTACCGCGGCATGCCGGTTCTCGACCTCGACTATGCCGAGGATGTCGAGGCGCATACCGACGCCAATTTCGTCATGACCGATGCCGGCGGGATCGTCGAAATCCAGGCCACGGCGGAAGGCGCGCCGTTCAGCGAGGCCGAGTTCCGGACGCTTTTCGACCTGGCGCGGGCCGGGATCGCGCAGCTCGTCGACCTGCAGAAACTCGCGATCCTCTGATGCAGCTCCGCCGCGGCGACACGCTGGTCATCGCCACCCACAACCAGGGCAAGCTCAAGGAATTCCGCGAGCTTCTCGAACCGCACGGCCTCACCGCAGTCCCGGCCGGCGACCTCGGCCTGGCGGTCCCGGAAGAAACCGGCGTGACCTTCGAGGAGAACGCCGAGATCAAGGCGGCGGCCGCGGCGAAGGCGGCCGGGCTCCCGGCGCTCGCCGACGATTCCGGCGTCGTGGTCGATGCGCTGGGCGGGGCACCCGGCGTCTATTCGGCCGACTGGGCGGGACCGGCAAAGGACTTCGCGCTCGCCCTGCGCAAGGTCGAGGACGGGCTCCGCGACGCCGGTGCCAACACGCCGGCGTTACGCACCGCGCGCTTCGTGGCCGTCCTTTGCCTGGTCATGCCGGGGCACCCGGCGGAGTTCTTTAAGGGCGAGGTCGAGGGGACGATCGTCTGGCCGCCCCGCGGGACCAACGGCTTCGGCTACGACCCGATCTTCGTTCCCGACGGGCACGAGCGGACGTTCGGCGAAATGCGGCGGAGCGAGAAGCAGGCGCTGTCGCACCGGGCGCGCGCCTTCGCGCGATTCGCCGAAGCGAGGCTGCCGAAATGAGCGGCGATCCGGGCTTCGGCATCTATGTCCACTGGCCGTTCTGCGCGGCGAAGTGCCCGTATTGCGACTTCAACAGCCATGTCCGCCACCAGGCGGTCGACCAGAAGCGCTTCGCCGTGGCCTTCCAGCGCGAGATCGAGGTCACCGCCGACCGGACGGGCCGGCGCGAGGTGCAGAGCATCTTCCTCGGCGGCGGCACGCCGTCGCTGATGGAGCCGGCCACGGTCGGGGCGATTCTCGATGCGGTCGGCAAGCACTGGACGGTGCTGCCCGACGCCGAGGTGACGATGGAGGCGAACCCGTCCTCGGTCGAGGCAGAGCGCTTCCGCGGCTATCGGGCGGCCGGGGTCAACCGGGTTTCGCTCGGCGTCCAGTCGCTCAACGACGAGGACCTCCGCTTCCTCGGGCGGCTGCATAACGCAGCCGAGGCGCGGCGCGCGATCGAACTGGCGCGGGCTACCTTCCCGCGGCTCTCCTTCGACCTCATCTACGCGCGACCGGGTCAGACGCCGGACGCATGGGCGGCGGAACTCAACCAGGCGATCGGGCTCGCCGCCGACCACCTCTCGCTCTACCAGCTCACCATCGAGGACGGCACGCCGTTTGCGGCGCTGGCCAGAGCGGGCAAGCTCATCATCCCGAACGACGACGCGGCGGCGGAGCTTTATGCGGCGACGCAGGCGACCTGCGACGCGGCCGGGCTCCCGGCCTACGAGATTTCCAACCACGCGCGGCCGGGCGCCGAGTGCCGCCACAACCTCATCTACTGGCGCTACGGCGAATATGCCGGGATCGGACCGGGCGCGCACGGGCGGCTGAAGCTCCACGACGGGCGGCACGCGCTCGCCATGGAGCGGAACCCCGAGGCATGGCTGGCACGGGTGGAAAGCCGCGGCGACGGGCTCATCGTCGACGACATCCTCACCCAGGAGGAGGAGGGCGACGAGATGCTGCTGATGGGGCTTCGCCTCGCCGAGGGCATCGACGTCGCGCGCTACCGGGCGATCGCCGGGCGTCCGCTCGACCCGGTGCAGATCGAGGATCTCGCCGCGCATGGGATGGTGGAGAGCGCGATTCCGGGGAGATTGCGTGCGACGCGAGCGGGATTCTTCGTTTTGGACGCGGTGGTCGCCGACCTCGCGGCGTGACGGTTCAGGTCGCCGGGCGGGTGAAGCTGCGCGGTGCGGGGCTCACCACCGCGGCGGTGCCGCCGCGCTTCACCTCATAGACGGCAAGGCCGCGCTCGTTGAGGCCGTTGGCGAGCAGGCGGAAGGCGCCGTCTATGCCGATGAAACCGCTCGGATTGGTGATCGTCTTCTCGGCGAAACGCGCGGCGCCGAAGCGAGCGGCAAGGCCGGCGGCGAGGCTGGTCGCGTCATAGGCGAGCGAGGCGGTGCGGATCGGCGCCGCGCCGAAGGCGGCCTGATAGCGCTGGGCGAAGGCGGCGAAACCGGCGCGCTCGGGCGCGGCATACCAGCCGCCGACGAGATTCGATTCGGCGGTGACGCGGCTGTCGTCCCACTGGCCGCTGCCGAGATACCTGACCGTGCCGGGCTTCACCTTGTTGGCGGCGAGGATCTGCGCCATGAACGGCGCCTCGTCGGCGCCGCCGGGAATGAACACGCTGTCGACGCCGCCCTGGTTGATGACGCCGGCGATGGCGGTCGCCTTCGCCTGCATCGAGCCGCGGTCGAGATCGTAGCGCTCGATGCCCATCAGGCGTCCGCCGGCGGCGGCGACCGAGCGCTGCAGCGCGGCCTCGATGACCACGCCGGTACGGTCGTTGGAGAGAAGCGCGACGTAGGACCGCTTGCCTGCGGCTGCGGCGTAGCGGATGACGCGATCGACCGAACTTTGCGGCAGGAAGGAGAGGAGATAGACGCCCTTCGAGGCGGTCGAGGCGTCGGTCGAGAAGGCGATGACCGGGATCTTCGAGGCTTTCGCAATCGGCGCCACGGCGGTGACCGAGGCGGCGGCGAGGGGCCCGAGGATCAGCTCGGCGCCCTCCGAAATCGCCTGCTGCGCCGCGGCGCGGGCGCCGTCGGCGGTGCCGCGGTCATCCTTGACCAGGACCTGGATGCCGGCCGAGGGAAACTCGCGGATGGCGAGGTCGGCGGCGTTCTTCATGTTCTGGGCAAGCTGGCCGGCATTGCCGGTCGCCGATAGCGGAAGGAGGAGCGCAACCTTGACCGGGCCGGTGCCGAGCACCTCGCCGCTCACCGGCGCGGTGGCTACGTCCGGTCGGGGACCGCCACCGAGAAAGGATGGCGTGCAGGCGGAAAGCAGCATGGCCGCGATGCCGAAGAGCGGCAATGCCACAGCCCTTCGGGCGCGAGAAATCGCTCTCCCCAGCACGCGCTTTTCCCTCGCCTCGCCGTTTGACTCACGCTGACGCCCCGCGGAGCATAAGGCCAAAGGGCGGGAGAACCAAACGGGAATGCGTGAAAGTTCACAAACCGTTAACCGCTTTTCCCGGGTTCGCGGGTGAGCGGCGCTTCGACATCCGGCGAGAACCGGGCGGCGTATTTCATCGATGGTGAGCGCTTCCCCGCGGCGGCGCTGGAGCCCGGCCTCTATGTCGTGGCAACGCCGATCGGTAATCTTGCCGATGTCACCCTGCGCGGGCTCGCAACCTTTGCGGCCGCCGATCTCATCGCCTGCGAGGACACGCGGGTGACGCGTGTTCTCCTCGACCGGTACGGCATCCACACGCCGCTCATCCCCTATCATGACCACAACGCCGCCGGGCAGCGGCCGAAGCTCCTCTCGGCGCTCGCCGAGGGCAAGGCGGTGGCGCTCTGCAGCGATGCCGGGACGCCGCTCGTCTCCGACCCCGGCTACCGGCTGGCGGTCGATGCGGCGGCGGCGGGGCACAAGGTCGTGCCGGTTCCCGGGGCCTCGGCGCTGCTCGCGGCGCTCGCCGGCGCCGGCCTTCCGACGGACACGTTTCTCTTTGCCGGCTTCCTGCCGCCGAAGGAGACGGCCCGGCGGAAGCGCCTCGCCGAGCTGGCCGCGGTGCCGGCGACGCTCATCTTCTACGAAGCGCCGCAACGGCTGGGCGCCGCGCTCGCCGACATGGCGGACGTGCTCGGCGGGAAGCGCGGCGCGGCAATCGGGCGGGAGCTGACCAAACGGTTCGAGGAATTCGTCCGCGGCGACCTGACCGAACTCGCCGCGCGTTACGGCAAGGGTGAGGCGCCGAAGGGCGAGATCGTCGTTCTGATCGGGCCGCCGGTCGTGCGGACGCAGGACCCGGAGGATGTCGATACGCTCCTCCGCGAACTGCTCGGCAAGGGGAGCGTGCGCGAGGCGGCGGACGCCGCCGCCGACCTTACCGGCCTTTCGCGCCGCGACCTCTACCAGCGCGCGCTGAAGCTGAAGGACGGCAATGGCGGCCGCGACTGACCCGCTCCGGCAGGACGCGGAGCGCCGCGGCCGGCGTGCCGAGACGCTGGCGCTGTGGCTGCTCCGGGCAAAACTCTACCGGCTGCTCGCGCGGCGCTACCGGACGCCGGCCGGCGAGATCGACCTCATCGTCAAGCGCGGGCGCACGATCGCCTTCGTCGAGGTGAAGCACCGCCCTACCGCCGATGCGGCGAGGGAGGCGCTCTACGCGCGCAACCGGCAGCGAATCGCGCGGGCGGCGCGCATCTGGCTCTCGCACAATCCGGGCGCGGCCGGGCACGACTACCGCTTCGACGTGGTGATTGCGGCGAGCGGCGCCCTCCCCCGCCACATCGCGGGCGTCTTCGACAGCGAGGGCGAAAGCTGGTGAGCGGCGCCATTGCAATTGGCCGCGCGGTCGCGGGATAAGGGCGCCCGATGGGCCTCAAAACCGCTTTCCAGATGGATCACATCGCGCGGATCAAGATCCGCGGCGATTCAACGTTCGCGCTGATGCTCGAAGGCGAGCGGCGCGGACACGAGCAATATCACTATACGCCCGACCGGCTGGCACTCCGCGACGGGCGCCTGTTCGCCTCGGTCGAGCCGGTCAGGGTCCGCGACATCGAGGGCGACCACTTCACGCTCGGCAAGGCGGAGACGGCCGACCTCGGCAGCTTCGATGTGGTCCACCTTCGCCAGGACCCGCCCTTCGACATGGGCTACATCACGACGACGCATCTCCTCGAGCGCATCCATCCGAACACGCTCGTCGTCAACAACCCGCGCGAAGTGCGCAACGCGCCGGAGAAGCTCTTCGTCACCGAGTTTCCCGACCTGATGCCGCCGACGCTGATCGCGCGCTCGCCGGACGAAATCCGCGCCTTCCGCCGGGAACACGGCGACATCATCATCAAGCCGCTCTACGGCAATGGCGGCGCCGGCGTCTTCCGCCTCGGCGGCGCCGACGAGAATCTCGGCGCGCTCCTCGAAATCTTCGAGACCGCCTATCGCGGCGAGCCCTATGTCGTGCAGCGCTACCTGCCGGACGTGCGCAAGGGCGACAAGCGCATCATCCTGGTCGACGGGGTCGCGGCCGGCGCGATCAACCGCGTGCCGGCGGAAGGCGAGGCGCGTTCCAACATGCATGTCGGCGGACGGCCGGAGCCGATTGAAATGACCGCGCGCGACCGCGAAATCTGCGAGCGGATCGGACCGACGCTGAAGGAGCGCGGGCTGATCTTCGTGGGCATCGACGTGATCGGGAACTACCTCACCGAGATCAACGTCACCTCGCCGACCGGCATCCGCGAGGTGAAGCGCTTCGGCGGCGCCGACATCGCGGCGCTGGTCTGGGACGCGATCGAGGAGAAGGTCGGCGAGGAGAGCGTCCGGGAGACCGAATGAGCCCGGGCGAAGACGTGATCGCGCTCGTTGCGCTCGGCTGGCTCGTCTTCATCAACATCGTCACCTACGCGACCTTCGCCCGCGACAAGGAGGCGGCAGAGCGCGGCGACTGGCGCGTGCCGGAACGGACGCTCCTTCTCATGGCGGCCGCGGGCGGCGCCCTCGGCGCGATCGCGGCGCAGCAGCGGCTTCACCACAAGACGCAGAAACAGCCCTTCGCGGCGATCCTCTTTCTCATCGCGGCGGCGCAGGCGGTGTTCCTGATTGCGCTCGCCGACCCCGACTTTCGGGCGCGGATCGTGCAGTCGGTCCTCGACTCGGTCCGATAGTTTGTTCACGACTTGTTCTTGACAACCGGAAAGGTTCGGCTACGCTTCCTGCGGTTGTAGCGGGCGGGGCGCAGATGGTCTCCCACGTCACGACGGTCGCATTCCAGGGGATCGAGGCGGTCCCGGTCGACGTGCAGGTGCAGATCGCGCCGGGCGGCACTTATTTCGGCATCGTCGGGCTGCCCGACAAGGCGGTGAACGAGAGCCGCGACCGGGTGAAGGCGGCGCTGCACGCCTCCGGCCTCGCCCTCCCCTACAAGCGGATCGTCATCAACCTCGCGCCGGCCGACCTGCCCAAGGAAGGCAGCCACTACGACCTGCCGATCGCGCTCGCCCTGATGGCGGCGCTCGGCGCTTTGCCCGGCGACCAGCTCGGCAGTTTCGTGGCGCTCGGCGAACTTGCCCTCGACGGGACGTTGAGCCCGGTTGCCGGCGTCCTGCCCGCGGCGATCGCCGCCAACGCGATCGGACGCGGGCTGATCTGTCCCTCCGCCTGCGGGCCGGAAGCCGCGTGGGCCAGCCGCGACATGACCATCCTTGCCGGGCGGAGCCTCATCGCCATCGCCAACCATTTCCGCGGCACGCAGGTTCTCTCGCGGCCGGAGCCCGGTATCGCCGAAGCCGGCGGGTCGCTTCCCGACCTTGCCGACATCAAGGGCCAGGAGACCGCCCGGCGGGCGCTGGAGGTCGCCGCGGCGGGCGGCCACCACATGCTGATGGTCGGGCCTCCCGGCGCCGGCAAATCGATGCTGGCGAGCCGCCTGCCTTCGATCCTGCCGCCGCTATCGCCCACGGAACTCCTCGAAGTTTCGATGGTCGCCTCGATCGCCGGCGAATTGCAGAACGGCAAGCTGACCAGGCGACGCCCGTTCCGCGCGCCGCACCACTCCGCCTCGATGGCGGCGATGGTCGGCGGCGGCATCAGGGCGCGGCCGGGGGAAGCCTCGCTCGCCCATCACGGCGTCCTCTTTCTCGACGAACTGCCCGAGTTCCAGCCGCAGGTGCTCGATTCCCTCCGCCAGCCGATCGAGACCGGCGAGACGCAGATCGCGCGGGTCAATTACCGCATCGCCTACCCCTCGCGCTTCCAGCTGGTGGCGGCGATGAACCCCTGCCGCTGCGGCATGGCGGGGGAGCCGGGGCACGTCTGCCGGCGCGGAGCGCGCTGCATGGCGGATTATCAGGCGCGCCTCTCAGGGCCGCTCCTCGACCGGATCGACATCCGGATCGAGGTGCCCGCGGTGAGCGCCGCCGACCTGATCCTGCCTTCGCCCTCGGAGGGCAGCGCGGCGGTGGCGGCGCGCGTCGCCGCGGCGCGGGCGATCCAGCGCGAGCGCTTCGCCAGAGCCGGCGCCGGGGACATCGCCACCAACGGGCAGTGCCCGCCGGCGCTGATCGAGGCAATCGCGGCGCCCGACCAAGCGGCGATGGCGCTCCTCCGCAATGCGGCCGAGGCGATGAATCTTTCCGCACGCGGCTACCATAGGGTGCTCAAGGTCGCGCGGACGCTCGCCGACCTCGACGGGGCCGACGGCATCGGCCGGATTCACCTTGCCGAGGCGCTGAGCTACCGCGCGGTCGGCGACCGCCTGGCCGCCGCGGCCTGAAGCATCAAGCATTTCTAAAGCCGCATCTGGCAGGGTTTCCGGGCACTGAGTGCCCGGAGTTCCTGCGGCCGATGACGGTATCGACTGCGCCCAAGCGCGAAATGCCGGCCGAGCCTTCGCCGCCGGGGCCGGCGCCCTTGCCGAAACCGCGTAATCTGAGGCGCCGGCGGGTTCTGGCGGGCGTCTTCGCGAGCGCCGCGGGGCTCTCCGCGCTGGTTGTCCTTGCCGCCGCCTACGCGGTTCCCGACACCCTTGCCTTTGCCGCGCCGCTAGCCGTTCTCCTCGGCGGAATGGCGCTCTGGGCGACGGCGCGGGTCGACAATATGCGGCTTGCCGCAGCGCTCGCCGAGGCCGAGGGCGAGAACCGGCGGCTCGCGGCGAGCCTCGAAATGCTCGCCGACAGGACCTGGGAACTGCGCGACCGCGAGGAACGCTACCGCACGCTCATCGAGGCGCGGCAGAAGGCGGAAGCGGCGAACCTTTCCAAGTCGCGCTTCCTCGCCACCGTCAGCCACGAGTTCCGGACCCCGCTCAACGGCATCCTCGGCCTCAACGGCCTTCTCCTCGAAACGCCGCTCACGCCCGACCAGGAGACCTACGCGCGCGCGGTGCAATCGTCCGGCGAGGCGCTCCTGGCGTTGGTCGACGACATTCTCGACTTCTCCAAGATCGAGGCAGGCCGCCTCGACCTCAGGCCAGAGCCGGCCAATCTCGAAACCCTGATCGAGGAGATCGTCGAACTGCTTGCGGCGCGGGCGCAGGGCAAGGGAATTGACCTCGCCGCCGATTCGAGCGCCGACCTGCCGCTGGTCTCGGTCGACGTCGCGCGGCTCCGCCAGGTGCTCCTCAACCTTGCCGGCAATGGCGTGAAATTCACCGAGACGGGCGGCGTGCGGGTCGGCGCGCGGCTGGAGGCGACCGGACCGGAAAAGGTCCGTGTCCGGTTCACGGTGGCGGACACGGGGCCGGGAATCGCGGCGGACGAAATCGAGCGCATCTTCGGCGAATTCGAGCAGGGCGACATGGCGCTCTCGCGCCGGCATGGCGGCGCCGGCCTCGGCCTTGCCATCTCGCGGCGAATCGTGCGGCGGATGGGGAGCGACATCAGTGTCGCGCCCGGGCCTTCCGGCGGCTCGGTCTTCGCCTTCACGCTGGAACTGCCGGCCGCGTCGGCGCCGGCAAGGACGGCCGGCGACCTTGCCGGGCGGCGCGTGCTCCTCCTCGCCCTCAACGGACCGGAGGCCGAGGTGACGGCGACCCAGCTGACCGCGGCCGGCGCGGAGGTGCGGTTCGTCGCCAACGCCAACGAAGCCGCCGCGCTTGCCGGTGCGGCCACGGCGGCGGGCCTCCCCTACGACGCCGTGCTGGTCGACCGGCGGGTCGGCGGCGACGCCGCGGCAATCCTTGCCCGGCTGCGCCAGGGCGCAGGCCGGCCGCTGCCGGCGGCGATCCTGATCGAACCGGGCCGGCGTGGCGAGGTCGCCGACCTGAAACGTGCCGGCTACGACGCGTACCTGGTCCGGCCGGTGCGGCGCGCGTCGCTGAGGAAGATCGTCAGCGAGATCGCCGCGGCGCACGGCGAGTTCCATGCCGACCCGACGGACCAGCGGCCGCCGCGCCCGGCGATCGACCGTCGGGCTTCGGCGAGCCTCAACGTGCTTCTCGCCGAGGACAACGAGATCAACGCGCTGCTCGTGCGCGCGGTGCTCGAACAGTTCGGTCACGTGGTCACCGAGGTCCACGACGGCGCGGCCGCGGTGGCGGCGGCGCGGGAGGGGGGGTTCGCCTTCATCTTCCTCGACCTGCACATGCCGAAACTCGACGGCATTGCGGCGGCGCGGGCGATCCGCAGCGACGAGGCAAGGACAGGCGCGGCGCCGGCCCGCATTGTCGCGCTCACCGCCGACGTGGTCGCCGAGACGCGCGAGGCGGCGCGGGCGGCCGGGATCGATGCGGTGGTCGAGAAGCCGGTCGCGCCGGACCGGCTCCGCCAGATTCTCTCCGAGGCGCGGGCGGCCTGATCGGTCCTGCGGCCGGCCCGGGGCGTCTTATCCCTGTTGCAGATCGCAGCTTAGCGTCGGGCGGCGATTCGCGCTATAAGGACCGCGGCGGAGCACCCGCCGCCCGGCGGGCTTGCGGGGGAGGGAAGATGGCCTACCTACCTCTGATGCAACAGCGTCTCGTCGAGGGCATGCGACGATACCGGCGCCGCTTCGATACGCTTGCCGGCCCGCTCGGACGGCTCGGCACCCTCGAGGTCCGGCTCGCCCGCTCGGTCGAGGAGGTAAAGCGCGCACAGCGGCTGCGCTATCGCGTCTTCTACGAAGAGATGTCGGCGGTGACCAACGTGCGCACGCTGGTCTCCGGCCGCGACCGCGATCCGTTCGACCGCTTCTGCGACCATCTGCTCGTCATCGACCACGGCGAGGACGGCCAGACGCCGGAGATCGTCGGCACCTACCGGCTGCTCCGCCAGGAAGTGGCGCAGCAGAATCGCGGCTTCTACTCCTCGGGCGAGTTCGAACTCGACAAGCTGGTCAAGCGACACCCCGACCGGAACTTCCTCGAACTAGGCCGCTCCTGCGTGCTGCCGCCTTATCGCACCAAGCGGACCGTGGAGCTGCTCTGGCACGGCATCTGGGCCTATGTCCGCCGGCACAATATCGACGTGATGGTCGGATGCGCGTCGCTGGAAGGAACCGACGCGGCAAAGCTTGCGCCCTATCTCGCATTCGTCCGCCAGATCGCGCCGACGCCCGAGGAATGGCGCGTGCGCGCCCTCCCCGGCCTCGGCGTCAACCTCGACCATCTGCCGGACAAGGCGGCGAGCGAACTGAAGGCGATGCGCGGACTGCCGCCGCTCCTCAAGGGATATCTGCGGCTCGGCGCCTATGTCGGCGAGGATGCGGTGGTCGACCGGCAGTTCGGAACGACCGACGTCTTTCTCGTCCTGCCGAACGAGCGCATCAACCAGCGCTACATCAACTTCTACGGCGCCGACGCAAGCCGGCACTCCGCCGAGGAATAGGCCCGGTCAGGTGGCCGGTTCGGCGGCCGCCGGCGCATCGTCGTTGGCGGCTGCCGGTTGCGGGGAGGCTTTCGCTTTTGCAACCACGACCATCGCCGGACGGAGCACGCGCTCGCCGATGACATAGCCGGCCTGAACGACCTCGGCGACGGTGCCGGGCGTCAAATCGGCGCTCTCCACTTCGAAGACGGCCTGGTGGAAGGCGGGATCGAATTTCTCGCCCTTCGGCTCGATGCGGCGAATGCCGAACTTGGCGAGCGTGTGTTCGAGGCCGCGCTCGGTCGCCTCGACGCCGTCAAGGAGATTGGCGAGGGCGGGGTCGGCGGCGCGTGCTTCGGCCGGAACGGCGGCGATGGCGCGACGGAGATTGTCGGCGACGGTGAGCGTATCGCGCGCGAAATTGGCGACGGCGTACTGGCGCGCATCGGCGATCTCGCGCTCGGTGCGGCGGCGAAGATTTTCCATCTCGGCGAGGGTGCGAAGAACGCGGTCCTTCAACTCGCCGTTCTCCCTGGCGAGCTGAACGACCCGATCGGGTTCGGATGCGGCACCCTCGGCCGGCGCGTCGCCGGTCGGTGTTTCCATGGCGGTTTCATCGGCCATCGGTACTCTCGCGCGAGGTTTTCATGGATGGGCGGCATATCAGGGTTTTGCCGACAAAAATCAAGGCACGGCAGGCTGAATTCCCCGGACATCGGGGGCGAGAAGCGCGGCGAGCGCGTCCGGGCCGGTGACCGGGAGCGAGCAGGTTTCGCCGCGGCAGACATAGGCCGTCGCCACGCCGCCGAGCGTCGCCTTGCCGTGGGCGGGATGGCCGGGCGGGAGCGATGCAAGGTCGGCATGGAAGGCGAGGACGGCGTTCTCGCCGCCGTGGCTGCGGGCGGCGGCGAGTAGCGGCGCGGCGGCTGCGAGGGATGGCGCGGCGATGACGATGTCGGTGACGCCGAGGCGAAAGTCGAGGCTGCTGAGGAGGCCGACGGCGGCGAAGAGATTCTCGGCGACCGTGGCGCCGGCGGCCTCGATGATGGCATCGGCATCGGCGCGCCAGGCATCGTTGCCGGTGAGCCGCCAGAGGCGGAGGAGATTGCGCGCCATCAGGCCCGTGGCGGCGGGTGTCGCTTCATCGTGATCGGACCGAGGACGGAGGATCAACGCCTCGGCGTCGTCGGCCGACAGGAAATATCCAGGCCGAACCGGATCGAAATGATGGGCGCGGAGCGTCGCCGCCCAGCGCGCGGCGTCGGCGAGATAGGAAGCCTCGAACGTCGCGGCATGGAGGTCGAGCGCGGCCTTGACCATCGCGGCGTAGTCGGTGGCAAGGCCCGGAAAAGTGCGCTTGCCGGCGCGGGCGGCGTGGGCGAGGCGGTCGCCCTCGGCCATTTCACGGGCGATGAAGCGGTAGGCGTCGCGCGCGGCCTCGACCCAGTCCGGCCGGCCGAGCGCGGCGCCGGCGTTGGCGAGCGCGCCGATGGCGAGGCCGTTCCAGTCGGCGAGCACCTTGTCGTCGGTGGCCGGCCGCACGCGCGTGTTGCGGACGGCAAGGAGACGCGCGCGGGCGGCGGCGAGCCGCCGTTCGGTTGCGGCATCGGGATAGGGTCTGTCGATCCGGTTGAGGATCGAGCGCCCCTCCCAGTTGCCGGCCGGGGTGACGTCGTATGCATCGGCGAAGAATGCGCCCTCCTCCGCGCCGAGGACGGAGAGAATTTCCGCATGGGTCCAGACGTAGAAGCGGCCTTCATGGCCCTCGGAATCGGCATCGATCGAGGCGGCAAAAGCGCCGCCCGGCTGGCGCATTTCGGCGATGAGCCAGGCGACGGTTTCCTCGATCCGGGCGCGGAACAGGTCTTCGCCGGTGGCGATTGCGGCCGCGGTGAGAAGATCGAGAAGCTGGCCGTTGTCGTAGAGCATTTTTTCGAAATGCGGGACGAGCCAGCGCTCGTCGGTCGCGTAGCGCGCGAAGCCGCCGGCGAGGTGGTCGTAGATGCCGCCCTGGCAGATGGCGCGAAGCGTGAGCAAGACCGCGTCGCGATAGCGTGTGTCGCCGGTGCGCTCGGCTGCGCGCCAGAGGAATTCGAGGAGCCCCGCCTGCGGGAATTTCGGCGCGCCCGTAGTTCCGCCGTGGCGCGTGTCGATGAGGCCGACGAGGCGCGCGGAAGCGCGGTCGAGGAGGTCGCGGGTCATCGCCACCCCCTGCCCCGCCGGCTGCGGCCGGATGCGCTCGAGGATGGCGGCGCGGTTCTGCGCGATGGTGGCAGGCTCCTCGCGGAAGACGCGTGCGACCTCTTCGAGGATGGCCGTGAAAGCCGGCCGCCCGTAGCGGGCGGTCTTCGGAAAATAGGTGCCGCCCCAGATGGGTTCGCCGTCGGGGGTGAGGAACATGGTGAGCGGCCATCCGCCCTGCTCGCCCAGGGCATGAAGCGCGTTCATGTAGATCTGGTCGATGTCCGGCCGCTCCTCGCGATCGACCTTGATATTGACGAAGAGACGGTTCATGACCGCGGCCGTCGCCGGGTCCTCGAAGCTCTCGTGCGCCATGACATGGCACCAGTGGCAGGCGGCATAGCCGACGGAGAGCAGGATCGGCTTGCCGGCGGCGCGTGCTTCGGAGAGCGCGGCCGGGCCCCAAGGCCGCCAATGAACGGGATTGTCCCGATGCTGCAGAAGGTACGGGCTGACCTCGTGGCGGAGAAGGTTCTCGCTCATGGCGAGCCTTCTATACGCGACGCCGTGGCGACCGGCAGCGGAAGTTCCGCTGCCACCATCTTTGCCTTGTCGAGCGGGCTCCCGCCGTCGGGCGTTGCGGTGGTCCGAGTCAGCGGGCCGAAGACTCGATTCGGACTCGAAACCCTCATCGATTCGGTGCCGGAACCACGCCGGGCAATCCTCGCTTCCATTCGGTCGTCGGACGAGGTCATTGACCTAGGCCTCGTGCTCTTCTTTCCAAGCCCTGCCAGCTTTACGGGCGAGGACGTGGCGGAGTTCCACGTCCACGGAGGGCGGGCCGTGGTTGACGCTTTGTTAACCGCCCTTGCCGCCCTCCCCGGCTTTCGACCGGCGGAAGCCGGTGAATTCACGCGGCGGGCCTTCCTCAACCGCAAACTCGACCTGACGCAAGCCGAGGCGCTGGCCGACCTGGTCCGGGCTGAAACCGAGATGCAGCGGCGGGAAGCGCTTCGCCATGCCGGCGGCGAGGCGCGCGAACTCTATGAGGGCTGGCGCGAACGGATCGTGCGCGCGCGGGCGCTGATCGAGGCGGAGCTGGACTTTCCCGACGAAGCCGACGTGCCGGGATCGGTTTCGGAGGAGGCGCTCGGCGACGTCCTTACCATCGCCGACGAAATCGCGGCGCATCTCGACGATGGCGGGCGCGGGGAGCGGCTGCGCGACGGCGCCGAGATCGTCATTCTCGGCGCACCGAACGCCGGCAAATCGACGCTGCTCAATGCGCTTGCCCGGCGCGACGTGGCAATCGTTGCCCCCGAGTCCGGCACGACGCGCGACCTGATCGAGGTGCGGCTCGACCTTGGCGGCTATCCGGTAACGCTGGTGGATACGGCCGGGCTCCGCGATGCGCCGGGGACGGTCGAGCGTGAGGGCGTGCGCCGGGCCCTGGGACGGGCAGGCGGCGCCGACATGGTCCTGTGGCTTGAGGATATGGCGGGCGCTCCGGGCGACCCGCCGGCGGCCTTAGCCTCGGCGGTTCTTCGGGTGGGCACCAAGGCCGATCTGGTCGAATCGGGGGCGGAACAGTCGCGGTACGATGCGGTGATCTCGGCAAGCACCGGGCAGGGCCTCGATCGGCTGGTCGAGGCGATCGCCGGGCATATCCGGGACCGTCTGGCCCCCCGCGAGGCGCTGTCGGTGGCGCGGGCGCGCCACCGGGCGGCGCTGACCGCGGCGCGGGCGGCGCTCCTCGCAGGACTGGCGCCCGGACAGCCGCTCGAACTGCGGGCGGAGGAATTCAGGGCGGCAAGCGATCATCTCGGCCGGATCACAGGCCGGGTCGACGCCGAGAACCTGCTCGACGTGATCTTCCGCGAATTCTGTATCGGCAAGTAGGCGGGTGTTTCACGTGAAACAGGCGGGCGGCGGATTCGACGTCGTGGTGGTCGGCGGCGGGCATGCCGGCACGGAGGCCGCTGCCGCCGGAGCGCGGGCGGGCGCGAGGACGGCGCTGGTGACCCACACGTTCGCAACGGTCGGCGCAATGTCGTGCAATCCGGCTATCGGCGGCCTCGGGAAGGGGCACCTGGTCCGCGAGATCGATGCGCTCGACGGGATCATGGGCCGCGCGGCCGACCGCGCCGGCATCCAGTTCCGGGTCCTCAACCGGCGGAAAGGCCCGGCGGTCCGCGGTCCGCGGGCGCAGGCCGACCGGAAGCTGTACCGGCTGGCGGTGCAGGAGCTCCTCCGCGAAACCGCCGGGCTGGATGTGGTCGAAGGCGAGGCGGCCGATCTCATTGTCGTCAATGGCCGGGCCGCGGGTATCGTTCTGGCGGACGGGCGCGAATTACGGGCAGGGGCGGTAGTGCTCACCACCGGTACATTTCTTCGCGGCCTCATCCACATCGGCGAGACACAGGTGCCGGCCGGTCGGGTCGGCGAGAAGCCGGCGGTTGCGCTTGCCGAGACTCTGTCGCGGCTGGGGTTTCGTCTCGGCCGGCTGAAGACCGGCACGCCGCCGCGCCTCGACGGCAGGACGATCGACTGGGCGGGCCTGACAAGGCAGCCGGGGGACGAGCCGCCGGAGCCTTTCTCGACGTTGACGGGGGCGATCACGACGCTGCAGATCGACTGTCACATCACACGGACGGTCGAGGCGACGCACGAGATCGTCCGCGCCAATGTCCACCGCTCGCCGATGTATTCCGGGCAGATCGGGAGCCGCGGGCCCCGCTACTGCCCGTCGATCGAGGACAAGATCGTCCGTTTTGGCGAGCGCGACGGCCACCAGATCTTCCTCGAGCCGGAGGGGCTCGACGACGACACGGTCTACCCGAACGGAATCTCCACGTCATTGCCGGAGGACGTGCAGGCCGCCCTGGTCGCGTCGATTCCCGGGCTCGAGGGAGCCCGCATCCTGCGGCCCGGCTATGCCATCGAATACGACCACATCGATCCGCGCGAGCTTGGCGCGACGCTGGAGGCGAAACGTCTCCCGCGCCTGTTCCTTGCGGGCCAGATCAACGGCACGACCGGCTACGAGGAGGCGGCCGGGCAGGGCCTGCTTGCCGGGCTGAACGCGGCACGCGCAGCGAGCGGAGCGCCCGGCATCACGATCGGACGGGATGAGGCCTATCTCGGCGTGATGGTCGACGACCTCATCACGCGCGGGGTGACCGAGCCCTACCGCATGTTCACGTCGCGGGCTGAGTACCGGCTGTCGCTCCGCGCCGACAACGCCGACCGCAGGCTGACCGGCAAGGGCGTGGCCTGGGGTGTGGTCGGGCGGGGGCGGGAAGCGCGATTTGCCGCCAAGGCCGCGGCGCTCGCGGCCGCGCGCGCTGCGGTCAACGGGTTGTCGGTGACGCCGACTGAAGCGGCGCAGTTCGGCATCCATCTCAACCGCGATGGCCTGCGGCGGACCGCGTTCGAACTGCTCGCGCATCCCGACATGACCTGGGCTGGCATCGCGAAACTGTGGCCACACTTGGCTGGCGTGGATCGATTCGTCGCCGAACAGATCGAGATCGATGCCAAATACGCGGTCTATCTCGCGCGACAGGAACACGACATAGCCGACATGCGGAAGGGCGAGGGCGTCAGCATCCCGCGTGATTTTGCCTATGCCGGCCTGTCGGGTCTCTCGAACGAACTGCGGGACCGGCTGATTGCGGCGCAGCCGGAGACTCTCGGGCAGGCGTCGCGGCTTGAAGGAATGACGCCGGCGGCGGTGACGCTCATCCTGTCAGAGATACGACGCGGCGAGGCCGGCACTCGCCGGGTCGCGTAGGTGGGGGACGGGCCGGATGCCCTCGCGGGCATCCTGGATGTTTCACGTGAAACAATCGGCCGGCTCTCCGACTATGTCGCGCTCCTTTGCAAATGGCAGCGGGCGGAGAATCTGATCGCGCCGGGGACGACGGGTGAAATCTGGCGACGGCATGTCGCGGACAGCGCGCAGATCGCTGCCCTGTTTCCCAAGACCCGGCGCTATCTTGATTTCGGGAGCGGCGCCGGCTTTCCCGGCTTGATCGTGGCGATCGTAACCGGGGCCGATGTCGCCCTGGTCGAGGCGAACCAGCGAAAATGCGCGTTTCTGCGCGAGGCGATCCGGGTGACGGGCGCGCCGGCCTGGGTTGAACAAGGACGGGTCGAGGAGCTGCCGGAGATGGCCTGGCAAGGCATCGAGATAGTGACGGCGCGGGCCGTTGCATCGCTCGTCAATCTGGTCGCGCTCGCGACGCCCGGACTGGCCGCCGGCGCTCGCCTGGCCTTCCCCAAGGGACGAGAATTTCGTCGCGAGATCGCGGAAGCATCTCAATCGTGGCGACTCGATCTGGTAATACATCCAAGCCGAATCGATCCCGCCGGCGCGATTCTCGAAGTCCGGCGGGCGGAGAAGACCACGGCCCCATGAGCCTGCCCAAAACACCGCGGGTCATTGCGCTCGCCAACCAGAAGGGCGGCGTCGGCAAGACGACGACGGCCATCAACCTCGGCACGGCGCTGGCCGCCATCGGCGAGGAGGTCTTGATCGTCGACTTAGACCCGCAGGGCAATGCCTCGACTGGGCTCGGAATCGATCGGAAGAGCCGCGAGCGCTCGACCTACGATTTGTTGCTTGGATCGGCGACCCTGGCCCAGACGGCGATCCCAACCGCGGTGCCACGTGTCTCGGTCGCGCCATCAACCATGGATCTGCTCGGAGTCGAGCTCGAAATCGCGGACAAGCCCGACCGAGCATTTCGGCTCCGAACCATCCTCGCCGAGGCTGCCGAAGATCCGAGTCGGGACCGAAATTATACCTACGTTCTGGTCGACTGCCCGCCCTCCCTCAACCTGCTGACGATCAACGCAATGGCGGCCGCCCATTCGGTGCTGGTGCCGCTGCAGTGCGAGTTCTTCGCCCTGGAGGGGCTGAGCCAGCTTCTCCAGACGGTCGAGCAGGTGAAGGCCTCGCTCAATCCGGAACTGTCGATCCACGGCATCGTCCTGACCATGTTCGATGCACGAAATAACTTGTCAAATCAAGTAGTTGCGGATGTGCGCGCGCACATGGGCGAGGCGGTGTACGAGACGATCATCCCGCGCAACGTTCGTGTCTCGGAGGCGCCGTCCTTCGGGAAGCCGGTGCTCCTCTACGACTTCAAGTCGAGCGGGAGCCAAGCCTACCTGAAGCTTGCGGCGGAGATCATCCAGCGCGAGCGGCGGCTGCGGGCGGCGTGACCGATTCGGGTGCGGAACGGCGGTTAACGCTTCGTTAACCATCATTTGGGACGGAGAAGATCATGGCAGAGGAAGCGCGGAGCCGGCTCGGACGGGGACTGGCCGCCCTGATGGGCGACATCAGCCATGAAGCGAAGGCGCCGGAGCCGGCGGGGCGCTCGCCGCGGAAGCTGCCTGTCGCGTTCCTCCGCGCCAACCCGCGTAACCCGCGCAAGAACTTCGACGGCGGCGATCTCGACGATCTTGCCACGTCGATCCGCGAAAAGGGGGTGGTGCAGCCGATCCTGGTGCGGCCGCTGCCGGGGGTCGCCAATACCTACGAGATCATCGCCGGCGAGCGGCGCTGGCGCGCGGCGCAGAAGGCCGGGCTGCACGAGGTGCCGGTCCTCGTCCATGAAGTCTCGGAGAAGGAATCGCTCGAACTGGCGATCATCGAGAACGTGCAGCGCGCCGACCTCAACCCGCTCGAGGAGGCCCTTGGCTACCAGCAGCTGATCGAGGAGCATCATTACGCGCAGACCCAGCTTGCCGACGTGATCGGAAAGAGCCGCTCGCACATCGCCAACACGCTCCGGCTTCTGCGGCTGCCGGAGAAGGTGCAGGCCTATATTCGGGAAGGGAAGCTCAGCGCCGGCCACGCGCGGGCAATTCTCGGCCTCGCCGATCCGGAGGCGGCGGCGACGCGGATCGTCGAAGCGGGCATGAATGTCCGCGACGCCGAGGCGCTGGGGCAGGGGCGGCTCGAAACGAAATCGGCGGCGCGCGCTGCCCCCGGCAAGGACGCGGATACGGTGGCGCTCGAAAAGTCGATCGCTGATTCGCTCGGCCTCGCCGTCGACATCAGGCACGGCGCGAAGGGCGGAGAAGTCCGCATCCGCTATCGGACGCTCGAACAACTCGACGATATCAGCCGGCGGCTGCGCTACGGCCACCTCGGCGTTTCGACCGCCTAACGGCGCGACATCCGCCGGTCGATCGACTGCAGCGCCGAGCGGACCTTGGTCAACTCGCCGACGGTCGCAGTCAGGCGCTCGGTCAGGGTTGCGCGCAGGCGCAGGGCGATGTGCGGGTATTCGTTGAGCATGCGCGTGACCAGCTTCCGGTCGATCTCGAGCACTTCGGTCGACACGATTGCGGTCGCCGTAGCGGGACGCGTGGTCTCGACGAAGAGGGCGATCTCGCCAAGCAGGGCGCCGGTCTCGGCGGTGGCAAGCACCTTGCGGTCGCGGCCATCGCCGGACGCGAGTTCCAGGCCGCCGAAAGCCACGACATAGCCGGACTGGGCCTTGGCGCCCTCGCGGAAGAGAACCTGGCCCGGCGCCAGTTCCAGGCGAACCGCGCTGAAGGCGAGCAGGCGCAGCTGCTCGGTGGACAGCTCGCCGAAGAGCGGGACGCGGGAGAGCAGCGAGATGTCGCGGTCGAGACTCATGCCGGGCTAGGGCACCAGCTTGTAGCCGCCGACATCGGTGACCAGCAGCTCGGCCTTCGACGGATCCTTCTCGATCTTCTGGCGGAGCCGGTAGATGTGGGTCTCGAGCGTGTGGGTGGTGACGCCGGAATTGTAGCCCCACACCTCGTGCAGGAGAACATCGCGGCCGATGACCTTCTCGCCGGCGCGGTAGAGGTATTTCAGGATCGCGGTTTCCTTCTCGGTCAGCCGCACCTTCTGGCCGCGCTCGTCGACCAGCATCTTGGCGCTCGGCCGGAACGTGTAGCGGCCGATGGTGAAGACCGCGTCCTCGCTCTGCTCGTGCTGGCGGAGCTGCGCCCGGATGCGGGCGAGGAGGACTGCGAAGCGGAAAGGCTTGGTGACGTAGTCGTTGGCGCCCGCTTCGAGGCCGAGGATCGTGTCGGATTCGGATGTCTGGCCGGTCAGCAGGATGATCGGCGCGCGGAAGCCGCCCTTTCGCAAAATCTTCACGGCCTCGCGGCCGTCCATGTCGGGGAGACCGACGTCCATGACGACCAGGTCGACATGGCCCTGGCGGGCCTTGGCGATGCCCTTCCCGGCGGTCGCCTCGCTGTCCGTCTCGAACTCCTCGTAAAGGGAAAGCTGCTCGACGAGGCTCTCGCGGAGCGCATCGTCATCGTCGACCACCAGGATTTTCCGCGCCGCCATCTTGTGACGCCCGCCTCGTGAGAAATGGTGAGGAAACGTAACGGATTAGCGGAGATGTAGACCCCAAGCCCCCGAGCACGCAAGCTGCGCGCCCGGAACCCGCCTTTTTCAAGACGAATGCACCGCCAATGGCCGGCCTTTCCGCAATCGACGTCTTTCCCGACCCGGCCGACCCGGCGCGCGGAATCCTGCATGCGGGGGCCATCCGTGCGCCCTGCGCCCTCGGGCGGCGCGGCGTCGTTCGCGACAAGCGGGAGGGCGACGGCGGCACGCCCGCGGGAACGCTCCTGCCGGTGGCGCTGCTCCACCGGGCCGACCGGCTGCTCCGCCCGCCGACCTTTCTGCCATCCGCGCCGATTGCGCGCGACGACGGCTGGTGCGACGACCCCGGCGACCGCAACTACAACCGCCAGGTGCGCCTTCCGTTCAGGGCCGGGCACGAGCGCCTCTGGCGCGACGACGCGCTCTACGATCTGGTCATCGTTCTCGACTGGAACCTCGCCGAGCCGATCCCCGGAAAGGGCAGCGCTATCTTCCTGCACCTCGCTTCGTCGGGCTTCGCACCGACGGCCGGGTGCATCGCAATCGACCTCGCCACGATGCGGCGGCTGCTCGCCGGCATGACGCCGGCGACGAGGCTCAGCGTCCACCTGCCGCAAAGGATCTGAACGCCCGATGCCGTCGCGGGCCGGGTGCGCCGGCAGCGCACCGGCGTGGCGGTTGATGCCCCTCAATGCGCTCCCGCCAAGGCAGGTCACAAATGGCCGATCCCTTGGAGGTTGGCCATGGCGAAGAAGAGCGGGTTCCAGGTCTTTCAGGAAGAGGCGCCGGCCGCGGCAGGCGCGTTCAATGGTCTGGTGCAGTCGTCGCCAGCCCGGGCCTCGATGAGAAGACGAAGAATCTCATCTACATCGCGATGAAGGCCGCGACCGGCGACCCCGGTGCGGTCTTCGCGCATGTCCCGATGGCGAAGAAACTCGGCGCGACGCGCGACGAGATCAAGACGACGATCCTGCTCACCCTTTCCGTCGTCGGACTGAAGGCGGTGAACGCCTGTCTCGCCGACGGGCTCGCGATCTACGACGGCGCCGGCTCAGTTCCGTAGTTCCGCTCGCCGAAGATCGCGCTGCCGACGCGCACGTCGGTCGCGCCGAGGCGGATCGCGGTTTCGAAGTCGCCGCTCATTCCCATCGACAGCGAAGCGAGGCCGAGGCGGCCCGCCAGCGTGTTGAGCAGCGCGAAATGCGGCGCGGGCACGTCATCAACAGGCGGGATGCACATCAGCCCGTCGATGGCGAGACCGTAAGCATCGCGGCAGCGCGCCACAAAGGCGTCGACCGCGCCGGGCAACACGCCGGCCTTTTGCGGCTCGGCGCCGGTATTCACCTGGACGAGGAGACGGAGCTGTTTCTTCTGCCGAGCCATTTCGGCGGCGACAGCCGCAGCGATCCTCTCGCGGTCGATCGTGTGGATGACATCGAAGAGGGCAACCGCCTCGCGCGCCTTATTCGACTGCAGCGGTCCGACCAGGTGCAGTTCGAGCGGACCCGATTCCTCGCGGAGCGCCGGCCATTTCGCGGCCGCTTCCTGGACGCGGTTCTCGCCGAAGACGCGCTGGCCGGCGGCGATGACGGGCCGGATGGCATCGGCGGCGAAGGTCTTGGCAACCGCGATGAGACGGACCGAGCCCGGCGGACGGGACGCGTCGCGTTCGGCCTGTGCGATGCGGTTGCGGACCTCGGCGAGGCGCGCTGCAACGCCGTCCGCGGTTGCGGTTGCGGACATCAGGGGTGGTCGTGGTCGTGGTGGTCGTGGTCGCCGCTGCCGTGACGGAGTGGCGGGCGCTCGGCGGCGGCCAGTTCGACTGGCCGGCCGTGCAGCGTGTTGAGGTAGGCGCGGCGCCAGGCTTCGACGCGGCCGGGAAGGGCCGAGGATTCCTGCGGCGCCTTCTCGGCGACGAGCGCCTCGAGCGCGCGGAGCGCGGACGCGTAATACGTCGCCTCGTCGTCGGGCAGGCCCGACTTCGCGGCATCCCGAAGCGCGGCGCCGAGCGCATCCGCCCATGCGGCGGCGCTGAACATCCCCCCGGTGATCAGCCCGTCGGCGATCGCCAGAACCTGTGCGTGCCATGGCTCGGCGAAGACCGGCGTGCCTGCCCGAGCTTCGCGCGGATGGAGGGCCTCCTCAGGCCGGTTCAAGGTAGCTCTCCCAGAGGTCGATGAAGACGGTGTCGGGCCGGCCCTTGGCTTCCGGCCACAGCTCGCCGGCGGCGAAGGCGACGGTATAGAGGTGATCGCCGGGCCCGTCGTCGCGCTCGTTCCTGTCGGGCAGGACGAAGCCGCCGCGATATAGGTGAATCCGGCCATCCCTGCCGCGGGCATATTGCGGCAGTCGGGTGTGGCCCACCGAGCCGTCCCTATGGGTCCGGACCTTCGCGCCGGCGGCGAATCTCGGCGGCGTGGAAACGGAACGGCGGAAGTCGGGAAACGTCTTCGCACTCCGCGCGACATCGGAGGGCGACATCGGCGGCGGCAGGCCGGGCATGCGGCGTTCCGACCTGCCGCTGACGATCTCTTCCACCGTGGCGGCACCGGAATGGACCGCCATGGCGGCGTAGGATTGCAGCCACTGGTCGTAGTAGGGGCGGCCAAGATAATCGGCTGGCTCGATCAGTTCACGGACCTGGCGGAACCAGTCGAGGCTCCACGGCTCGGGTCGAGTGAAGGCGCGGATGATAGCGAGGCTGCGCGCCTCCCAAGCGTGGTGAAACTGCTCCTCCGGCTCGTGCACGTCGACCGGGCCGTAGCCGACGCGGCCGCCGAGGTCGTGGATCCCGTCCATCAGGCGGTCGCCGATACGCGACGCGACAAGTCGCGCTCGGTGCCGATCATCGCGTTCCGGGTGACCAGGCGAGCGAGGCGCGCTTCGTCCCAGCCTTCGGTGCCGGCAGGGCGCTCGGGGATGACGATGTAGCGGAGCTCGGATGTGCTGTCCCAGACGCGGACCTCCAGCGAATCCGGCAGCGTCTCGCCAAACTCGGCGATGACGGCGCGCGGCTCGCGGACGGCGCGGGACCGGTAGGCCGCCGTCTTGTACCAGTTGGGCGGGATGCCGAGGATCGCTATCGGGTAGCAGGAGCAAAGCGTACAGACGACGAGGTTGTGAACCTTGTCGGTATTCGCAACGGCAACGAAATGGCCGCTGCCGGTGCCGGCATAGCCGAACTCGGCGGCAATCGCGCTCGCGGCATCTTCAAGGAGCCGGGCCCTGAAGGCCGGGTCGCTCCAGGCGCGGGCGACCACCGCCGCGCCGCGCTTCGGGCCGATCTCCTCGCGGTAGAAGTCGATCCAGGCGTCGACCGCGGCGGGGTCGAGCATTCCCTTTTCGACCAGCAGGCTTTCCAGGGCTTTCACCCGCAGCGCCGGCTCAGACGGCAGGTCGCTGTGCAATTCACGATGGATCGCGCTCACCCGGACATGGTCGTCACGCATCGCTGCCTCCTCGCTCTGCCCAGCATCCGCCGCGGCACCCGACCCGGTCAATCCGCCCTTTCCGGTTGACCGGAAAGCACGATTCTGGTGATGGTCCGGCACCTTACGGGGCGCTTCCGGCGCTCCCGCCTCAACCTCGTCGCGCCCCGCAGAAAGAATCAATGGCCGCCGACCGTTACCAACCGCGCGAAGCCGAACCGCGCTGGCAGGCCGCCTGGGCCGAAAAGCAGATATTCGAGACCAGAAACGACGATCCGCGCCCGAAATACTACGTGCTCGAGATGTTCCCCTATCCCTCGGGGCGCATCCATATGGGGCATGTGCGCAACTACACGATGGGCGATGTGGTTGCGCGCTACATGCGGGCAAAGGGCTACAACGTCCTCCACCCGATGGGCTGGGACGCGTTCGGTCTGCCGGCGGAAAACGCGGCGATGCAGAACCGCATCCAGCCGCGGACCTGGACCTACGACAATATCGCGGCGATGCGAGCCCAGCTGAAGACGATGGGCCTGTCGATCGACTGGAGTCGCGAATTCGCGACCTGCGACCTCGACTATTACTGGCGGCAGCAGAAGCTCTTCCTCGACATGCTCAAGGCCGGGCTCGCCTACCGGAAGAGCTCCAAGGTCAACTGGGACCCCGTCGACCAGACGGTGCTCGCCAACGAGCAGGTCATCGACGGCCGCGGCTGGCGCTCCGGCGCCGTGGTCGAGCAGCGCGAACTGACCCAATGGTTCTTCCGGATCACCGCCTATAGCGAGGAATTGCTGGCGGCGCTCGATACGCTCGACCGCTGGCCGGAAAAGGTCCGGCTGATGCAGCGCAACTGGATCGGCAAGTCGGAGGGCATGCGCGTCCGCTTCGCCATCGCCGACGAGCCGCCGGGAGTCGATCAGGCGATCGAAGTCTTCACGACGCGGCCGGACACGCTTTTCGGCGCGAGCTTCCTTGCGATCTCGCCGGACCATCCGCTCGCGGGCGGGCTTGCCGCCGACAATCGCGGGCTTGCCGACTTCATCGCCGAGTGCCACCGGACCGGGACCAGTGCCGAGGCGATCGAGACGGCGGAAAAGAAGGGTTTCGACACCGGGCTGAGGGTGGTCCACCCGTTCCGGAAAGACGTCGCCCTGCCGGTCTATGTCGCGAACTTCGTGCTCATGGAATACGGCACCGGCGCGATCTTCGGCTGCCCGGCGCACGATCAGCGCGACTATGAGTTCGCCAGGAAATACGACCTGCCGATCATCCCGGTGGTGGCGCCGCTCGATGTCTTCGACAAGGACGAGGAACTCGTCGCATGGCTCGAGCAGTTCGCGGCCGGAAACGAGGCCTATGTTGACGACGGGCGAATCATCAATTCGGAATTCCTCGACGGGCTGACGGTCGCCGAGGCGAAGGAGGCGGTCGCGCAAAGGCTTGAGGCGGCATCGCTTTGCGGCGCCCCCCAAGGCAGGCGCCAGGTCAATTACCGGCTCCGGGACTGGGGCATTTCGCGGCAGCGCTACTGGGGCTGCCCGATCCCGGTGATCCATTGCCCGACGCACGGCGTCGTGCCGGTGCCGGACAGGGACCTGCCGGTGAAGCTGCCGGATGACGTGAGCTTCGACCGTCCGGGCAATCCGCTTGACCACCACCCGACGTGGAAGCACGTCGCCTGCCCGATCTGCGGCGCGGCATCGCTCCGCGAGACCGACACGATGGACACGTTCGTCGATTCGTCGTGGTACTTCGCGCGCTTCACCGCGCCCGACGCGGCGACGCCGACGGTGAAAGAGGTCGCCGACCGCTGGCTGCCGGTCGACCAGTATATCGGCGGCATCGAGCACGCGATCCTGCACCTTCTCTATTCGCGCTTCTTCGCGCGGGCGATGTCGGTGACCGGTCATCTCAGCGTCGCCGAGCCGTTTTCCGGCCTGTTCACGCAAGGGATGGTGGTTCACGAGACCTACCGCCGGGCGGACGGTTCGTGGGCGAGCCCCGCCGAGGTGACGATTGCGGATGACGGCGGAAAGCGGGTTGCGACCGAGAAGGCGACCGGCGATCCGGTCGAGATCGGTGCGATCGAGAAGATGTCCAAGTCGAAGCGGAACACTGTCGATCCGACCGACATCATCGATACCTACGGCGCCGACACCGCGCGCTGGTTCATGCTGTCCGACTCGCCGCCGGAGCGCGACGTGATCTGGACCGAGGAGGGGGTCGCCGGCGCCCACCGTTTCGTCCAGCGGGTCTGGCGCATGGTTGCCGACGCGGCGGAGATGGGCCTGAAGCTCGGCCGCGCGGGCGAGAGCCTGCCCAACGCCTTCAGCCCCGACGCGATGGCGCTCCGCAAGGCGGCGCACCGCGCTTTGGCGGCGGTCGAGGACAACATCAGGGCGCTCCGCTTCAACGTGGCGGTGGCACGGATCTACGAACTGACCAATGCGATCGGCGCGGCGCTCGCCCTGCTCGACAAGCAGCGGAACGACGGGCTCGACCATTCGCTCGGCGCGGCCCTCCGCGAAGCCCTGGAACTGCTCATCGAAATGATGGCGCCGATGATGCCCCACCTTGCCGAAGAGTGCTTTGCCGCCCTCGGCCACAAGGAACTGGTGGCAACCCGGCCGTGGCCGCAAATCGAACGCTCGCTTCTTGTCGAGGACACGATTACTCTCCCGGTCCAGGTGAACGGGAAGAAGCGGGGCGAATTGACAATTCCCGCCGGCGCGTCGGAAGCTGATATCCAGAGCGCGGTACTCGGGCTCGATACGATACGCCGTGCCCTCGGCGGCAAGGCTCCCCGGAAGGTCGTGGTCGTTCCGAAGAGGATCGTCAATGTCGTCCTTTGATCGCAAAGGCGGGACGCCGTTTCGAGGCTGGCGCGCCGGATTCCTCGGGGCGCTTCTCTCCGCCGCGATGCTTGCCGGTTGCACGGTGCAGCCGGTCTACGGCCCGAAAATGGGCGGCGGGGCGGTCAGCTCGGCGCTGAAGGCAATCTCGATCGATCCGGCCGACGGCCGCACGGCGCAGATCGTGCGCAACCGCCTGATCTCGGATTTCGGCGCGGGCGATGCCAACCCGATCTACAATCTGCACCTCAACGTCACCGTCAGCGAGTCCGCGCTCGGCATCGGTCTCGCCGGCGCGTCGCCGACCAATTCGGTGACGGTTGCGGTGAGCTACCGGCTGACGCGGGTCGGCACCAATGACATCATCCTGCGCGACAGCGAACGGGCATCGGCGTCCTACGAGCGGGTGAACCAGGCCTATACCAATGTCCGCGCCCAGCTCGACGCGGAGGAGCGCGCGGCGGAGACGGCGGCCGAGCAGGTCCGTCTCCGGATAGCCTCGGCGCTCGCCGCGCGCAGCTAGAGCCCGGTGCAGGTCAAGTCCGGCGAGGCCGACCGCTTCCTTGCCCGCCCCGACCCGGCGATACGGGTCGTCCTCATCTACGGCAGCGACGACGGGCTGGTCACCGAGCGGATGACCGCGTTCGTCGCGGCGGTGACCGGCGGCGATGCGCTCGGCCATGTCCGCCTCGAACCGTCGGCGCTCTCCGAGGACCCCGGACTTCTTTCCGACGAGGCGCATGCCATCCCGATGTTCGGCGGGCGCCGGGCCATCTCGATCCGCATGACCGGCAACTGGTCGATCATCCCGGCGCTGGAAGCGGTGCTCGACAACCCGCCGGCCGACTCCTGGGTGGTGATCGCGGCGGGCGACCTCCGCAAGACCTCGCCCCTCCGCAAGCTCGCCGAATCTGCGAAGGGCGCGGCGGCGGTGCCCTGCTATGTCGACAGCGACCGCGACCTCGACCGCCTGATCGACGAGGAATTGCGGGCCGCCGGCCTTGCCATCGAACCCGAGGCGCGCACGATCCTCCGCGGCCTCATCGGCGGCGACCGCATGCAGAGCCGCGGCGAACTGCAGAAGCTCGTGCTCTATGCCGCCGGCGGCGGCGAGATCGGAATCGACGCGGTGCGCGCGATCATCGGCGACGGCGCCGCGTTCGAGACGGACGAGGCGATCGACGCCGTGGCGCTCGGCGACGCAGCAACCTTCGCGCGGACCTACCGGCGCCTGGTCGCCGCCGATACGCGCGGGTTCGTCGTGGCGGGCGCGGCGATCCGCCACTTCAACTTCCTGCAGCGGGCCCGGGCTGCTTACGATACGGGCGCGCGGCCGGGGGAGATCGTGGCACGCGCCATGCCGCCGATCTTTTTCAAGCGCCGCGATTCGGTCGAGCGCCAGATCGGCCTGTGGCCGGCGGCGCGGATCGAGCGGGCGCTCGCCATCCTCGACGAAGCGATGCTGGAGAGCCGGCTGAAGGGAAACATCGCCGAGGACGTGGTCGGTCAGGCGCTTTTGATGATCACAGCGCTGGCTGCACCGTCGCGACGGAGTCCGGCCGCCGCGTAACCTCGTGACTGGCGAGGCGGGCAATCACGGGGACGTGGTCGGACGGACGTGCCCAGCCGCGCGCCGCGGCGACGATCTCGATCCCTTCGAGGCGATCGGCGAGGTGCGGCGTCACCCAGATATGATCGAGCCGGCGGCCCTTGTTGGCTTTCCGCCAGTCCGGGGCACGGTAGCTCCACCACGTGTAAAGCTTCTCCTCGGGCGGAACGAAACGGCGGAGCGCATCGACCCAGCCGCCGGCGGCGCGGATCCTTTCGAGGTTCTCGGTTTCGACCGGCGTGTGGCTGACGACCCTGAGGAGCTGCCTGTGCGACCAGACGTCGTTCACTTCGGGCGCGACGTTGAGGTCGCCGACGAGGATCGCCCGGCGGTCGGTCTCGGCGCCGGTCAGCCACAGGCGCATCTCTTCGAGGAAGGCGAGCTTGTGCGCGAACTTCGGGTTGACCGCCGGGTCGGGCTCGTCGCCGCCCGCCGGGACGTAGAAATTGTGCAGGAGAATGTCGCCGTCCCCGTCCGGAAGAATGACGGATGCGTGACGGGAATCGCCCTTGTTGCAGAAGCCGCGCGTCGCGGTGGCGGTGAACGGGCGCTTCGAGATGATCGCGACGCCGTGGTAGCCCTTCTGGCCGTTAACGAGAATGTGATCGTAGCCACGGCGGCGGAACATCGCGTAGGGGAAGAACTGCTCCGGCGTCTTGATCTCCTGCAGGCAAAGGACGTCCGGGCGGTGCCTGTCGAGAAAGCGTCCGACGAGTCGCGCGCGCAGGCGCAGCGAGTTGATGTTCCAGGTGGCGATGGTCACCGACATGCGGGGAATCCTAGCGATTCGGCCCCGCGAGGCAAAAGAAAAGCGCCCAGTCCCGGGGGAGACTGGGCGCTTCTGCGCTTCTGCAGCGCGGTACCTAGCTTGGAGGCCGGCACCGGCGAACCGTCCTCGGCGAGACGGGGGGCGCTACCGAAAAGGGACGATCCGCGCTGAGCATGATTTGGTGTCGCCACGCGCGGTTTCAAGACCTCGGGGCAACCAACCGCCGAGTCCCGTCAGGGGGTCGGCATGTTGTTGTACTTGATCCGGAAGAGGGCGGGGTCGGGCGGAACGCCGGTGGTCGTGTTGTAGACCGCGGTCGAGGTGTTCAGTCCCTGCGCATCGGTGACGATCCACTGGCGCAATTCGTAAGTCTTGGCGTCGAAGATCAGCGTCAGCTTGAACTGACCGAGGCCCGACTTCTGGACGATGACGACCGAGATGAGATCCGACTCGCGGCGGACCTGGTTGACCAGATTGTCGTTGGTGAGGTCGACATTGTTGGCGAGCAGATAACGGAGCGGCGTCTTCGACAGCGGATAGATTTCCTGCGTGTTGAGGCGGTTGTTGCGGATTGCGACGTTGCGCCCATCCGCGATCACCTCCTGCTTGACCGGCGGCGCGTAGGTGAAGCGAAGCTTGCCCGGGCGCGCGATATAGAAGGTGCCCTCCGACTGCTCGCCGCGCGGGCCGAACTGGATGAACTTCCCTTCCATCGTCGAGAAGGAATTGAAGTAGGCGCTGATCTTGGCCAGCGCCTGGGCGTCGGCCGGCGGAAAGCGCGACGGAGCGGCGGGTGCCGCCGGTGCGCTCGGCTTGGCGAAGAGCTTCTGAAAAAAGCCCGGCTTCGACGGGGCGACGACGGCCGGCGGTCGTGGCGCGGAGGCATCGCTGGCGAGGTCGGGCCGGAGCCGCGGCTTCGGCACCTTGTCGGTGACCTGGGCGGCGGCGGCAACGATGCTGAGCGCAAGCGCGGCGCAGGCTGCCGCCAGGCTCATCAGGGCATTGCTTCGCCGCATCGCGCTCCACGCTCCCCGGCTCCGGCGAATCGCCCTCGCGGATGCCGGAACGGTACCGGTTTACGGGCGGCGGGTAGCGGCGGTCTATGGCTAATTGACGGCGCGGCGTCGGGGGGACATGCCCCGCCGTCAGACGAAAATGGCCGGGACTTGCCCGGCCATCTCGGCGCAGTTCGCTGAGGTAGCGGCTACCGCATGGTTCCGTCCATGTTCTCGCCAACGAGGATCTCGCGCTTGCCGGCATGGTTGGCGGCGCCGACCACGCCTTCCTTCTCCATCTTCTCGATGATCGAGGCGGCGCGGTTGTAGCCGATCGACAGGCGGCGCTGGATGTAGCTGGTCGAGACCTTGCGGTCGCGGAGCACGATGGCGACGGCGCGGTCGTAGAGGTCGTTCGACTCGTCCTCGCCGGCATTGGCTTCCTCGAAGTTGGTCGCGTCGACCTCGTCCTCGTCGACCGTGATCGTGTGCAGGTATTCGGGCGCGCCCTGCGCCTTGAGATGCTGGACGATCGCCTCGACCTCGGTGTCGCTGACAAAGGGACCGTGGACGCGGCTTATGCGGCCGCCGCCCATCATGTAGAGCATGTCGCCCTGGCCGAGCAGCTGCTCAGCGCCCTGCTCGCCGAGGATGGTGCGCGAGTCGATCTTGGAAGTGACCTGGAAGGAGATGCGAGTGGGGAAGTTCGCCTTGATCGTACCGGTGATGACGTCGACCGAGGGACGCTGCGTCGCCATGACGACGTGGATGCCGGCGGCCCGCGCCATCTGCGCGAGGCGCTGGACGGTGCCCTCGATGTCCTTGCCGGCGACCATCATCAGGTCGGCCATCTCGTCGATGATGACGACGATATAGGGCATCGGGTCGAGCGACAGCTCTTCCTGCTCGTAGACCGCCTCGCCGGTGTCGGGGTCGAAGCCGGTCTGGACGGTGCGGGTGAGCGTCTCGCGCTTCTTCAGGGCCTGGGCGAGCCTGGCATTGTAGCCGTCGATGTTGCGCACGCCCAGCTTCGACATCTTGCGATAGCGGTCCTCCATCTCGCGGACCGTCCACTTCAGCGCCACCACCGCCTGCTTCGGGTCGGTTACCACCGGGGTAAGCAGATGCGGGATGCCGTCATAGGTCGACAGTTCCAGCATCTTCGGGTCGATCATGATCAGGCGGCACTCCTTCGGCGTCAGGCGGTAGAGGAGCGACAGGATCATGGTGTTGATCGACACCGACTTGCCCGAGCCGGTGGTACCGGCGACGAGCAGGTGCGGCATGCGGGCAAGGTCGGCGATGACCGGTTCGCCGCCGATCGTCTTGCCGAGACAGAGGCCCAGGCGACCCTTGCTCTTCTCGAAATCCTCGGAGGCGAGCAGCTCGCGCAGGTAAACCGTCTCGCGCTTGGCGTTGGGCAATTCGATGCCGATCGCGTTCTTGCCGGGAATGACCGCGACGCGGCAGGCGATGGCGCTCATCGAGCGGGCAATGTCGTCGGCGAGGCCGATGACGCGCGACGACTTGATGCCCGGAGCCGGCTCCAGTTCGTAAAGCGTCACGACCGGACCGGGGCGCACGTTGATGATCTCGCCGCGAACTCCGAAATCGTCGAGGACGCCTTCGAGGAGACGCGCATTCTGCTCGAGCGCGGCGGTGTTGACGGAATGCTTGCGCTCGCCCGGCTTCGGCTCGCTGAGCAGGGTGACCGGCGGCAGCTCGAACGGCTCCTCCTTCGGCGGCGGCGGGCGCCTGGCCGGCCGCGGGCGGGCGGCCGGCGGCGTCACCTGCCGGCGGCGGACCTGCGGCGCCGGGGCTTCCGCCAGATCGTCCTCGCCGATGAACAGATCGGCCTCGTCATGGGCATCGGGCACGCCACTCGCGCCGGCCATGTCGTCGTCGCCGTCCGCCGCTTCACCCATCGGCGCCAGGCGCGGCTCGCGTCGCGCGCCGTAATCGGTCAGGTCCTCGTCAGCCCGGCGGAAGGCCAGCCCGGCAAGCCGCACCGCCTTCCGGCCGAGGCCGAGACGCCGGATCGCGCCGGCCGTGCTGAAGGCGACGTGGGAAAGGACGCCGAGCGCCATGGTGAGGCGGCCGGGACGGTCGCTGTCGTCATCCCCCATTTCCTCGCCGCGCTCGCCGGGCGGGCCGTCGGAGGCGAGATCGTCCTCCTCGTATTCGTCGGCGTCGGCCTCGAAGTCGAACTCATGCTCGGCGATCGCGGTGCGCGGCGAAGGTTTCACCTTCGGCGCGCGTTCGGCAACCTCCACCATTCGCCGGCGGAAAAGCGACAGGCCGGCGCCCTTGAGGGTGAAGAGAACCGCAGCGGCGGCAAAGACGATGCCGAGGATGGCGTTGGTCACGCCGGCAGGGCTCGCACCAAAGAAGGCCGGGACCTTGAGGAGGAGGTCGCCGGTTACGCCGCCGATGCCGGAGGGAAGCGGCCACGTCCCGAAGACCGGCAGGGTGGCGAGCGCCAGCGCGGCGACCAGCGCGCCCGCCACCCAGCTCAGCGCCGTGCGCCACGAGAAGCGGCTCGGCTCGCCGAAGACGAGCCGCCAGGCCCAGACGACCGGCGGCAGGAGAAGCACTATCCCGGCGAGGCCGAGGAACTGCATGACAAGGTCGGCAACAATCGCGCCGGGAACGCCGAGAACGTTCCGCGCATCGTGGTCGGTGGCGTGGCTGAGACTCGGGTCGTCGACCGTCCATGTGGCAAGGCTCGCCGCGATGGCCCCGGCCAGCGCCAGCAGGGCGAGACCGAGGATCGCCGACAGGTTCCGCCGGACGAGCCGCTTCAGGGTGTCGGAAGGAAGGGAAAGGGGGACCGAGCGGGTCGAACGCATGCACTTGCCTCGCCGATTTGAGCCGCCGGCGACGGCCGGCAACCACGCTTTTTTCGCGGGCAGGGGAAAGGAATCGCCGCGGGCATAGCCCGGGGCGCGATCCAATCCGGCAGGAAAAAGGGGCCCTCTCCGGCCGGTCCGGTCCGCCGCTCGCTGCGGCTCCGACCCTAGTCCGGCTTTGGTAAAGCCGGCATTAACCAACGGAACGGGCAAGAGAAAACCCGGCCGGCTCTTGGCCGGCCGGGTCTGGCATCGCGGTCGAAGCTTGCTTAGGGAACGACTTCGCCGTGGAGGTTGATGTCGAGACCTTCGACCTCGGTCTCGCGGGTGACCCGGAGGCCGACGATCACGTCGACGATCTTCAGGATGATGTAGGTGACCGCGCCCGACCAGACGATCGTGGCAAGCGTGCCCATGAGCTGCGTCCAGACCTGGCCCGGATTGCCGTCGATGAGGCCGGAATGGCCCTCGCCGCCGACCGCCGCGACCGCAAAGACGCCGGTCAGGATAGCGCCGACGAAGCCGCCGACACCGTGGACGCCGAAGGCATCGAGCGAGTCGTCGTAGCCGAGCTTGGCCTTCAGCCACATTACCGCCCAGGCGCAGATGATGCCGGCGGCGATGCCGATGACCAGGCCGCCCGTCGGGTCGACCCAGCCCGAGGCCGGGGTGATCGCGACGAGGCCCGCGACGGCGCCCGAGATGATGCCGAGGATGCTCGGCTTGCCGCGGGCGATCCACTCGACGAACATCCAGGCGAGCGCCGCAGCCGCCGTGGCGATCTGGGTGACCGCCATCGCCATGCCGGCCCGTCCGTCGGCCGCCACTTCCGAGCCGGCGTTGAAGCCGAACCAGCCGACCCACAGAAGCGAGGCACCGATGACCGAGAGAACCAGGTTATGCGGCGCGAAGTTGTCGTGGCCGGCGCCGAGGCGCTTGCCGAGGACGAGGGCGCAGACGAGACCGGCAACGCCGGCATTGATGTGCACGACGGTGCCGCCGGCAAAGTCGAGGACGCCGAGAGTGCCGAGGAAACCGCCGCCCCAGACCCAGTGGGCGATCGGGCTGTAGACGAAGATCGACCAGAGTCCCATGAACCAGCAAAGCGCCGAGAACTTCATGCGATCGGCGAAAGCCCCGGCGATGAGCGCCGGCGTGATGATCGCAAAGGTCATCTGGAACATCATGAAGACCGATTCGGGGATGGTGTAGGAGACCGCCCCGACGTCCATGCCGGCAAGGAAGAAGCGCGACAGGCCACCGATATAGCCGTTGAGCGAGCCGCCATTGGTGAAGGCCAGCGAGTAGCCGACGACCATCCAGATAACCGTCACCAGGCAGGTGATGGCGAAGCTCTGCATGACGGTGGCGAGCACGTTCTTCTTGCGGACCATGCCGCCGTAGAAGAGCGCGAGGCCGGGGATCGTCATGAGAAGGACCAGCGCGGTCGAGGTCAGCATCCAGGCGGTGTCGCCATGGTCGATCGCCGGCGGTGCCGCCGGCGCGGCCGGGGCTGCGGGCGCGGCGGCTGTGGCGGCCGGGCTATCCTCGGCGAGCGCGGGAAGGACCGTCGCGAGGAGGGCGCCGGCGCCGTAGTAGAACGTGGTGGCCTGTTTCAAGATCCGGTTATTCATCGAACTGCTCCCTGACGGATCGATTGCGATCGCCGCACGGGCACTGCTGCTCGATCCGCGGCGGTGGGGGGACTCGCTCTTCATGCTGGTGGCGCTAAAGGGCATCGGCGTCGGTCTCGCCGGTGCGGATGCGCACGGCGTGGTCGATGGCAAAGACGAAGATCTTGCCGTCGCCGATCTGGCCGGTCTTGGCGGCGCTTGAAATCGCCTCCACGACCTTGTCGACCTGCTCGGAACCGACCGCTACCTCGATCTTGAGCTTCGGCAGGAAGCTCACGGCATATTCGGTGCCGCGGTAGATCTCGGTGTGACCCTTCTGACGGCCGTAGCCTTTGACTTCCGTGACGGTGAGGCCCTGGACCCCGACCGCCGTGAGGGCATCGCGCACCTCGTCGAGTTTGAACGGCTTGATGATGGCCATTACGATTTTCATGGCATTTTTCCCGTGTCGTTCCGCCGCCTTCCGGGAGGGAAAGGCGCACGGAGCCCGCGTGAGGGGTGAATGCCGGAGGTGGCCCCCCGACCTTGACCGCCGAGCAGGAATCAAGGTCTGTGCCAGAGTCATGGCACTGTGTTAAATTACTGATTTCGCTTATGATTTTACGTTGAGATCGAATACTGCCGGAAATGGCCCGGCATGGATGCCCAATTCGTAGGCAAGAATCCCGTTTTGCCCAACCAATAAGCGTCGACGATCAGGAAAGAGGCAAAGCCGGATTTACGCCGGCCGGATTCGGATCAGTCCTTCCTGGGCGACGGAAGCGATCAGGCGACCGTCGCGGCTGAAGAGGCTGCCCCGGGTGAAGCCGCGGGCGCCCGACGCCGACGGGCTGTCCTCGGTGTAGAGGAGCCACTCGTCGGCGCGGGAGGGGCGATGGAACCACATGGCATGGTCGAGGCTCGCGGCCTGCAGGTCGTGGTCAAAGATCATCCGGCCATGGGCGAAGAGGGCGGTGTCGAGGAGCGTGAGGTCGGAGGCATAGGCGAGAACGCAGCGGTGGATATCGGGATCGTCGGGAAGGCGGCCGGTGGCGCGGACCCATACGGTCTGGCTCGGCGCGAGCTTGTCGCGGCTGAGGAAATGGCGCAGGTCGACCGGGCGCAGTTCGATCGGACGCTCCCGCTCCCAGTAGCGGCGCACGTTCGGCGGCGCCTGTTCGAGGTAGGCCGCCTTCACTTCGGTCTCGCTCGGGAGATCCTCGGGCGGCGGAACGTCGGGCATCGTCACCTGGTGGTCGAGACCGGTCTCGTCCACCTGGAAACTCGCCGACATGGAGAAGATGGCCTGGCCGTGCTGGATGGCGACGACGCGGCGGGTGCTGAAGCTGTGGCCGTCGCGGATGCGGTCGACCTCGTAGATGATCGGCACTTCGGGGTCGCCGGGCCGCATGAAATAGCCGTGCAGCGAATGCGCGCCGCGCCCCTTCACGGTGCGCGCGGCGGCAACCAAAGCCTGGCCAATCACCTGTCCGCCGAAGATGCGCTGCCAGCCGACCTGCGGGCTGCGGCCGCGGAAGAGGTTCTCCTCGAGCGGTTCGAGGTCGAGGATGGCAAGCAGGGTTTCGACGGCCTGGGACATTGGCTGCGGTTCCGGTGCGGCGCGGTGATATCATGGTGCCGTCGCAACGGGCAGGCGTGGTGATGAACGGACAGGCTTCGGATCGGGCGGACATCGTCGTTGCCGGCGGCGGCCAGGTCGGGCTGGTGCTGGGACTGGCGCTCCGCCGCGGCGCACCAAACCTCTCGCTGGCCGTCGTCGATGCGGCGCCAGTGGCGGCGGCGGACAACCGCGCTTCGGCGATCGCCGCGGCCGGGCGGCGGATGCTCGAAGCGCTCGGCGTCTGGGACGCGGTCGCCGGGGAAGCGCAACCGATCGCCGAAATGATCGTCACCGATTCCCGCACGCGGGACGTGGCTCGGCCGGTGTTCCTGACCTTCGACGGAAAAGCCCAGGATGGCGGCCCGTTCGCGCATATGGTGCCGAACGCGGCGCTGACCGCGGCGCTCGCCGCCGCGCTCCGCGCCAGCGGCGGTACGATCGTCGCGCCGGCGGGCGTCCGCGACTTCGAGGTGCGCGAGGATCGGGTTACCGTCCGGCTCGACCGCGGGACCATCGACGCACGGCTCCTGGTCGCGGCGGACGGAGTCCGTTCGCGGCTCCGCGACCTCGCGGGGATCAGGACGGTGGCCGTCGACTATGGCCAGGCCGGGATCGTCGTCACGGTCGAGCACGAGCGGCCGCATGGCGGGCGCGCCGAGGAGCATTTCCTGCCGGCAGGCCCGTTTGCCATCCTGCCGCTCCGGGGCAATCGCGCCTCCCTGGTCTGGACCGAGGCGAGGGCCAACGCGGAGCGTCTTGTGGCGGCGGATGCGCCCACTTTCCAGCGGGCGCTCGAGCGCCGCTTCGGCCATCGGCTCGGCAAGGTCACGCCGGTCGGGCCGGCGCGCGCCTTTCCGCTCGGGCTCACACTGGCCCGTTCCTTCGTCAAACCGCGCTTCGCGCTGGTCGGCGACGCCGCGCACGGGATCCACCCGATCGCCGGGCAGGGACTCAACCTCGGCTACCGCGATGCGGCGGCGCTCGCCGAGACGATCGTCGATGCCGACCGTCTCGGGCTCGATATCGGCGCGCTTTCAGTCCTCGAACGCTACGAACGCTGGCGGAGGTTCGACACGGTGGAAATGGGCCTCGTGACGGACGGGCTCAACCGGCTCTTCTCCAACGACAATCCGCTCGTCCGGCTCGTGCGCGACGTGGGGCTCGGCATCGTCGACCGCCTGCCCGGACTGAAACGCCTGTTCATGCGCGAGGCTGCGGGCGAGGGGGGCGACCTGCCGCGGCTGCTGAGAGGCGAGGCGATCTGATCAGCGGCCGGGGCTTGCCGGCGCGCGGCACACCGCGGTTCGTCGAGACCGGTTCACGCAAACGACCGAAACCATCGCGCCGAGATTGCCGGTTCAGCCGTCGAGCGGCCGGGCCTCCTCGGGCAGCATGATCGGGATGCCGTCCCGGATCGGGTAGGCGAGCTTGGCGGCGCGGCTGATCAGTTCCTGACGCTCGGCATCGTATTCGAGCGTCGTCTTGGTCACCGGGCAGACCAGGATCTCGAGAAGGCGCGGATCGATCCGCCCGGCCGGAGGAGGCGTCTCGCTCATGGCTATTGCAGCGAACGGCCGGCGCCCGGCTCGCGGGCGAGCGACATTTCGGTGAGCGCGACCAGTGTCTCGGCGCGCGAGCGCAGGCTCGGCGCTTCGAGGAGCGCCTGCTTCTCGGCCGGCCCGAACGGCGCCATCATCGCAAGCGCATTGACCAGCGTCTCGTTCGAGGCGCGGCCGACGCTCTCCCAGTCGGCGTCGAGGTTGTGTGCCTCCAGGTAGTCGCGGAAAGTCCTGATCACGGCCGAGCGGTCGATCGTCTCCCCTTCGGCCTCGGCGAAATCGCCGGCGAAGGAGGCGGCGCTGACGCGGCACTGGCGGAACAGCGTGCCGTGGTCGACCTCTTCCAGAATCGCGAAACGGGCGATCCCGGTGAGGGTGACCAGATAGCGGCCGTCGCCGCTCTCGGCGAGGCTGGTGATGCGTCCGGCACAGCCGATGCGGCAGAGCTTCGGGCCGAAGGCCGAGGGCGCCAGCTTCTCGTCCGGCTGGACCATGCCGACGACGCGGTCGGCCGCGATCGCGCGGTCGATCATCTGGACATAGCGCGGCTCGAATATGTTGAGCGGCATTTCCGACCGCGGCAGGAGAAGGGCGCCCGCCAGCGGAAATACCGGGATGACTTCCGGAAGCGCTTCCGGAGACTCGTAGACGCGATTGCCTGCCTTCACGCTAAAGCCTCAAGAGAACAGGACGGATGAGAGCTTCCGCCGTCCGTAGAGCGTCGCCGCATCCATCGGGCCCCAGGCTTCGAAGAACTGCACCAGCTGCTTGCGGGCCTTGTCATCCTCCCAACTACGGTTCTTGCGCAGGATTTCAAGGAGGCGGTCGGCGGCCGCCTCGCGCTCGCCCTTCTGGTTGAGGAGCAGGGCGAGGTCAAAACGCGCCTGGAAGTCGTCGGGGTTGGCGGCGACGCGCGCTTCCAGCTCGCCGGTGTCGCCGAGCGCCTCGGTCTGGCGGGCAAGTTCGAGCTTGGCCCGGACCGCCGCGACCCGCGGGTCGCCGGCGGCGGAAGCCGGGAGGACGGCGAGCGTCTGGGCGGCGTTCTCCACATCGCCCCCTGCAAGGATGGCGCTGGCAAGGCCGACTACGCCTGCAATCGACTGCGGCTCGGCCTGAACGACGTCGGCGAAGATCTCGGCCGCCCCGGCATTATCGCCGGCAGCCAGCAGCTTCTCGCCCTCCGCGACAAGCCGCTCGGTATCCGAGGGACCCTTCGGACCGACGACGCGGTCGATGAAGGCCTTGACCTGACTCTCGGGCAGCGCGCCGATGAAGCCGTCGAC